>CAJUNG010000037.1 GCA_910587725.1 uncultured Bacilli bacterium
AAGTAAATTCCACTTTATTTTAATTTGAGGTGGAATTTACTTTTACAATTCAGATGAAAAGAGAAGAAAGTATAAGCCAATTTAAAATAACTTTACTTTTAAGTAATAAAGGTTTATGATAAAAATAACGAAGAAACAAATGAATCGATTAGTTACAGCTAGAGAAGTTAATAAAATTAGAACAGTAAATTACGCTTTGAAAGTGGGAGATTTATGGAATTAAAAGATATGACTTTAGAGGAATTGTGGGAATTATTTCCTATAGTTCTAACAGATAATACAGATAAATTTAAAGACATTTACTTAGATGAAGAGGAAAATTTAAAATCCTTACTAGGCAGTTATATCACTAGAATAAGTCATATAGGTAGCACTTCAATTGCCAAGATTAAAACCAAACCAATTGTTGACATTCTAATAGAAATTGACTTTACTCATAAAGATGTTGTAAAAAATATATTGCTGAATCATGATTATATTTTAATGAATGAAAGCGCAGATAACTTATCCTTTAATAAAGGGTATACCATAAGTGGATATGCAGATAAAGTGTTTCACATTCACATAAAAAAACAGGGAGATTGCGATTGCTTATATTTTCGAGATTATCTTAATGAACATCAATCAAGGGCTCAAGAATATGAAAAACTAAAGATAGCATTATTTAATCGATATAATCCTAATCGAGACTTATATACGAATGGTAAAGAAAAATTTGTTCATGAAATTGTTAATTTAGCAAAAGAAAAGTATAAAGATAGATATTAACAAATTAAAAATTAAGGTTTAAAAATGAATTCACTTAACAATTTAATTCTTCGTGACAAGAGATAAACTCGATTTAATACGAAATCAATATAAATTTTAGAAAGGAGGTGGAATAAATGAATTTCTTATTAACATTATTGATTGGTGTCGTTGCCGGAACATTAGATGTATTACCAATGATTAAAATGAAAGTAGATAAATACTCTTGCTTATCTGCATTTATCTATTATTTGATTCTTCCTTTTATTATCTTTAGCATCAATTGGTTTGGAAATTTATGGTGGCTACGAGGTGGAATTATTGCTATTCTTCTAGCGATTCCCGTAATCATTTTAGTGGTTAAAGAAGATAAAAAAAGTCCTATAGCAATGACAATAATGTCTATTGTTTTAGGAACGATTATCGGTGTTGCTGGACATTTTTTGAACCTAATGTAATTGAGTAATTTACAATTCAAAAGGGAGGTAGAACGATGAAAGATATAGAAAAAACTATTGGAAAAATGATGGACAAGCAAAGTATTTGCTATATTAGTTCTATTGATAAAGACGGATTCCCAAATACCAAAGCAATGTTAAAACCCAGAAAAAGAAATGGAATAAAAGAAATCTATTTTTCAACGAACACCTCATCATTAAAAGTCCAATCATTCAAAAATAATCCAAAGGCGTGTGTTTATTTTTGCAATAAGAGATTTTATCGGGGAATAATGCTTAAAGGAACAGTAGAAGTTTTAGAAGATAAAGAGTCAAAAGAAATGTTGTGGAAATTTGGTGATACGATGTATTATAAAAAAGGAGTAACTGACCCAGATTATTGTGTATTGAAGTTTACCACTATATCTGCAAGGTACTATAGTAATTTTAAGTCGGTTGATGTCCAATTATAATTTGAATGATTTTTTCAATAGTGTATTACAACATAAGGGAAAATTATCGCTAGGTTTTATGGCTTATCTACGGATAAGTTCGGAGTAGTTTTATAACTATACCAGATGGATTAAACTTTGAATTTTTAATATTTAACATTTTAGCATTCTTTCCACTATGATATAATGAAAGTAAGAAAGGTGGGAATCATAAGTGATAAAGGCAATATTTTTTATCGTACCAATATTTATCATAATTGTTTTTGTTTTGGTCATTGCCCAGCTCATTAGTCCAAAATTCAGAGGAAAAATGATGAGTAGACAAGTAAAAGCAACAAAATATATGATGGATGAGTCCAAGGAGGATATCAAAAGCATATCAACAGATATGGCTAATGCAACCAAAGCAGGAATAGAAATGACAGCTCGTGCAATAAAAAAAGGACTTACAGAGGATTCAGGAATCTATTGTAAACATTGCGGAAGCATCATTGATGAAGATTCTACATTTTGTAAAAATTGTGGAGAGAAACAGTAATTCCTAAAATTTTGATGAAACATAGTTCCCCGTATAGGGTACTCAATTTCTATGATTGTGCTAAAAAAGATAAAAAAAGCAAATCGAAAAATAACTATAATGATAAAAAACATAGAAAATTAAAGTATGAAAAAGTGTGGAAGAAGCTATTTGTGAGTACTCTTATTTGCAAGTGGCTTTTTAATATCTTGACAAAACTAATTGAATTAGTTAAACTATTAATGAAATTAGTAAGGAGAAAATTATGTCAAAAAATAATATAAATCACGAATTAATTATTGAAACTTCTGCTGCATTAGCCGATAAAGTCGGTTTTGATAACTTATCACTAAAAATGATAGCAGAAAATCTAAACATTAAATCCCCATCTTTATATAATCACATTTCTAGTTTAGAAGACCTAAAAGAAAAGTTAATGATTTATGGTTGGAAACAAGTAGAAGAAAAAATACTAGATTCAGCGATTGGTATCTCAGGGTATGATGCAATAAAAAACATGTGTTATGCCTTCTATCAGTATGCGACGAATCATCAAGGTGTCTTTACCGCGATGCTTTGGTACAGCAAATATGAAAGTGAGGAGGCAAAACTTGCAACAAAGCGATTATTCGACTTACTGTTTAAAGTCCTTTCTTCGCTTGATATCGGTGAGGAAAATATTCAGCACATCATCAAGACATTAAGAAGCTTTTTAGAAGGATTTTCATTACTAGTCAACAACCATTCCTTTGGAAATCCAATCTCGATTCAGGAAAGTTTCGAATTATCTTTAGAAATCATGATTCAAGGGATAAAAACATTAGAAGGAGTGAAATAAAATGAATGAGTATATTAACCTAACCTTAGAAAATATTGAAGAAGAACATATTTGTTGTGCGATTGGGGACCCTAAACACCAAATCGGAGTAACCGAGAAAAAAGCGTGGATAAAAAGCAAGTTAAAAGATGGACATGTGTTTAGAAAGCTTGATGCTAGAGGAAAAGTATTTATCGAATATGAACCGATAGAAACTGCATGGGTTCCACTTTCAGGAAAAAACTACCAATACATCTATTGCCTATGGGTTGCAGGAAGTTTTAAAGGAAAAGGAATCGCCAAAGAATTGTTAACCTATGCCATCAATGATGCTAAAGAAAAAGGGATGAATGGAATCTGTACCATAACGACAAAAAAGAAAAAGCCCTTTTTAGGAGAAAAGAACTTTTTTCTTCATTATCATTTTGAAGCGGTCGATGAGATTGGCGACTATCAATTATTAGCACTCCCGTTCAATAATCAAGAAACACCAAAATTCAATTCTTGTGCGAAAGAAATGAAAATTGAAGAGAAGGAATTTACAATCTATTATACTCCCGAATGTCCTTATGTGGAGTATGAAGTAAAAGAATTATCAGATTATGCGAAAAATCACAATATTCCTTTAAATATCATCAAAGTCGATAGTCTAGAAAAGGCCAAAAACGCTCCCTGCATACTCAATAGTTGGGCAAACTTTTATCAAGGAAAATTTCTATCCAATACAATATTAAATGCCAATTCCTTTGAAAAATTAGTGGAAAAATTAAAATGAAAATGATTGAAGCAAAAACGATTCTCTCGAAAGTAAACTATGGTAATACGTGGTATGGAATCGATTACTGTATAAATTTGTATCGAGGATGTTCTCATGGATGTATTTATTGTGATAGTAGAAGTAGTTGCTATCACATTGACCATTTTAATATAGTTAGAGGTAAAATCAATGCCATTCAGATTCTTGGGCGAGAACTTTCTAAAGTACGAAAGAAAGGAGTCATTGGAATTGGCTCGATGTCAGACCCGTATAATCCGAATGAAAAAGAATTTCAACAGACAAGAGAAGCTTTAAAACTCATTGCAAAGTATGGATTTGGTGTTTCTATTGATACTAAGAGTAATATGATTTTAAGAGATATCGATAAATTAAAAGAAATCAGAAAGAGAAATAACGTGATTGTCAAGTTTACGATTACTACACCAAAAGATGAGTTATCAAGAATAATAGAACCTAATGTTTGCCCCTCTTCCATGCGATTTTCAGCACTTAAAAGCTTAACGGATAATGGCATATTTGCAGGGATTACGTTAACTCCCGTACTACCTTATATTACGGATAGTGAAGAAGATATTAAAGAGTTAATTCGATTAGCAAGTGCCTCTGGTGCTAGATTCATCTACACGGATATGGGAATGACTTTACGACAAAATCAAAGAGATGATTATTTTAATGAATTAAATCGTTCATTTATTGGATTAAAAAGTAAATATATAAAACGTTATGGGAATCGCTATTTTTGTCCTGTACCAAATGCTAAAAGATTATATAAAGTATTCACAGAAGAATGTGAAAAATACGGAATTTTGTATAAAATGGAAGACATTATCAATGCGTATAAAAAGGAAAGCCCCAAAATAGAACAAATCACTTTATTTTAGAAAGTACAAAATTTTAATGTTAGAACAACAAAAAATTTGATAGAATAAAAGAAGAGGAGGAATGAAAATGGAAAAAGCTAAGGTCTATTTTACAAAAGAAGTAACCCCAGAAAGTGTAGTCAAACTATACGAAAAATTAGGGGTAGAACTGAAAGGAAAGGTAGCCGTTAAACTACACTCCGGAGAAGAAGGAAATAGAAATTATTTAAAGCCGGAATTTGTAAAAGAAATTGTGGAAAACGTAAAGGGAACGGTAGTAGAATGTAATACCGCTTATCCTGGTGAGAGAAATACAACAGAAAAGCATCAAAAATTGATGGAACATCATGGTTGGACAAAATATTTTGATGTAGACATATTAGATAGTGAAGGACCAGATATAGAGTTAGAAATACCAAATGGTGTTCAAATTCAAAAGAACTATATAGGAAAAAATCTAGCAAATTATGATTCCATGTTAGTTCTATCCCATTTTAAGGGACATGCCATGGGAGGTTTTGGCGGAGCATTAAAGCAACTTTCGATTGGTTGTGCCTCATCTTTCGGAAAAGCCTATATTCATGGAGCAGGGGATACCACAGGGAATGTATTTGAAACAGAGCAAGTATCTTTTGTCAAGTCGATGGGAGATGCCGCAAGTAGTATTGTAGAATACTTTAAAGGAAATATTGCCTACATTAATGCAATGGTTAATATTTCTCTAGATTGTGATTGTGATGGAAATGCCTCTCTTCCTTGTATGCAAGATATAGGAATACTAGCCAGTTTAGACCCTGTTGCTATTGACCAAGCTTGTGTAGATATCATTTACAATAGTGAAGATAAAGGAAAAGAAAAGCTTATTCAGAGAATAGAAGAGAAAAAAGGAATTTATATTATCGACACAGCAGAAAAACTTGGTGCAGGAACAAGGGAATATGAGCTTATCTCGATTGATGAGTAATCGCAAAAAGATAAACAAAAAATATCAATTCTAGAAAATGGAGTTGATGTTTTTATATGCGAAAATTTAAGTAATATAAAATACGAAAGACAAGCAAAATTAACAAATGAATAGTAAAATCATTGTAAAACTTTGTGAAAAGCCGTCAATATAAAAAGAAGAAAATGCTCATTAAATTTATGAAAAAACACTTGACAATTGAATATATATTCAACTATAATAAAAACAGTTGAACAACAAATCAACAAAAAGAATAGAATAATAAGAGGAGAATTATATGTCCAGAAATGAATTTACTTGTGATTGCAATATCATTCACCAGCATGTCGTCGAAGAAGTTTTAAAAACTATGCCCGATGAAAATACCTTTAATCATTTAGCCGATTTATACAAATTAATTGGGGATACGACAAGATGTAGAATCCTTTTTGCACTAGATGCTAGTGAAATGTGCGTATGTGATTTAGCCAATACATTAAATATGACTAAATCTTCCATTTCTCATCAATTAGCAACACTGAGAAGAAGTGGTGTTGTTAGATGTAGAAAAAGTGGAAAAGAAGTCTACTACATGTTAGATGATGAACATATTGTGAAGCTATTTGAAATTGGCTTAGAACACATTAATCATAAAAAATAAGAAAGAAGGAAAACAATGAAAACTTACAAATTTAAAATCGAAGGATTAGATTGTGCGAATTGTGCACGCGAATTAGAAGAAGCACTAAATAAAGAACAAGGATTAGAAAATGTAAGCATAAACTTTTTTACTGAAAAACTTACCTTTGATACAGAAAATAAAGAAGAAGCATTACAAAAATTAAAGAAAATTATTCGTCAGGAAGACGATGAAATTACCTTAGAGGAATTAAGCGAATGACAAAAAGACAAAAAAAAGAATTAAAGAAAATTATCCTTTCTCTAGTCATTACTGTAGTTAGCATACTATGGTTAAAAGAGATTCCCACTCTTTATTTGAGTTTTTTACTATGTGCTTATCTTATCGTAGGAATAGATGTATTAAAAAAAGCGGGGAAAAATATCTTGCGTGGTAAAATGTTAGATGAAAACTTCCTCATGTCCCTAGCAACCTTGGGAGCCATTCTTATCGGTGAGACAGCAGAAGCACTTAGTGTAATGCTTTTTTACAAAGTAGGGGAATTATTTCAAAGTTATGCCGTGGGAAAATCTAGAAAATCAATTACTAGCTTAATGGATATACGTCCAGATTATGCCAACCTACTAAAAGGAAATCAAGAGTTAAAAGTATCACCAGAAGAAGTAAAAGTAGGACAGATAATTCGGATTAAACCAGGAGAAAAAATACCCCTTGATGGAATAATTGTTGAAGGAAGTTCTGCGTTAGACACAAAAAGTTTAACGGGAGAGGCCATGCCAAGATACGTTTTCGAAAAAGATGAAGTAATGAGTGGATGTATCAATAAAGAGGGAATTCTAAAAGTAAAAGTAACCAAAGAATATAAAGAATCTACCGTTAGTAAAATTCTAGATTTAGTAGAAAATGCCAGTAATAAAAAATCAACATCAGAAGCATTTATCACTAAGTTTGCTAGATACTATACCCCAACCGTAGTGGTTTTTGCCATTTTACTAGCAGTACTTCCGCCACTTTTACTGAAAAGTGCAAATTTTAGTGAGTGGTTATATCGCAGTTTATCCTTTCTCGTTGTCTCTTGTCCATGTGCACTTGTCATTTCTATTCCTTTAAGCTTTTTTGCCAGTATCGGAAAATCTTCTCGAATGGGGATTCTTCTCAAAGGAAGCAATTATCTAGAGTCACTTGCCAAAACAGAAATTATCGTTTGTGATAAGACTGGGACTTTAACCGAAGGAAAATTCAAGGTACAAGAAGTCAAAACGGAGAAAGAAGAAAAAGACGCCGTTTTAAGATATGCAGCGATGGCAGAATCATTTTCCCTTCATCCGATTGCACTATCGATTATGGAATCCTACCAAAAACCAATCGATAGCAAAAAAGTTACTGAAGTTAAAGAGTTCGCAGGAAAAGGCGTTTCAGCAGAAATTGAAGACTCCCATATCCTTGTGGGGAATGGCAAATTGATGGATTTATTTAACATAACGTACCCTAAAGAAAAAAGTAAAGGAACCGTTATTTATGTAGCAAAAAATAAAACCTGGATAGGCACTATAATCATCAAAGATAAAATAAAAGAAGATGCGTATCAGGCAATATCAGAATTGAGAAAAAACCATATTCAAAAAATTGTGATGTTAACAGGAGACCAAGAAGAAATCAGTCAAGAAGTAGCAGAAGAATTGAAGCTAGATGCTTACCATGCCAGTCTTTTACCACAACAAAAAGTAGAGATAGTAGAAAAATATAATCAGGAATTAACCAAAGAGGGAAAACTTGTCTTTGTTGGAGACGGAATGAATGATGCTCCAGTATTAGCTCTTGCCGATATTGGAATTTCTATGGGAAAAACAGGAGTCGATGCGGCGATAGAAGCAAGTGATGTAGTGATAATGACCGATGAAATTTCAAAAATTGTGGAATTGATGAAACTAGCAAAAAAGACAATGACGATTGTCAAAGAAAATATCATTTTTGCCATTTTGATTAAAGTTTTGGTCTTAATTCTTAGTGCTTGTGGATTTGCGAATATGTGGATGGCTGTATTTGCTGATGTAGGCGTTAGCGTACTTGCAATACTAAATGCGATTCGCATACTATGGATGAATATTCAGTAAGGAGAATGAACAATGAAGAAAATTTTGCTAAAAGTCGGAGGAATGACTTGTAGTGCCTGCTCTAGTGGACTAGAAAAATATTTGAAAAGACAACCAGGAATTAAGAATGTAAATATCAACTTAATCCTTTCAATTGCCACCATAGAATACGAAGGTATCACAAAAAAACAACTAGAAAAATATATTTCAGATGCTGGCTTTGAAAGCTTTGGAGAATACCAAGAAAATTTAGATGTAGAAAAAGAAAAAACGTGGAAAACTCACCTTATTTTAATGGGAATACTGCTTATTTTTATGATGATAATTTCTATGGGTCATATGGTAAAACTCCATCTACCATTATTAAATCATGAAAACCCTCGCCTACTCGTTAGCGTTCTGATGATTTTCACTATTTTTTTTCTTCACTATGGTAGAGATATTTTAAATAGCGGAGTGAAAAACCTAATTCACCGAATCCCCAATATGGATACTCTTGTCATGTTTAGTGTCATCTTTAGTATTCTCTATAGCATCTTATTTACTATACAAATTTTTATGGGAGATAAAACAGGATTAGAAAACTTATATTTTGAGTCAGCTTGTATGGTGATTTACTTTGTAAAGTTAGGAAGATATATCGAGGAAAAATCGAAAAGTAAAACAAAAGAAGCAATTCAAAAACTAGTGCAAGTAACCCCGAAAACGGCAATCATAAGAAAAGATGGAAAAGAAAGAGAAGTAAGCTTAGATGAAATTCAAGTAGGAGATACTTTAATATGCAAATCATTTTCTAAAATTGCTGTTGATGGAACAGTGGTAAAAGGCAAGAATTATGTGGATGAAAGCTTTATTACTGGAGAGAGCATGCCCGTTTTAAAAGAAGTAGGAGATAAGGTAATTGCCGGAAGTACTAGTTATGACGGATATTTAGAATATCAGGCAGAAAAAATTGGAAAATCTTCAACAATTTCAGAAATCGTAAAATTTGTCGTAGAAGCAACCAATACCAAAAATAAAATTCAACGATTGGCCGACCGAATCAGTAGTTACTTTGTGCCAATTATCTTAGGAATTGCTAGCATCACTTTAATTTTACAACTCTTACTAAATTTTCCATTAGAGCAAGCATTTCTTCATTTTGTTACGGTATTAGTTGTTGCCTGCCCTTGTAGTTTAGGCCTTGCCGTTCCACTTGTGATGGTGGTAAGTAATGGACTTTGTGCCAAAAAAGGATTATTTTTAAAAAATGGAGAAACCCTAGAACAAGCAAGAAATATAGATACCATTATCTTTGATAAAACAGGAACACTCACTATAGGAAAACCAAAAGTTTATCAGTTTATTTGTTATCAAGAAGAACGAAGAGATGAGATATTGAATAAAGTATCCAATTTGGAATCAAAATCAAAACATCCGATTGCATCCGCCTTTGAGGTAAAACAAGAAGAAGTCGTCGAAGAATTTAAAACGATTGATGGAATGGGAATTACAGGTATCATTAACAACAAATTCTATGCTCTAGGAAATGAGCGACTTTTAAATGAGCAAAATATTCATAATCCTTATCAGAAAGATGCAGAATCGATGATGAATTTAGGTTGTAGTATTCTATATATCGTAGAGAAAAGTGAAATTGTAGGAATTATCGGAATCAAAGATGTTTTAAGAAAAGAGACGAAGGAAGCAATAAAAAACTTAAAACGAGCACAGATAGAAGTCATCATGCTAACGGGAGATAATGAAAAAACAGCTGGTGTCATTGCTAAAGAATTAGCAATAAAAAATGTCATTGCGAATGTCTTACCGACAGAAAAAGCCCAGTATGTAAAATCATTAGTAGAAAATAAAAAACGAGTAATGATGGTAGGAGACGGCGTTAATGATGCTATTGCTTTAGTTAGTGCAACCATTGGTGTAAGCGTAAAAGAAGGAAGTGATATTGCCTATGACTCTGCCGATGTAATTTTGATGAATAACAACATGAATAATATTTTAGATTTCATTAAAATTAGTCAGTCCTCTTATCGTGTGATGAAAGAGAATCTATTTTGGGCATTTCTATATAATATGATGATGGTTCCTCTTTCGATGGGATTATTAGAAAATATAAATATCACAATGAATCCGATGTTAGCAAGCATGATGATGACCTTAAGTAGTATTACCGTTGTTGCGAATTCGTTAAGATTAGGAAGGAGAAAAACATGGAAAAAGTAAAATTAAAAGTAGAAGGAATAGAATGTATGGGTTGTGTAAAAAGAATTGAAAATGTCCTTTCTCAAATAAAAGGGATTCAACATTACCAAGTATCTCTTGATGAGAAAACCGTACAGTTAGAAACTGAAAGTCAAGAAGTAATAAAAGATGTCATCGCCCATTTAGAAAATATTGACTTTCAAGCAAAAATAGAAGAATAGTAAAAAAGATAAAAGACTGTGATGAAACGATTTTCTTAACGTCTCTTTTTTTTAGAAAAAAACGAGATAGTGAACAAAAAAACAGCTATTTTAAGCAATGGCTTTCCAAAATTTATTACTCTTTTTTTAGAATTTTTGGTATAATATTTTTGTTTAGGTGAAGAAAATGAAAGAAGAAGTAATGAAAAAAATCATGGCATGGTATCAAGAAAATCAACGCCCTCTTCCTTGGAGAGAGGACACCAATCCTTATCATGTATGGATTTCAGAAGTGATGCTTCAACAAACAAGAATTGAAGCGGTTATTCGTTATTACCACAGATTCATGAAAGAGTTACCAACGATAAAAGACTTGGCAAATGTCGAAGACGAAAAACTAATGAAACTATGGGAAGGCTTAGGCTATTACACAAGAGCAAGAAATTTAAAAAAAGCCGCAATTCAAGTGATGGAAAGATTTGCTGGAGAATTTCCTAATACTTATGAAGAAATTCTTTCCTTGCCAGGAATTGGAGAATATACAGCAAGTGCCATAGCATCCATTTGCTTTCATGAGCAACAAGCAACCATTGATGGAAATGTATTAAGAGTATACACAAGAGTACAAAATGATGAAAGAAATATAGCAGAAGAAAAGACCAAAAAAGACATTCGAAAAAATCTAATGAAAACCTTGCCGAAAGATGCGGGCACTTTTAATCAGGGAATCATGGAATTAGGAGAAGTCATCTGTATTCCTAAAGGAAGCCCAAAATGTGAGATTTGTCCCATTCAAAAAGACTGTACGGGCTACCAAAAAGATACCTATCAATTCTTGCCCAAAAAAGAAATGAATAGAGGAAAAAAAGAAGAAAATTATACTGTACTTGTATTTGAAAAAGAGGGACATCTAGCACTAGAAAAAAGAGGTGCAGGACTTCTAGAAGGACTTTGGCAGTTTCCTAATATTTCAGGACATCTCTCAGAAAAGAAAATCAAAAGTTACTTAAAAGAAAAAGCGATAGCTCACCAAAACTTCAAAAAAGGTCCATCTTATGTCCATATCTTTACCCATAAAAAATGGAATATAACTTCTTATATCATTCCGGTAGAAAACGAATTTACTCCCTATACTTGGGTATCTTTAGAAGATTTAGAAAAAAACTATGCCCTACCAAGTGCATTTCAACCAATTAAAATCGCCTATCAGAAAGGAACTCGAGAAAATGAAAAAAAGTGCAGGAATTTTAATTTATCGGTATAAAAATGAAAAAACAGAAGTTTTACTTTGCCATATGGGTGGACCTTATTGGAAAGACGTAGATAATGGAGGTTGGTCTCTACCGAAAGGAGAAGTCAAGGAAGAAAAAGTCATCAAAACAGCAATTCGAGAATTTTTTGAAGAAACGGGCTTTTCGATTGATGAAAAATCTTTAACCTTTTTGGGAAGCAAAAAACAAAAAAGCAATAAACTGGTAATTATATTTACAGCAATTGGGGATTATGATATAAGTCTTGCCAAAAGCAATACCTTCCTTTTAACGTGGCCAAAGGGAAGTAAACAGATGCAGGAGTTTCCTGAAATGGATAAATTTGCTTGGATAGAGTTAACGATTGCCAAAGAAAAAATTTTAAAAGGACAGAGATATTTTATAGATAAACTAGAAAATTACATGAAAACAGTAAAGTAAAGGAGCAAAAAAGATGAAAAAACCAATTATCGGAATACTCGCAAGAAATACGATATTAAATGAAAAAAGTCAAATCTGTATTAGTGAAGATTATCGTCTAGCAGTTGTAAAAGCTGGTGGAATTCCTCTTTTATTAATGCCAAATAACGAGATTAATTATGGTTATACTAGACCAAGAGATGCCAAAAGATTAACAAGTGAAGAAAAAGAAGACCTTCTTCGCCTAGTAAAAACTTGTGATGGCTTTTTAATGCCTGGTGGAACTCGTTGGTATGACTACGACGAAATTGTTTGTCAGTACGCTTTAGAGAATGATGTTCCGATTTTAGGAATCTGTCTAGGAATGCAAATGTTAGGAAATATAGATAACTTTTTTGGAAGTGAAAAAAGTATAAAGACAGTACAAAACGAAACAGAACTACACTATCAAGAGCAAAATATTCATGCTCATCAAGTAAAAATCGTTGGAGAAAAGTTAAGAGAGATTTTAAAGAGGGATTCCCTTTTAGTAAATAGTCGTCACAATTATCATATCATAAAAAAAGATTTTTTCGAAATCGAAGCGATAGCAGAAAACGGAATTATTGAAGGAATTCGTATTCCTGGAAAACGTTTTGCCCTCGGTGTACAATGGCACCCAGAA
Source organism: uncultured Bacilli bacterium (assembly GCA_910587725.1). Lineage (GTDB taxonomy): Bacteria > Bacillota_I > Bacilli_A > RF39 > UBA660 > MGBC162581. Next base: position 13,018 of record CAJUNG010000037.1, read on the forward strand.
AACATGGTAGAAGAAGAACCAATCATGTTAGAAATCTTTAAAGCACTTGTTGATGCTAGTAAAAAGGGACAAAAGTGATATTAAATATTAGCGGAAGAACTGATGTAGTTGCCTTTTACACTCCGTGGTTAATGACGCGCTATCATGAAGGATACCTCGATGTTAGAAATCCTTTTTATCCTAAACTCGTTAGTCGAATTTATATGAAAGACGTTGACTTAATTGTCTTTTGTACGAAAAACCCACATCCCATGATTCCCCATCTAAAAGAAATCCACCACAAAATCCTTTTTCAAGTGACCCTAACTCCATACCATAAAGATATTGAACCTAATGTAGGAAACAAAAAATGTGTCATCGAAGATATTCAAAAAGTGGCAAAAATCATTGGAAAGGAAAAGGTCTATGTAAGATATGACCCAATATTGGTTAACGAAAAATACAGCATCGATTATCACATCAAGGCATTTGAAAAAATGTGTGGGCAATTAGAAGGGGCAACCTCGCACATTATCGTCTCTTTTCTAGATGATTATAAAAATGTAAGAAAAAATAAGGAAATACTAAAGGCGAAAGAACTAACAGAAGAAGATTATGAAAAGTTGGGAAAAAAATTTTCAGAAATTGCAAGAAGACATCAAATGAGTGTACAAACTTGTGCTGAAGAAAGAACACTTTTTGAATATGGATTTATCCAAGAAGACTGCGTATCCAAAGAACTTGCTTATGCAATAACCGGAAAAAAATTTAAAAAGTGGAATGCACGGGGAAAAAAGTGTGGGTGTGTAGAGATGGTCGATATTGCAAGCTATAATACCTGTCCCCATTTTTGTAAATATTGCTATGCAAACTTCGATGAACAGCAAGTCTTAGAAAACAGAAAAAACCATCATCCCTCATCCACTTTACTCATTGGATTCTTAGAAGATGGAGATGAAATAAAAGTAAGAAAGGGGTAAAGTATGTATAAAAAAGTCTATTTAGAAATCACCAATGTCTGCAACTTAGCTTGTCCCTTTTGTATCCAAAATCAAAGAACACCAAAGTTTATGGAACCCGAAGAATTCCATCATATTTTAGAAAAATTAAAAGGCCACACCAAGTACCTCTACTTCCACCTTTTAGGAGAACCTCTACTGCATCCAAGAATCAATGAATACATTAATTACGCGAGTGAATTTTACTCTATCAATATTACCACCAACGGCTATTTAATTGAAAAAATTAAGCATCAGAAAAACATTCGACAATTAAATTTATCTCTTCACAGTTTTCAGCCGAACAATAAAAAGACTTTAGACGAATATTTAAAAGATATCTTTGATGCGGTTGATACATTAAAAGAAACCACCTACATTTCCTTTCGTTTATGGGCAAAAACAAAATACAAAAACCAAATCATTAAAAATTTAGAAAGTCACTTTAACTGTAAAATCGAAGGAAGGGATAAAAAAAATATTACCCTTGAAAAAAATGTGTTTTTAAATCAAGAAGAAGAATTTATCTGGCCAGAAATTTTATCCACAATGGTTGTGGAAAACAAAAATCGGAGTTGCCTCGCGTTAAAAGACCATATCGGGATTTTAGTCGATGGAACCGTAGTTCCTTGCTGCTTAGATGCGAGTGGTTGTATTTCCCTTGGAAATATTTTAGAAGAAACATTAGAAGAAATAATCCGTCATGAAAGATACAAAAAAATGAAAACTGGATTTAGAGAAAATAAGCGGGTGGAGGAACTCTGTAAGAAATGTACAGGAATCCATCAAAAAAGTAGTCTTCAATCATTGGATGTAGTCGAAAGCAAAAAATAAAAATAAGAAAATTGATGAGGTGGAAAGAGAAATTGATGAGGTGGAAAGAGAAAGATATAGATTTTCTTTAACTTTTATGTTAAACTAAAAAAAGAAAAAGGTAGGGAATCGAGGATGGAAAAAAGAGAAATTAAAAGAGAATATGAAAAATTACAAATCGCAATTTTAGACTTATGGAGGTCACTTTGACATCGATGAAAAATTAAAAAAACTCGATAAATTAAAAGAAGTGATGAATGATAGCAACTTTTGGAACGATAAAGAGCAAGCGGAAATCGTAATCAAAGAAAATAATGAATTGTCCAATTTGACGACGGACATCAAAAAAATGAAAGAAGCAATCGAAAACGACATGGAACTAATCGAATTATTAGAAGAAGATAGCCAAAGAGAATTCGAAGAGTTAGAAATACAGTTAAAAGAATATCAAAAAAAGTTAGAAGAACTTTCGATTTTTCTTTTGCTTTCTAATCCTCATGATAAATCTAACTGCTTTTTAGAAATTCATGCTGGTGCAGGTGGAACCGAAGCTTGTGATTGGGCAAATATGCTATATCGGATGTATACAAGATATCTAGAAAGGGAAAACTACAAATATGAACTTTTAGATTTACAACCAGGAGAGGAAGTAGGAATCAAAAGTGTATCATTAAAAGTAAAAGGAACTTATGCCTATGGTTATTTAAAAGGGGAAAAAGGAGTACATCGATTAGTTAGACTTTCTCCCTTTGATTCTGCCAATAAACGCCATACTTCTTTTGCTTCTATCGATATTATTCCCGAGTTTGAGGAAAAAGTGGAAGTAGAAATTAAAGAACAAGATTTAAGAATTGATGTTTATCGGAGTAGTGGTTGTGGTGGACAAGGAGTCAATACGACAGATTCGGCCGTTCGAATTACCCATCTTCCTACAAAAACGGTAGTGACTTGTCAAAATGAAAGAAGTCAAATTCAAAATAAAGAGCAAGCAATGAAGATGTTAAAAAACAAACTTTATCAACTAGAATTAGAAAAGAAAGAAAAAGAACTTGCCATAGTGCAAGGAACCTATCAAAATATTGAATTTGGTTCTCAAATTAGAAGTTATGTAATGCATCCGTATTCCATGGTAAAGGACCACCGTACTGGATATGAAACAAGCAATGTACAAAAAATCATGGATGGAGAATTACAAGAATTGATTGAAAGTTATTTAAAGGGAGGAAAATAATATGTTTTTTAAACAAAAAAAAACGACAGAAAATGTGCTAAAAGATATCTATAAAAAATTTCGAATTCGAAGATATCTTCAACTTTTATTAGGACTTTTAGCGATATCTGTTGCCTTCAATTTATTCTTACTTCCGAATAATATCGTATTTGGAGGAGTTAGTGGTATTTCGATTATCGTAAAACAAATCTTTGGTTTAGACCCTTCTATTTTCATCTTTATCTCCTCAGCCTTACTCCTTATCGTAAGCTATTTCTTTCTCGGTTGGGAAACGACTAGTGCTAGTATTGTAGGTTCCTTTTTATTTCCGGTATTTGTTAATTTAACTAGTAGTATCAATACCATCATCTCCTTAGGAGAAGCCGAACCACTATTATTTACCATTTTTGGTGGAGTTCTCTATGGATTTGGTGCAGGACTTGTCTTTAAAGCCGGATTTACTACAGGAGGAACGGACATTATCAATCAAATTATTTCTAAATATTTTCATGTCAGTATGGGAAATGCGATGTTAATGAGTGATGGCTTAATCGTACTTAGTGGAGTTTTCGTCTTTGGTGTGAACAAATTGATGTATGCGCTAATTACGGTCTATATCATTGGAATGTTAACCGATAAAGTGTTGTTAGGAATTTCTGACTCAAAAGCATTTTACATTATCACGGAGGAAGACGAAAAAGTACGTGATTATGTGCTTAACTACTTAAATCATGGAATTACGATTTTTAATGCAAGAGGAGGATTTTCTAAAGAAAAACAGAAGGTTTTAATGTGTGTCGTACCAACTAAAGAATACTTTAAATTAAAAGAGGGAATTCATGAAATTGATAAAAATGCCTTTTTCGTTGTAACCGATGCTTATGAAGTATTTGGTGGTGAGTAAAATGAAATTATCATTATCTAGTATTTTGGAAAATGTCAAAAAGAAACATTTAATTCGAAGAATATTGATTCTTTGTGCATGTCAATTGATTTCGGCAATTATCTTTAATTTCTTTCAAAGGGCATCGCATTTAGTGACTGGGGGAACGAGTGGTATCGCAATTATCACCGAGTATGTTTTTGGATTTGAACCTTCCCTTGTCATCTTAATTATTTCTTGTGCATGTCTTTTATTGAGCCTTATTTTCCTAGATATTGAAGCAACGGCAGGAGCGGTTATTGTAACTTTTCTTTATCCATTTTGTGTAGAACTTACAAGTACTTGGCCAGATTTAATTTTTATTGAAACCACAGACATGTTATTAATTTCGATTTTAATTGGAATTGCTGCGGGAATTACCAATGGTCTTACTTATAAAAGTGGATTTAACAATGGAGGGTTTTCGATTATTAATCAAATTCTTTATAAATATAAACGAATTTCAATTAGTATGACAAGTTTTATGATTAATATGAGTATTGTCTTGGTTGGCGGATTTTTCTTTGGTTGGAAAATGGTTATGTATGCCGCAGTTATTCTCTATATCAATAGTATCGTAACGGACCGGGTGCTAATTGGGGTATCGAAGAATAAAAGTATCTATATCATGACTGAAAAAGAAAAGGAAGTAAAAGATTATATCATTAATACGCTACATCACGGGACGACCGAATTTAGTGCAGAAGGCGGATGGAACTTTCATAAAAAGCAAATCTTAATGACGGTAATTCCAAGTAAGGATTATTTCAAGTTAAAAGAGGGAGTAAAATTAATTGATTCCCATTGCTTCTTTATTGTGACAGATTCTTATCAGGCATCTGGGGGAAAATAGAAAGAAATGCTAAAAATAAAATGTTAGGTTGGAAATAATGAGACTTAACATTTTTTTAATTGCCCAAAAAAATCAAAAAAATGAAGTTTTTTGTAGAAAATTGGAAATTATTGCAAATATTAATATATAGGGGGGTGTAAAAAATTAGACAGATGAAAATACTCACTTAAGAAGTCAAGGAATTTAGTAACCTGGTCAGAACAAAATCTAAGTGGGTATTATCAAAATAAGTCTAAAAAAGCACGCCTCCAAAATCAAAAGGAGGATGAACAGATGGTAAAAGAAAAAA
>CAJUNG010000038.1 GCA_910587725.1 uncultured Bacilli bacterium
ATATAAATTTTTAAAAGTTGTAAAAAACTATTGATTTTTATTAGCAAGTTTTTGTTTCTAAGGTTGCAATTGCTATTTATCTATTATATAATAAGAATGTTTTAAAACTTGAATCTATAGGAGTGAAACAGATGAAAAAAGTAATGATTGATTTAGATGATACAATTGTTGAAGGTGGGTATTTGGAGGTATTAAATGAATACTTAGGAACCAATTATACTTATGACGATACAGAAGATTATTTTGTTGAAAGCTTACTTCCTGATGGGATGTTAGATGATTATCTCGAGTACTTTTATACCCATGTTAATGTGTATGATTATGTCCATATCAAACCACATGCTATTGAGGTGATTGAAAAATTATCGCAAAAATATGAAGTTTATATTTGTAGTGCTTATTTAGATAAGCGAGTTCCAGAAAAATCAGGAGTTGTGACGAATACAAAACATATGTGGTTAATTAAAAATCTTCCTTTCTTAAATCCCAAAAATTTTATTTTTACTTCCCGCAAAGATTTAATCGATTGTGATATTAAAATCGATGACAAAGTGGGCAATTTGAAAGGATTAGGGGAAGTAAAACTACTCATGAGTGGATATCATAATAAAAAATACACAGATGAAGAATTGAAAGAAAAAAATATTATTCGTGTTCATAGTTGGGATGAAATTGCAAAAATTTTGTTATCTTAGGGGAGTTGAAGGGTATGAAATATTGGTGGTTGAAAAAATATAAAGGCTTAAAAATTCGATTGATTCCAGATTTAATTAGAGATGTCAATACGTATTTTATTTTACCTAAAAATTATAAAGAGCGATATTCCATGATAAAAACCAGCGATATTTCTACATTAGAAGAAGAAGATTTGAAAATTATGCTATTTTCTATTTTAAACCATGAACGAATTAAAAATAATCGTGTAATTTTAATTATTGACGCCCTTCTAAAGATACCAGATAATTTTTTACCAGAAGTTTCTTATACCGTATCAGAAATGTTAGAAGAAATTAAACATTTACGTGAATATAACGAGGAAGAAAAACTTTTATCAAACAATGTAAGTGCATGTTTTCATTGTCTTGAAGTTTTTTATGTCGATAAAATTAAATACCGAAATAAAAAAGGGCAATGCCTTTGTCCATATTGTAAACATTCGACATTGTATTTTGATAATGACTTTTTACCTATGGACTATAATTTTTTACGTCTTGCTAAACTCTATTTTGAAAATACCGCTTTAGGTTGTAGTTATCAAAATATTCAGCGGCTTTTAAAAAAATGTGTGTGTTTGAAAAAGCAAATTGATTTTTCTACTCTTCATGATTATGCCTATATATTAAAAGGAAAAAAGCAAGATACGATATTAGATTCTGACCATATTCGTTTTTTTCTTCCGGAAACTCTACTAAAAAAGCAAATTACTTCAAGAGAAGAATTTGAAGTTGAATATCAGTTAAATGAATGTTTCTTTTTAATTGAAAAAAATTTAATTTCCACTGTTGTTTTAGATACCTCTTTGTTTACGAATAGTAAAAGTAGTTCCCTTAATTTATCTTGTTTATTGACTGTTCTTGAAAACCTTGGTAGAAATCCTTACTTAAAAAGTGTGTTTTTGGTAGCTGAAAATTCTTTACAATTTTCTTTGTTTTCAAAGATGATTGCCGATTTAGAGAAAAAATCTCCATTACTTAACAATTTCTCGCTTTAAAAAAATGTTTTTCTTTTCGAAAAAGTAAAACAACTTGTCCTTGACTTCTCCTTAAATTCACTTTAAAATAGAAGTAGATATTGTATTTTAGTTATGATATTAATAGAGAAATGGAGGGTTCGTCTATGGATATAGTAATCTCCATTTTACTAGTCGTTGTTGGAGTTATTGTTGGAATCGTACTTGTGAAAGTTCTTGGCCTTTTTGGAGAAAAAAATTTTATTAAGAGACAAGAAGAAATGTTAGAAAAGGCAAAAAAAGAAGCCGATAAGTTAAAAAGAGAAAGTATTTTAGAAGCAAAAGAAGAAGCACATAAAGTCAAACTAGAATTAGAAAAAGAAAAAAACGAGAAAAAACAAGAAGTGAAAGAGTTAGAAGACCGTATTTTACAACGTGAAAAGAGTATGGAAAAGCGGGAAGAATTATATCAAAGACGTGAAGAAGCGTTAGATGAGAAAGAAGAACGAATTAATAAAAAACAAGAAGATGTCCAAAACGAAAAAGTAAAAGTGGAAGAATTAAAAGAACAGCAAATAGAAGTTTTAGAAAAAATATCTAATCTATCTCGTGAAAAAGCGAAAGATATGATTATGAAAAAATGTGAAGAAGCGATGACTTTAGAGTTAACCGCTTATATGAAAGAACGGGAAAACGAAGCAAAATTAGAAGTGGATAAACGAGCAAAAGAAATGTTAGTATCTTCGATGCAGAAGTTTGCAGCGGATGTGGCTAGTGAACAAACGGTGACTGTTGTTAGTTTACCAAACGATGATTTAAAGGGAAGAATTATCGGTAGAGAAGGAAGAAACATTAAAACGATTGAAGCCATTACGGGAGTTGATTTAATTATTGATGATACCCCAGAGGCAGTTGTACTTTCTAGTTTTGACCCATTCCGTCGTGAAATTGCTAGAATTACCTTGGAGACTTTACTAAAAGACGGTAGAATTCATCCAACAAGAATTGAAGAAATTTATGATAAAGTAGAAACTGAGATGAATGCTCGTCTTACCGAATATGGTAATGATGCTTTATTTGAACTTGGGATTACGAAAGTAGACCCTGAATTAGTGCAAATTTTAGGACGTCTTCATTTTCGAACGAGTTATGGTCAAAATGCATTGGCTCATTCTTTAGAAGTTGCTCATCTTTCTGGTGTTTTAGCTTCAGAATTAGGGGAAAATGTATTGCTTGCTAAACGTGCAGGACTATTTCATGATATTGGAAAAGCGATTGACCACGAAATGGAAGGAAGCCACGTAGAAATTGGTGTTGACCTTGCGAAAAAATATAAAGAACCAGAAGTTGTTATCAACTCGATTGCCTCTCATCATGGGGATACCGATGCAAAGAGTGTGACTGCAACGATTGTTGCGATTGCCGATGCACTTTCCGCTTCTCGACCTGGGGCACGGAATGATTCTTTAGAAAATTATATTAAACGATTAGAACAACTAGAAAAAATTGGAAATGACATTCCAGGAATTGATAAGACCTTTGCCGTACAGGCGGGAAGAGAACTTCGAGTAATTGTTAAACCAGAAGAAATCGATGATTTAGGTGCACATCGAATCGCTCGCGAAGTCAAAACTAAAATTGAAAATACTATGCAATATCCGGGTACAATCAAAGTAACCGTAATTCGGGAAACAAGAGCAACGGATGAAGCAAGATAAGAAATCAAATCCTTTGGTTTCTTTTTTTACTAATTAAATTTATATTTTTTGTGTTTTACTAAACAAATTTTAGGATAAATGAGGTAAACTGTTATCGCTCAAAAGTAAGGCTTATGAGAGTTAGGAAAGAGTAAGAGTGAAAAATAAGACTTGGTTTAATTTATATCATGCTTACGGTTAATTGCTTAATCAGAAAAAAATTGTGCTTTTTTCCTTATTTTACTTGACTTATTGACGAACTTAAGTTAAAATCTTAGATGTTTGATGCCTGATATAGCTCAAACCGCATCGAAGAGGTAATAACTGTTAAGACCTTAAGAGCGAGTCTAGAATTATAAAAGGAGGGAAAAAGAGATGAAAGCAATTATCAAAACTGGTGGGAAACAATATATTGTTTCTGAAAACGATGAGATTTTCGTTGAAAAATTAAATGCCCAAGAAGGGGATAAAGTAAAATTTGACGAAGTATTAATGATTGATGGGCGCGTTGGTACGCCAAATATTGCTGGTGCAGTAGTAGAGGCGACCGTATTGAAACAAGGAAAACATAAGAAGATTCGTGTTTTCAAATATAGTCAAAAAGATAGAAGTCATCGTAAGACCCAAGGTCATAGACAACCATATACTAAAGTTAAAATTGAAAAAATTAATGGATAATTATGATTCGTGTAGAAGTTTATGAAAACGATGCTAATATTTTAAAAGTTGCTGTTTTAGGTCATGCTAGATATGCCGACTTTGGTAAAGATATTGTTTGTGCTAGTGTTTCTACTTGTGTAATTACGACCGTTAATGGTATTTTAGAAATTTATCCAGATAGTTTGGAAGTAGAGGAAGCTAGTGGAAAACTGATTATCACATTTTTAGAAAAAAAAGAAATTATTCAAAAACTAACTTGTAATATGATTGAGTTGTTAACTCAGTTATCCGAATATTATCCGAAAAATATAAAAATCATTCGTAAGGAGGGAATTTTATGAAGAAACTTAATTTGAATATTCAACTCTTCGCACACCATAAAGGGCAAGGTTCTACATCTAACGGTAGAGATTCTAAAGGTCGTAGACTTGGGGCAAAAGCTGCTGATGGAGAATTTGTCAATGCTGGTTCTATTATTTATCGTCAACGTGGAACAAAAATTTTACCAGGAGATAACGTAGGACGTGGAAATGATGATACTTTATTTGCTAAAGTGAGCGGAATCGTTAAGTTTGAACGTGTAGGAAAAAATAAAAAATGTGCATGTGTTAAAGAAGTTTAACAAAAAGTATAATAAGGAAAGAGATTTTATCCACCTGATTGTTTTTGGACAATGGGTTACAAAGCCAAAACTTTTTAAATGATTAAAACGTTTTAGAGTGGATAAAAAAGATTCACTCTTTTTTTAAATTTTAGGAGGTGTTATTATCGCAAACACGAAAGGCGATTTATTAAAAAATGAGCAGATACGAGCAAGTGAAGTGCTAGTTATTGGTCCTAATGGAGAACAAGTCGGAGTAAAGTCATTAGAAGATGCTCTTGCTCTTAGTAATTATGCAAATTTAGACTTAGTATTAATTAATCCATTAGGAGAACCACCGGTAGCGAAAGTTATGGACTATAACAAATATCGCTATGAAAAACAAAAGAAAGTAAAAGAAGCACTAAAAAAGCAAAGAGCTAGTCAAAGTGAAACAAAAGAGTTTCGACTTTCTCCCGTTATCGATATTGGAGATTTTGAAACTAAACTTCGTAATGTTCGTAAATACCTAGAAAAAGGCGATAAAATTAAATTATCAATTCGTTTTAAGGGACGTCAGATGGCACATACTGAACTTGGAGAAGAAATGTTACAAAAATTCGTTGCTCGTTTAGAAGATGTTGCTGTTGTTGAGCAAGCACCAAAATTAGATGGTAGAAGTATGACAATGCTCGTAGCACCGAAAAAATAAGGAGGAAAAAGAAATGGGAAAATTAAAAACACATAAAGGTACAAAAAAAGTATTGAATGTTAGAAAAAGTGGTACCGTAACAATCGGACATCCGGGAAGTAGACATAATACAGGTAGTAAAAATGCTGGATTTAATAGAAAGGTACGCTCTAGCAGTAATCTTAGTAAAGCTGATGCTAGAAGACTAAAAAATATTATTTAGTTCGCGTTTAGAAGGAGGAAAATAAAATGCCAAGAGTTAAAAATGGAGCTGTAACAAAAGCTCGTCATAAAAAAGTATTAAAAAGAGCAAAAGGTTACTTTGGTAGTAAACATAGATTATATAAGAGTGCAAAAGAACAATTAATGCATTCTGGACAATACGCATATCGCGATAGAAAACAAAAGAAACGTGATTTTAGAAAATTATGGATTACAAGAATTAATGCTGCTTGTAGAATGAATGAAATTAGTTATTCTAAATTCATGAATGGTCTTCATACTTTAGGTGTTGAAATCGACCGTAAATCTTTAGCAGAACTTGCTGTTTCTGATAGTGAAATGTTTGCTCAATTAGTAGCACAAGTAAAAGCTGGAGCAATCGATAAAAGTACACAAAAGCCAAAAGCTAAAGAAGAAAAACCAGTAAAAAAAGAAGACGTTAAAAAAGAAGAGAAAAAAGAAGTAAAGAAAGAAGAAAGTAAAACTTCTGACCTTTCTAAATTAACAGTTGCTGAACTTAAAGAAATGGCAAAAGCTAAGAATATTGAAGGGTATACTTCAATGAAAAAAGCAGAATTAGTAGAAGCTTTAAGTAAATAAAAAAATAGACATATTAATGGATTGATTCGTCGAGTGCTTAATTTAAGTGATGAATTTTAGAAATTAATAGATGAATAACGAAAGAGAGGAATTTAAAATTATGACAGTTGTTTCAATGAATTATTTATTAGAAGCCGGAGTTCACTTCGGACATCAAAAACGTAGATGGAATCCTAAAATGAAGGAATACATCTTCTCTACGCGCGATGATATTTATATTATCGATTTACAAAAAACAGCAGCAAAGATTGAAGAAGCTTATGTTGCCGTTAAGAAAATTGCTGAGAATGGTGGAAAATTCTTGTTTGTTGGTACAAAAAAACAAGCACAAGAAGCAGCAGAAGAATCAGCAAATCGTACAGAAATGTACTTTGTTAATGAACGTTGGTTAGGGGGAACTTTAACAAACTTCAAAACAATTAAAAGTCGTGTTAGACGTCTAGAAGAAATCGAAGAGATGGAAAAAAATGGAACTTTTGAAGTGCTTCCTAAGAAAGAAGTTATCGGAATTCGTAAAGAATACGATAAATTAAATAAATATCTTCGTGGAATTCGTGAAATGAAAAAATTACCAGATGCTTTAGTTATTGTTGACCCTAAAAAAGAAGAAATTGCAATCAAAGAAGCAAGAATTTTGGGAATTCCTGTATTTGGTGTAGTAGATACAAATTGTGACCCAGATATGGTTGATTATGTAATTCCTGGAAATGATGATGCTGTTCGTTCGGTAAAACTTATGATTGGTGTTTTAACTAATGCTATTGCTGAAGTGAATGGAAACGAAGTAATTGATTTTGTTACTGAAGATGAAAAAATGAAAGCACCTAGAAAATTTAATCATGATAGAGAGGAAAACTTTTCTAATCGACCAGAAACTAAAGTAGAAGAAAAACGTGAAGTTAAAGAAGAAGTACAAAAGGAAGTTAAGGTAGAAGAGAAAAAAGAAGTAAAAACTTCAGATAGCGAAACTTCTGACCTTGCTAAATTAACAGTTGCAGAACTTAAAGAAATGGCAAAAGCACGTGGACTTGAAGGATATACTTCAATGAAAAAAGCAGAACTTGTTAGTTTGCTTAGTGAATAAATCATATTAGGAGGAAAGTATATGTATACTGCGAAAGATGTAAAAGATTTAAGAGAAAAAACTGGTGCAGGAATGATGGATTGCAAAAAAGCATTAGAAGCATCTAATGGAGATATGGAAAAAGCAATCGATTGGTTAAGAGAAAATGGAATCGCTAAAGCGGCAAAGAAAGAAAGTCGTATTGCTGCAGAGGGACTTACTAAAATTTTAGTGGATGGTAATCGTGCTGTGATTTTAGAAGTTAACTCTGAAACAGATTTTGTTGCAAAAAACGAAAACTTTGTATCTTTTGTTGATTGTCTTGCCAAAGCTTTAATTAATGCAGAAGCTAATACGATGGATGAGGCAATGCAAGTTGTTGTCGATGGAACGACCGTTGAAGAAATGGTTAAAGAAACGACTTCAAAAATTGGGGAGAAAATTAGTTTCCGTCGATTTGAGAAAGTGACGAAAAATGATGATGAGCACTTTGGCGCATACTCTCATATGGGAGGAAAAATTGGTGTTTTAACAGTGATTAAAGGAGCAAATGAAGAAGTTGCTAAAGATGTTGCTATGCATATTGCTGCGATGAGTCCAAATTATGTTAGAATTAGCGATGTTGATGCGGATGTATTAGCAAGAGAAAGTGCAGTGTTAAAAGAACAGATTATTAACGAAGGAAAACCTGCTGATAAAGTTGAAGGAATCTTAAAAGGAAAATTAAACAAGTTCTATGCTGAAATCTGCTTAGAAGAACAAATCTTTATTAAAGCAGAAAATAAAGAAACAGTTAAAAAATTTGTGGAATCTCATGGTGGAGAAATTATCACTATGGTTCGTTACAAAGTAGGAGATGGAATTGAAAAACGTCAAGAAAACTTTGCCGAAGAAGTAATGAATCAAATTCATGGATAGTAAAAAAAAGTACTTACATTTGATGGTAAGTATTTTTTTATTATAAATTTTGCTAACTTTCAATATTTTGACAAAATTTGTGCTATTATAGAAAACCGTGATGCATTTGAAGAATTATTTATCATGGAAATCCTTTTTTAAAAAATATTCTCAAAACTTCCTTTAATTTATGTTTAACCCTACTTTATTTAAAACGTTCGATAAAAAGTAATTATCGTCGAATTAAAAATTTTCAAATGCATCCATTTCTATTTTAGCATATATTCTTTATTTTTTACGTATAATAAAGATAGTTTTATTCATTTGGAGGTGTTTATGAAAAATTCAACATATAAGGTTTACCTTTTTACCTTTCTTGGTCTTTGTGTTTTCCTTTTTTGTGGGTTTCAACTTTATCATTATCTTCGGGTAAAATTTGCTAAAATTGAAGTTACCCTAGTAGAAAATCGTACTATTGAATTTGCTAGTAAAAAACGAGTATCTGAATATATTGAAAGTATTAATGGTGAAATTATTGATGATTTTTGGATTGATACAACGAAAGCACTTGGTGAGCAAAAAGTGACCTTTCAATTCATTAACGAGCAAAAGATTAAGTTAAACTATACATTTTTAGTTGATATTGTCGATACAACCCCGCCATTAGTATGGCTTAGTGGTAGTTATTCTATTGTAAAGGGAAGTGAAGATAACTTAACTAAAAGCATTCTTTGTGGAGATGATTACGATAAAAATCCGCATTGTTATATTGAAGGAGAATACGATTTAGACCAAGTTGGTACCTATCCATTAGTATTTCATGCAGAAGACAGTAGTGGAAATCGAACAGAGAAAGAGTTCAATCTTAAAGTATATGAAAAAAGTATCCATAGCACGCCTTCAACTCCTCATTATCTTTCCTTCTCTGAAGTTTATAAAACCTATAAAACACCTTCTAATCGAATTGGGATTGATATTTCTAAATGGCAAGGAGATATTGATTTTGAAAAAGTTAAAAAGGCTGGAGTTGAATTTGTGATTATTCGGGTTGGAACGACTAAAGGGATTGGTGGAGAATTTGTGTTGGATGAAAAGTTTGTGGCAAATATTCAAGGGGCAAGTGAAGTAGGACTTCCTGTTGGCGTTTATTTTTACTCTTATGCTAATCACCGAATGCAAGCAGAAAAAGAAGCGAAATGGGTCATCTCTCAAATCAAGGATTATTCCTTACAATTGCCTGTTGTTTTTGATTTTGAAGACTGGACACACTTTAATGACTATCAACTCAGTTTCTATGAACTTTCTATGGTTGCCAATACCTTTTTAGAAACAGTAGAGAATTCTGGATATCAGGGGATGCTTTATAGCAGTAAAACTTATTTAGAAAATATTTGGCATTCTCTAAATTATGAAACTTGGCTTGCCCATTATACTTCTAAAACCAATTATCAGGGAAAATATAAAATGTGGCAACTGAGTAATATTGGAAAAGTTGATGGAATTTCTGGTGCGGTGGATTTAGATATTTTATATGATTAAACTTGTTGCTATTTCGACAAGTTTTTTTGTTTTTCCTTTTTATACTGAAAATAGAAAGGAAGTTTTTTTGATGAAAATTTATGTCGATGTCATTTTCTTTTTAAACTTTTCTTTTGATTTTTTACTACTATTTAGTGTTACACTTATTTTAAAAAGGAAAGTAAGATGGATTCGTTTACTTCTCGCTAGTTTGGTTGGGGCACTTTCTACTTTTTTACTATTTTTCCCGATGAATACTTTTCTTCTTTTCCTTTTTAAGGTTGTTGTTTCCATTTTTATGGTGCTTATTTCTTTTGGAAAAACAAGTTTTTTGAAAAATATGGGATATTTGTATTTTTCGAGTATTTTATTAGGAGGATTTTTAACCTTTCTCAATCAACAATTTTCGTATAAAAGTGAAGGACTAATTTTCTTTACTAATGGTTTTAGTATCAATGTTCTTGTGCTTTTGATTTTATCTCCGATTATTTTTACCTTTTATTACCGACAGAGTCGATATTTTCGAAATACTTTATCTAATGTTCATATCGTTGAGATTTTTTATCAAGAAAAAAGTTATTCTTATCAGGCATACTTTGATACGGGAAATTCTTTAGTAGACCCTTATAAAAAAAGACCAGTTCATCTCCTTTTTGACCGACGCTTACAGGAAAATTTTGACCAATTTATTATGATTCCTTTTTCTACTTTAAATTCTTCTGGTGTTGTTCGAGGCGTTGTTTTTGATAAGATGATTGTCGATGGAAAGCTAGAGATTTTAAGGCCTTTAATTGGTTTTGTGAGTCAAGAATTTAACCTTGATGATGCTTCTATGATTTTAAGTGGAAGTACAAAACTTTAGGTTGAATATAATTCGACATCCTTCTTAATTTTTATTTGCTAACATATTTTTTAGAAGAAAGGGTGAATTTCAAATGTTATCTATATTTTTATTGTTATCGCGTATTTTTAATAAAATTGCTGGATGTTTTTATGTTGGGGCAACTGATGTTTTACCAGAACCATTATCTAAAGAAGAGGAAGAATACTTTTTGCTTCAGGCGTCCGATGGAGATATTTTTGCTAGAGATAAGTTAATCGAGCATAATTTAAGACTTGTTGTTTTTCTTGCTAAACGATACGAAAATACGAATATCGATTTAGAAGATTTAGTAAGTATTGGAACGATTGGTCTAATTAAAGGAATCAATACTTATAAAAGTGATAAAAATATCAAATTAGCAACTTATGCTTCGCGTTGTATCGATAATGAAATCTTGATGTATTTAAGAAAAAATAAGAAGATTAGGACAGAAGTTTCTATTGAAGAATCTTTGAGCTATGATAGTGACGGAAATGAACTTCATTTAGAAGATGTTCTTGGAACAGATGCCGATTTAGTGACGAAAGGCTTAGAAGAAGAAACTGAGAAAAACTTGGTGATGCAAGAAATTGCCCGTCTTCCTAAAAGAGATAGAGAAATCATTATTTTACGTTATGGATTAGATGGAAAGCAAGAAATGACACAGAAAGAAGTTGCAGAGGTATTAGGAATTAGTCAATCCTATATTTCTAGAATTGAAAAAAAGGTGATTCGTCGTTTGCAAATGCTTGTGAAAGTATAAGATATTGTAGTAGCAATAGCAGAATTTATTTTATTTTCCACCTTTGACCTTTGGCAAATGTATCTTCGGTTCTTGCTTTTTTTTATGGTTCCTTTTATAATTTAAAATAGGTGAGGTGATGATTTGTGCAGAGATATTTTGTAACAGAAAAAGAAGGGGAAGACTTTCTTCTTCATTTAGATGATTGTCACCATGTACAAAAAGTGATGCGGATGAGTTTAGGAGAAACCGTCGAAATTGTTTATCAAGACACTTTATATCTTGCTTCCCTTGTTGCTTTAGAACCAAGAGTAAGAGCGAAACTACTTGAAAAACAAGAAGAAGATTCTTCGCTTTCTCTGTCAGTTACTTTAGTACAATCTGCGGTTAAAGAACAAAAGATGGATACGATTTTACAAAAAGCCACCGAATTGGGCGTTGATAAAATTTATCCCTTTCAAGCAGAAAGAAGTGTTGTCAAGTTAAGTGACAAGTGGGAAAAGAAAAAAGTTCGTTGGGAAAAAATTGTCAAGGAAGCAAGCGAACAATCAAAACGCGTAAAAATCCCGAAAATTGGGGATATTTTAAGCATTAATCACTTTTTAGATACTTCTAAATATACCTATTGCTTATTATGTACAGTAAGAGAAAAACCAAAAGTTATCAAAAAGGTATTATCAAAATGTAAAAAAGGTGATACAATGATAATAATAGTAGGTCCGGAAGGTGGATTTACTGAATTTGAAGAAGAACAATTTGAGAAGTTAGGTTTTCTTCCGGTTTCGTTGGGAAAAAGCGTTTTACGAACAGAAACCGCTAGTTTATTTTTACTTAGCGCTGTTCGTTATATAGATATGGAGTGAACAATATGGGTTTTTTTATGAATCTTGGAAAAGATATTTCCAGTGAAATTTTAGTGATTTACGGACTCATTACCTTTGTCGTTGGATTAATTATATTTACTGTTTTTTTAGATAAAAAAGATAAAAAGAAAATTTTTCTTACAAAAACACAAGAATTAAGACTTATGGATTTAAGAAAAGCGGAAGATGATTATACAGAAGAATTTAAACGTCAAAAAGAAGAAGTTGTCTTGAATGTAGTAAAACCAAAAGAGAAAAAAGAAGTGTGTTTGGAAAAAGTTAATTTGATAGAGGAAAATCCGCAAGAAGATTTTACCTTAGAAGAGGTACTTTTGCCAGAAGAAAATAAAGATATTCAATCGTCTTATGTACAAGCTAAGGAAGCTTTACCTAAGATGGAGGTATTAGAAGAAATTTCTTATCGTGATGAAGATTTATTTGAAATTGATGAAACACAATATATTGAAGATGACTTAGAAAAAACTTCTGCACAAATTCAATTAGAGATTTTGGCGAAAGAGTTGGAGAAAGCGAAAAGAGAAGAAGAAGCACGGATTCAAAAATTTGAATCGGCACAAGAAGAAAATGCGATTATTAGTTATAAAGAATTATTGAAAGTTTCGGATACTTTATATGACCAAAATGAGAAAGTTCAATATTTAGATGAGGGAAATGAACCAATTAATTTAGAAGAATTGCGTAGTAAATTTCAATCAGTTACTAATCATAGTGCAAGTACTTCTTCAGAAATTGAGATTTTATAGATTTTAGTGAGTCTGATTAAGTTTTTATTCTTTTTCAGACTTTTTTATGATTAGATTTTTGGGAAGACGACAATTCGTTGAGTTCATTATGGGAAAACATGTGCGAATTGTAAATTGGAATTACGATATGCTTTGGTAATGAAACCGAACGGAAATATTTTCTAAATTCATTTATTTTTTTAGAACTATCTGGAAATGATTTTTCTTTTTCGATAGTTTTTTTTCTGGGATTAATTGCTATTTAGTTAATTTTCTTCTAAAGTATTGACAAACAAACTTTTGTTTCATACAATAGAGACTGTATTTGATTTTTCTTTTCTTTTGCGGTGAAGGGTGTGATGTTTTAGTGAAAGCAAGTATTTATACATTAGGATGTAAAGTTAATGCCTATGAAAGTAATTTTATTCAAAGTTTATTAAAAAATGCGGGTTATATCATTGTTCCTTTTGGAGTGGAAGCGGATGTTGTCATTATTAATACTTGTAGTGTGACGAATCAAAGTGATAGCAAAAGTAGAAAAATGATTAGACAAGCGATAAGAGAAAATCCAGATGCTTGTATTGTTGCTATGGGGTGCTTTATTCAGGCAAACCAGGATATTTCTATTGAAGGCGTGGATATCTATTTAGGAAATCAAGACAAAAGTAAACTTTTGAAACTTTTAGATGAATACTTTGCTAATCGGGAGGAAATTCGCCAATTATATACTAGTTTAGGGGAAACTTTTGAAAATATGGAGATTTCTACCTTTGATGGGAAGACTCGTGCATTTGTAAAAATACAAGATGGTTGTGAGAATTTTTGTACCTATTGTATTATTCCTTCTGTTCGAGGTAAATGTCGCAGTAAAAATCCTGACCAAGTTGTAGAGGAAATTACCAATTTAGTTCATCATGGTTATTTAGAAATTGTTTTAACGGGAATTCATACGGGAAATTATGGAACTGATTTGGAAACTAATTTCACCTCCCTTTTAAAAAGAATTGATAAAATTCCGCATCTTGGAAGAATTCGAATTTCTTCTATAGAAATTACGGAACTAACTGATGAATTTTTAGCGATTTTAAAAAATTCTTCTCTTCTTGCTAATCATCTTCATATTCCACTACAAGCGGGAAGTGATTCTGTATTAAAAGCGATGAACCGGAAATATGACCTTTCTTATTTTAGAGAAAAGTTATCACGTATTCGTGAAATCCGTCCAGATATTTCGATTTCTACTGATATTATTGTTGGTTTTCCTGGTGAAAGTGATGCAGATTTTCAGAGTACCCTTGATTTTGCTAGGGAAATGAAATTTTCTAAAATTCATGTATTTCCTTATTCTAAGAGAAAAAATACACCTGCTGCCAATTTTCCTCATCAAGTGGATGATAGGGAAAAAAAGAATCGTGCAAAATCCTTAATTCATCTAAGTGAAGAGTTAGAAGAGGCCTATATGAAAAAATTTGTTGGAAAGTCTATGTCTGTTTTGATTGAAACGAGTAAAGATGGTTATAGTTATGGACATACTTCAAATTATTTACATGTGAAATTAAAAGGAATTTATAAAAGTGATGAGAATGTGCTCGTTCGATTCCAAAGTGTTTCTTATCCTTTTATTTTCGCTAGTATAGAAAGTGAGGTCGATTCTAATGTACATCAAGGGTGTGTTTAAAAGACGGATATTTTCTAGTCAAGAGACAGGATATGTCGTTGGACTTTTCCGTGTTTCAGAAAGTGATTTTGAAGAGTTTATTCAAAAAACAATTACTATTGTTGGGTACTTTCATGAGCTTTCCGAAGAGGATAAGTATATTATGCATGGAGAAGTCGTAGAACATGAACGTTATGGGAATCAGTTTCGCGTGGATTCTTATGAAAAACCACTTCCAGAGGAGAAAGATTCCATTGTTGAATTTTTATCGAGCGGTCTTTTTAAAGGAATCGGTGAAAAAACTGCACAAAAAATAGTTAATGTTTTAGGTAAAGATACTTTATCCGTAATTTTAGAAAATCCAGATAATTTATTATTGATTCCAGGATTATCGAAAAAAAATGTGGAAACTCTTCATCTAGGATTAATTGAATATCAAGCTAGTTTTGAAGTTATTGTCAAATTGAATGAATTAGGCTTTTCTACTAAAGATAGTATGTTAATTTATAATCGTTATCAGACAAGAACCTTAGAAGTGATGTCTTTGAATCCTTATCAAATTTATTATGATGACATTAAAATTCCTTTTAAAAAAATTGATTCGGCGGCATTAAATTCAGGAATTTCCAAAGAAGATACAACGAGAACACAAGCTATAATTATTTACGCCTTTAAAGAAGTGTGCAATACTCTTGGTCATAGTTATTTGACTAAAGAAGAACTATATCGTTATACTTCTCGTGCTTTGGATATTTATTTGGATATTAATGTTTTTGAAAATGCGTTAAATTCTTTGTTAGTCAATTTACAGATTGTTGAAGAAGAAGGTCGGTTTTATTTAAAAGAAATGTGGGATGCCGAAGAAAATATTGTGAAAAGAATTTGTTATTTAACTAGAAAAGAGGACAATCTCTATAAATTTTTAGAAAGAGACTTATCTTCTTTAGAAAAGTTTTATGACATTGTTTATAACGAAGAGCAAAGACAAGCCATTCTTTCTTCTTATCTTAAGAACTTCTTAGTGATTACTGGTGGTCCGGGGACAGGAAAGACCACAATTATTAAAGGAATTGTTAATCTCTATAAAGAAATTTATAAATTAAAAGCAGAAGATTTAGAAAAAAAATTGGCACTTCTTGCACCGACAGGAAGAGCAAGTAAACGTTTGACCGAATCAACTTTAATTCATGCTAGTACTATCCATCGCTTTTTAAAATGGAATAAAGATAATAATAGCTTTCAGGTTAATGAGTGGAATAAGAGTGATGTAGAATTTGTTATTGTGGATGAGGCAAGTATGGTGGATGTATACCTTTTAGATAGTTTATTTAAAGGGTTACGTGTAGATACGAAAGTGATTTTAGTTGGGGATGCTGATCAGCTTCCTAGTGTTGGTCCAGGACAAGTGTTAAAAGATATTATCGATAGCAAAAAAGCGCCGATGATTTGTCTTTCTAAATTATATCGTCAAAGTGAAGAGTCAAATATTATTCGACTTGCTTATGATATTAATCAAAATGCCATTGATACGTCAATTTTAAATGAAAAAGATGTACACTTTCTTCCAGCAATGCTTGCAAGTATTAAAACCAAAATTTTAGAGGTTTGTAAAAATCAATTGGACCTTGGAATTTCTGACTTTCAAGTTCTTGCACCAATGTATCGTGGAATTAATGGAATTGATGAAATTAATAAAAGTATGCAGGAAGTATTTAATCCAAAAACACCTAAAAAAAATGAGATTTTAATTGGTGGTGTTATTTTTCGTGAGCAAGATAAAGTCATTCAATTAACGAATATGCCTGATGATAATGTATTTAATGGAGATATTGGTGTAATCTCTAGAATTAAACTTTCACCAAAAAAAGAAATTATTATTGATTTTGATGGTAATGTAGTCACTTATACACCAGCTGATTTTGCTAATTTTAAACATGCTTATGCGATTAGTATTCACAAAAGTCAAGGTAGTGAATTTCATACGATTATTATTCCGGTTTCTAGGGAATATGGAAAAATGCTTTATCGAAAGTTAATTTATACTGCAGTAACTCGTGCGAAAAATCAACTTTATTTAATTGGAGATGTGGATAGTTTGTTTGCCTCGGCGAGAAATACCAATACTGATATTCGTCATACGACTATTCAAATTCGATTAATTCAAAAAATGTAGAATAAAATTTTGTTCTTTTTCCCATAATAAAAATGTAGAAGTAAAGAAAGGGAGAAAGGAAAAATGAAAAAATATCAAAAAACTAGTATGGCAGTTGCTCTTCTTGCCTTAACAGGTTATGGAGCATGGCAAATGTATCGGAAGTATAATCCAGATTATATGAAAGATTTAGAGCGCTCTTATAAAAAAATGAGCCGTGATGCTGAAAAAATGGTAGACGATATGATGTAGAAGAAGATTCTGAAGTTTAGAATCTTTTTTTCTTGTTTTTTTCAACTTTAATTGATTATAATATAATAGTGTTAAAGTTAAAAATAAAGATGATGAAGTTTATGTTTTGCAAAAATATATTCGGATGAAAGCAAAATTAAATAAGCATATATTTGATTGTTTTTGCTATTTTTATTGGTACTAGCTTATGCATTATTTTCTCAAATCTTACTTGGTTAAAAGAAATATGTTCTAGAAAGTGGCGGATTAAAAGTCTATTTAGATGAGTCTAAGCACGATACGAATATCACCGTTAGTAATTTGCTACCAGTAATAGATGAAGCGGGAATGAATAATGATGCTTACAAATTCTCATTAGTGAATGAGGAGGAAGAAGATTTAGAATACACCATCTATTTAAAAGAGGACGAAGTCGAAAATCAAATACCTTCTGAAATGATAAACTATGATTATACTAGAGACATCGATGATATCAAAGAATAACAGAGCAGCAAGATGAAGAAGGAAATTACGTTTTAGAAACTGGTGTTCTTCCCGCAAAAAGTACGTATAATTATACTTTCATAATGTGGCTTAGTTATGAAACTGATAAAAGAGCACGGAGGGATAAGTATTCCTGAAAATCCCAATGGCACAACTGCTGATGTTACGTCACTCTATAATACCCCGACTGGATATATGGCAAGTACGACTGGAAATATCACAGGAATTTATGATACGAGTGGTGGAGTATGGGGTCACTGTGTTGCCTCTGGGGTTTTTGCTTTTAGCAGTGATAGTGGTAGAGGGCACGCACATCTTTCTTTTCATATTGTTCTTACTCCATAATTTGTTAATATTTAAAATATCCATATTAATGCTAAAATATATTTTCGTTTTATGAGATTGAGGTATTTAAGTAAAAAATGTTAAGAATCAGTAAATGTAATACTTAACATTTTTTGTTTGTTCAGATAAATTTGAAAAAAATGCAACTTTTTTGTAGAAAATTGGAAATTTTTGCAAATATT
>CAJUNG010000039.1 GCA_910587725.1 uncultured Bacilli bacterium
CGAATATTTGAAGTATTTCAAAACATTATTGACTTTTTTCTTGCGATTGCCCTATATTTATTCTAAATAATATTGACTTTTATTTTTTTGTGTGTCCAATTTTTAAAAAATAATGTATAAAATTTTTTGACTTTCTTCATTATGAAAATAGAGGTGGAGAAAATGAAAAAATTAGGAATAGTTTTAGCGATTATTGTTTTATACGGAGTATTTCATTCATTGATGATGTCTTCGATTGTGATTCCTGAGGATGCAATTCGCTTTCGAGTAATTGCCAATAGTAATTCGAAAGATGATCAGGAGATAAAGGCGGAAGTATCGAAAGTATTAGAGAGCGAAATGACCGATAGCTTGCGTCTTGCCTCTTCTAAAGTAGAAGCAAGTCTTATTTTACAAAGCGCAATTCCGACGTTTGAAAATCTTGTTGCGAGTACTTTAAAAAACGCCAATTCTTCTCTTGAATTTCAAGTGAATTATGGAATGAACTATTTTCCAGAAAAGATTTACAATGGAGTGAAATATGATGCAGGAGAATATGAGTCTTTAGTGGTAACCTTAGGAGATGGGTTAGGAGATAACTGGTGGTGTGTATTATTTCCTCCTTTATGTGTTATGGAAGCAGAGGAAACAGAAGCAGAAGAGGTTGAATATCATTTCTTTCTAGAAGAATTTTTCCATCATCTTTTCTCATAAGTTTTACTTTCTACTAGTATAGTTTGGTAGGAGGTTTTTTTATGTCTTTGTGGATGTGTCTTTTTGTTGCAATTTCTTTATCCATGGATGCTTTTTCATTGTCGATGCTTTATGGAACTTTGTCTTTATCTAAACGTGTGATTCGTTTTCTTAGTATGACGGTAGGTATTTTTCATTTTTTTATGCCTCTTTTTGGATATTTATTTGGTGATATGATTTCTTTGGTGTTTATTTTTAATGCTAAACTTTTGGTTGGTGCTATTTTTATTTTATTGTCTATACAAATGTTACTTTCTTTAAACAAGACTGAGGAATTATCAGAAATTTCTTCTCTTTTTTCCTATTTATTGTTTGGATTTACTGTTAGTATCGATAGTTTTACCGTAGGAATTGGTATTGGTGGTTTAAAGTCTAATATATGGGTTCCTTGTATTATTTTTTCTTTGGTTAGTTTTCTATTTACTTTTTTAGGATTATCTTTAGGAAGAAAACTTGCTTCAAAATTTGGAAAATATTCTACGATTCTTGGTAGTTTAATGTTAATGATATTGGGGTTTTCTTATTTGTTTTAGTCGTTCGTTGCTTTTGATGATTTATATCTTTACTGATGATTTAGAAAAATTGTCAGGATAAATTGTTTTTTTTGAATTTTCTTTTGATTATGATTTTTTGTTTTATTCTTTTTCCTTTTTTTGCCTTCCTTATTTCTCTTTTCTTCCTTGAAAAGTCTTTCATTCTATGGTATTCTTGTTGTAGAAAGAAGGAAGTCGTAGTGTTAGTAAATTCTAAAGAACTATTGTTGGATGCAAAGAAAAATGGGTATGCGATAAGTCATTTTAATATTAATAATTTGGAGTGGACGAAATATATATTAGAAGCGATGCAGGAGCTTGGACAACCTGTCATTTTAGGAGTTAGTGAAGGGGCTAAAAAATATATGGGTGGATTCTATACTGTTTCTTCTATGGTTAATGGTTTACTTCATGATTTAAAGATTACTATTCCCGTTGTTCTCCATTTGGACCATGGAACTAGTTTTTCCTCTTGTAAGGAAGCTATTGATGCAGGGTTTACTTCTGTTATGATTGATGCTTCTTCCTATCCTTTTGGAGAAAATGTAAGAATTACTAGGGAAGTTGTAGAGTATGCACATCCGTTAGGTGTTAGTGTAGAAGCGGAACTTGGACATATCGGAGGAAGTGAGGATAATATTACTAGCAGTAGTACAAATGCGACTTTAGAAGAGTCTATTGAATTTGTTCGTTTGACTGGGGTGGATTCTTTTGCACCAGCATTAGGTAGTGTACATGGCCTTTATCGGGGAACGGCGAATCTTGATTTTGACACGATGAAGAAAATTCATGAAAATGTTGATGTTCCTCTTGTCTTACATGGTGCATCAGGAATTGAAGAGGAAAAAATTAGACGGGCAATATCTTGTGGAATTTCTAAAATTAATGTGAATACAGAATTTCAAATTGCTTGGCATAATGACGTTTTAAAGTTTGTCAAAGAACATCCAGATGCCTATGACCCTCGTTTAGTCATCGCATCAGGAAGCATTGCGATTAAGAATGCGGTCAAAGAAAAATGTGCATTGTTTTCAAAAGAGGCAAAATAAAGTTTTAGGAATACAATATAGTAGGTATTTGGAGGAGTAGTTTATGAAGAAGTTAAAAATCATAGGAGGGGAAGAGTTATCTGGTACAATTCGAATTAGTGGGGCAAAGAATAGTGTTGTTGCTTTAATTCCCGCAGCTATTTTGGCAAGTGACGAGGTGACGATTTGTAATGTTCCAGAAATTACGGATACACAAGCTCTTGTCGAGATATTAGAATATTTAAATATTCCTGTTCGTCGTGCTAGTGAGAGTTTGGTTATTGACCCTTCACATATGGAAAATAAAGAAGTACCTGAAGTGATTTCTAAGAAACTTCGTGCATCTTATTATTTTTTAGGTGCTTTGCTTGGAAAATTTGGTCGAGCAGAGATGTATTTTCCTGGAGGGTGTTCGATTGGTGAACGTCCGATTAATCTTCACTTGAAGGGCTTTGAAGCACTTGGTGCTAAGGTAACGATGGAAGATAATAAGTATATTGTGGAAGCTTCCGAATTAGTAGGTGCACCGATTTATCTAGATATTGCAAGTGTTGGTGCAACAATTAATATTATGTTGGCTAGTGTTTATGCTAAGGGAGAAACAATTATTGATAATGCGGCAAAGGAACCAGAGATTGTGAATGTGGCAACCTTTTTAAATAATATGGGTGCAAAAATTACTGGTGCTGGGACTTCAACGATTCATATTCATGGAGTTGACTCGTTAAAGGGATGCTTTACTGAGGTTATTCCGGATAGAATTGAAGCAGGGACTTATATTTTGGCAGGAGCACTTTGTGGAAAGAACTTGCGTATTGAAAATATTATTCCTAAACATTTAGAGTCGCTCACTTCTAAACTTCGAGAGATGGGAGTTCCTTTTAAATTTGAATTTGATTCTTTGATTATTTCTAGGACGAATGATTTGAAAGCCACGAATATTGAAACGGCTGTTTATCCTGGATTTCCTACGGATTTACAACAACCATTTATGACTCTTCTTACTTATGCGAAAGGCGTTAGCACAGTAGAGGAAAATATTTTTGAAAATCGATTTATGCAGGTTCCTTATATTCGAGAGATGGGTGCTAGAATTGATTTGAAGGGAACGACAGCTATGGTTCATGGAGGGACGCAACTTGTAGGGTGTGAAGTGGTTGCTACAGATTTACGTGCAGGTGCTGCTTTGGTACTTGCTGCTCTTTCTGCTAATGGTGTAACGGTGATTAATAATGTGGAGCATATTTTAAGGGGTTATGAAAAGTTGATTGAGAAATTGAAAGATGTTGGGGCTAAGATTGAATTGATTGAGGAATAACTAATTTTTAGAAAAAATGAAAAAGAAACTGTTTGGAGATTTTATCTTGTTTTCAGTTTCTTTTTTTGTTAAGATTCTAATAAAGAAAGAATTGATTTCTCACTCATTCCAGAGACTTTAGAAATTTCTGGGATGGTCATATTTTTAGCAAGACTTTGAATGACTATTTTTTGTCCCTCTTCACGTCCTTCAACTTGACCGAGTAGATAGCTCCCCATCCGTAATCTTTCTTGATTTTCATCATAATCGTAGTATCCAATCTCATTTTCATTTTCTAGGTATTCTTCAACTTTTGGTATAGTTTTCATTAATTCTTCATCTCCTTCAGCACATTTTTTGATATTTTCGATTCCCTCTGCGGTTAAGTATTTGGCATAGCGAATCAGTTTCTCATCGATACCTCTATTATACCTCATATCAATAATTCTGTCTAGATTTAAGTGAATCGATTGATATCCTTTTTTTGTTTCTATGACTTGATTTTGATCATTTACAGTAAAATATTGAATTGCCGTTTTCACTTTCTTCTTGTTGAAACAATTAAAATTAATCAATATGACTTTTTTGTAGATATATCTTGTTTCTATGCGTTTTGTCGAAAGAAAGGCAATTTTGTTTGCATATTCACTATTCTTTTCAAAGATGTCTAATGTATTTTGTTGATTCATTTCTAGAATGATGATTAGGTCTAGATGATTTAGATAAATGATGATATCCGAGACTTTTCCCTTTTCTTTTTGATTCTGTTTTGGTATTTCACCTCCTGTAATTTTCATATGTTCAAATTCTTTCTTGGGGAGATGCAAAAGAATAGAGAGAACAGAAGATAGAATATCTTTTGATGAAGGGTCTTTAATCATTGCTTTAAAGAAAGAATCATTGGTCATATGAATCGTTTTTCTTAAATTTTGTAGTTTTGTCGTATCCAAGGATACACCTCCTTTGATTTAAATTAGAAAGAATACTTTTTTCCCTCTAATATAAATATTTGCAAAAATTTTCAATTTTCTACAAAATTTTGGAAAAAATCGTTAAAAAGTTTTTAAAATTTACCTTATGTATAATTCAATGAAGTTATTGTTAACGAAAAGAATAAAAGATGGTTATTATTTTTTCGTATTATTTTCGTTTCGAATAATATATTAAAACTAGGAGGTGTTTTCTTTTGCGATTTAAAAAGACATGTTTTGCTTGTATTATTATTCTAATTTGTTTTTTAACTTATTTACACTTTGCAAATCGTGATATTTTATATGTTGCTCTTGGAGATTCTTTGGCGGCAGGTCAAAATCCATATGGTGAAATTGGTTATGGTTATACTGATGGGATTGCGGATTATTTAAAAAGTGAGGGTAAATTAAAACTTTTTGTGAAGGAATATGCCGTTTCTGGCTATACTGCTAAAGATGTGAAAGCGGATATTTTGAATAATAAGAGTGTATCCATCGATGGGAAGGAATATAATATTCGTCTTTTGTTAAGAGAAGCCAATTTAGTTACAATTTCTCTTGGTGCGAATGATTTTATGAAAGGATTATCTGTTCAAAACTTAAATTTAGATAACCTTGCACTTTATCAAGAAAAGATTAAAGATTCTTTAAACAATGTCAGAGTTTCTTTTTCAGAGATTGCGAAATATGCAAAATGCAAGGTTATTGTACTTGGCTATTACAATCCATTTCCTATTTTATTTACCGTTAATGAAAAAGCAGTTGATGCGATTTTTCAATATGCCGATGAAGAATATCGTTCCCTTTGTGAGGAGTATTCGTTTGAATATATCAGTTTTTATCAAACATTTAAAGAGAATACAGACTTTCTTCCTAATCCTTTTGATATCCACCCAAATGCTTTAGGATATGCCAAAATGTCATCTATGGTTATTGATTATTTTCTAAAATGAGTTTGTATTCCTCTACATTGAAAATGTTCAAATTAACCGCTTAGTACTAGATATTCAAATAGTTTTTTTGCGACAAAAGATTTTTTTAATGATATAATTTCTTTGTTCAATAGAATCAGTGAAGTAATTATTGTAGTAAAGAGGTTTAAAGTAAAATGAAGCTGAACAATTATAGAATTATTTTTTTATTAAGAGTTTTAAAAAGCATTCTTCAAAGTTTTGTTGATGTATTTTTTGTACTATATTTTTTGACGGTATCTAATCATGATATTTTACCACTAGGAATTTATAAAATAATTTCTATGGTTACTGTATGACTCGTTATCTTTTCTTTTAGGAATTACTCTAAAAAGAAAGAATTCATCTTATGCAGATAGGAATTCTTCTTTATTTCTTTTATTTTCTATTTATTGTGATATGGAAAGAGAAGATTGTTGATTATATGTATATTTTGGGGATTTTATATGGTTTAGAAGAAGGATTCTATTATTCTGTATACAATATTATTGAAACCGATGTGGTGGATAATCAGAATCGTGCAAAATATATTGGGGTTTTTACCTTAATCAAAAATGTGATTTCTATTTTCTTTCCTCTTTTATTTGGTGTTTTTATTCAAAACTGTGGATTTATCAGTGCTGTTTTTTTCTCTTTATTCATTGTATTAATTGAGCTTCTTCTTTCTCAATTTTTTCATGATGGTAATATTCCAAAAATGAAGAAAACAAATTTCAAGGCATTTTATCAAAAGGTAAAAAAAGATGCGAAATTTCAGAGAATTTTAGCAATGAAATTTTGTGGAGGACTTACGTATTCTGAAGGAGCTTTATCTTATGTTGTTACAATTTATATCATTAAAGTGTTTTCGGAAAGTTTAAGTCTTGGAATATTTACTTCTGTTTTTTGCTTAATTTCTGCATTGATTGGTTTTTTATTTGCGAAGATTATCCATCCGAAATATTATCGCTCTCTAATTATTTCAACTTCTATTGTTACCATAGTTTTATTATGTGTGATGATTCTACATTGTAACTTTTTTACAATCGTTTTGTATCATTTATTTCAAACGATTTCTAAAACTTTGACGGATTTAGTCAATGAAAAAAACACTTCTAATTTTTCAAATACGGAAGGCATCAGAAAGGAATTTAAAATCGAATATTTTTTAAGTATTGAAACGGCGTTACTTATGGGTAGAGTTATTAGCAATGGTCTTTTTATCTTAATGGCATTTACGAATTCAGATTTTATCATGGCGATATTTGTTGGATTTGCAGCGATGAGAGCAATTTCTTCAATTCGTTTGCAATCTTTATTTAATGAATCTTAATTATGATTTTCATTGTTTCTTAGTGAATCTTTTTATGAATTTTTACTAGATAATGTCAAAATTTTACGTCTTTTTACATTGTTTACAGAAAAATGTCGAAAATTCGACACAAGTTGACATAACTAGTGCTTTTTCGCTGTTTCCATTTGTCAAAAAATCTTATATAATAGTGGTGCGTGGTAAAAAATATAGAATAATAATGAATAGAAAAGGAGATATTATGAAACCTACCAGATTACTTGTAATTGATGAAAGTAAGGAGTTAGTAGAAGTAATAAGGAAGTATTTTAAAGCACACGCTAGCATTGAAGTTGTAATGGCTGCGAATGATGGAGAGGAAGGATTGAATTTGATTCAATCGAAAATCAATGATTATGATTTTGTTCTTCTCGATTTAGTATTACCAAAGAAAGATGGAATTACCGTATTAGAAACGATGAGAAAATTAGAAATTACGAAGAAAGTGATTGTGCTTACTGCATATCATTCTTCTGACATCATCCGACGTGTTTCTTCTATTGGGGCAGATTACTTCATGTTAAAACCATTTGACTTAAAAGAACTGGAAAAAAGAATTCTTGATTTATCCGGTCATTCTATTTATGATAATCAGGTCATTGATATCTATCACAATAATTTACAGATTTCGATTACGAATATTTTACATCAACTAGGCGTTCCGTCTCATATTAAAGGATATCAATATATTAGAGAAGGAGTGTCTTTGATTTATGATAATCCTAGTTTAATTGGAGGAATTACGAAAGAATTATATCCTTCGATTGCTTCTAAATTTCAAACCACATCTTCTCGTGTTGAAAGGGCGATTCGACATGCAATTGAAGTTTCTTGGAATAGAGGAAATTGGGATTTGATGGAAGATATTTTTGGTCATAGTGTCGATATTGATAAAGCAAAACCTACAAATTCAGAGTTTATCGTGACTGTTGCGGATAAACTTCGTCTCGAATTTCAAAAGACTTGTACAAAATCTTAATCTAAATTAAAAAATTAGACTTTTTCCGGTCTAACTTTTTTTTCTGTAATTTTACTTACCATTGTGGGAATGAAAATATAAACTAAAATGGCAATGATTGTATAGAGGATAGGAATTTTTTCATTAATAACTTGAATGATATTCACAGGAATATTATAAGGTTCTCTTAAAATCATTAGATTACTTCCCGTTATTGTATTGCTTATGATAGAAATGGTTGCTGCTACTGTAAATAACAAATAATAATTATTTCTCAAGTTTTTACTCCATGGATAAGGGGATACTTTTAAATATAAAATACTAAGAATGACCATACATGAATGGAAGAAGATACTATATAAACATAAATAATGGGTAATTGGATAGCTCATCAGAGAGGTAGTAGGAAAGATTAGAAATGAAAATCCTCCAGTTAATGCACCAATACTGATAAATGAGAGACCTAGTTTTTGTATTTTTCCTTTTCCGAATCCAGAAAACCATAAAGAATAGATGAAAAGTGAACAAAAGGATAAAGGAAACCAGGCATCTAAATTTGTATTTCCGCCTTTTAAGGCATAAGTGATTTTTATTCCTTCTAAAATGGTAATGAATATGGCAAGTACTTTTGTTAGTCTCAATACTTTTTCCCAAGTGATGTTTTTTGCTTCTTTTAGGATGATGCGGATGAGAAGAAGTGTAATGAGTAGTGCTAAAATGTGTGTTTTGGTAAACATTCCTGCAGGGTCTCCTGGTTTAAAGAAAAATGAAATCATTGAAACCTCCTCAATTCTTTATTTTGAGTATAATATAAGTCAAAATTTTTTTCAATTCTTAATGCAAAAAAAAGAAATAGCAAATTCTATTTCCCTCTTTAGATTTTCTTCTCTAGCATTGTTACTGTTGGATTTACATTTTCTCTTTTTGGTCGAATCATTTCTAGATTTTCGATTACTTGTTTTATATCACTTTGTTTATCTTTTCCTTGGCAAGAAATATCGATTGTTTTATCCTCTTCTGGGTCATCTTCTTTAAATTCTATATGTAGTTTTTTGCTACTTACTAAGAAGGTACTTCCTTTTTTCCCTTTTCCTTTAATTGCTTTTGTTGCATCGATAAGTGTAGATTTTTTCCCGATTTTTAAAATATTTACGGTGTAGGGTTTCCCATTTTTTAATACTTGTTTTGGTTTAATCTGTAGTCCAATTATACTTCCTAGAAAAGAAATTAAATTACAGATTTCATCTGATGTTCCCTGATTTTGGATTATCATTTGGTAAATATCTGCTGTATGATTGATTGGCATTGTTCCATGAAAGTCAAATTCAAATCTTCCGAGTTGTGGTACATTTAGGCAATATTTTTGATAATCTCTTGCATATTGAATTGTTTGTGTTACAAAATCAAATATATAACTTGCTTTTTTTAGTTGTGATGCATTTGCACTAATACCGTTTTTAAAAGCGATTAATGCCAAGTTGGTACATTCTTCTGTTACGGTTTTGTTTGCTAATAAATTACTTTTATATTTTACTTGTTTACTTGTTAAGTATGATTCAATCATATTGGTTGGTAAAATACTAAGATGAACTCTATTAAGACTTTCGGTTTTTAGTTTTAATGCATGTTTATATTTACTTTTCCAATGACTTATATTATATTCTGACAAGGTTTCTTCGTATACCCTAATTGAATATTCTACTAAATAGTCGTAGATTTCTTGTATTTCCTTTTCTGAAAAATAACTGATTAAGCTATATTCCTTTTCCATTTCTTATTCCCCCTTCATGGTTTTCATATGATATCACATTTTTAAGAAAAATGCAAATTTTTTTGTATCTCACGTATTTTTTAATCATTATTGACACAATTTTCAAATTTTACTATAATGTAAGTATCAATAATTGTTGGGAGGTGTCATTTTATGGAACGAAAAATAATGAATGATTTAGTTAAATGGAAAAGAGATGCCAATCGAAAGCCACTTTTAATTTATGGCAATAAACAAATTGGGAAAACGTATACGGCTTTAGAATTTGGTGAAAAAGAATATAAAACGATTGCTTACATTAATTGTTCAAATAATAAACGAGTCTTTGATATCTTTTCTACAGAGAGAACAGCAGATAAAATTATATTTAAACTTTCTCTTGTTTTAGGAGAAACGATTTTAAAAAAAGATACTTTGATTTTACTAGATAATGTCAATGATGTGGAAATTGTAAAAGGGGTGAAAAAATTTGGAAAAGAGATGAGTGATTATCACATCATTATGATTACTTCATTGAAAGAAAAACTGCTTGTTTTTAAGGGAGAGGAACTTCAATATAAATATATGTTTCCCCTCGATTTTGAAGAATATTTGATGGCGGTTGGAAATACCGAATTGATTGAGTTTATTAAAAACGCTTATAAGAACAAAAAAAGTATGCCATTTCATCCTATCGCGATGGAATTGTTTGAAGATTATTGTTTAACAGGTGGACTTCCTGAAGTGATAGATGCACAAATTAGAGGATTTAATGATTTCAAACTTCGTATGATTAAAAATAAAATTTTAGATACGTATCGGCGTGAGCTTTTACATATTTCCAATGTTTTAGATATCCTTCGAGCTAGTGAAGTGTTAGATATTCTTCCTTATCAGTTACAAAAACAAAATAAGAAGTTTCAATATGGATTAATGAAAAATGGGGGAAGAAGTAAAGATTATGATAAAGCCTTAGAGTTTTTAAATGTAAATGGCTTGGTCCAAAAGTGTTATAAAGTGACGGATGTAAAACCACCTTTATCTAAAAGTAAAGATGCTTCTAGTTTTAAACTTTATTTAAGTGATACTGGTCTTCTTGCCGAAATGATGCACTTATCTAGGATTCAGTATTTAACAGATAATGTTAGTAAATATATTTTATATGAGAATATGGTTGCTAATTCGATAGTGAATTGTGGATATAACTTGTACTATTATCAGTCCGAAGGAAAGGCAGAAGTTTCTTTTCTGATTCAGACAAGAAGTGGAAAAGTCATTCCTGTTGAAATTGTATCGGGAAGTACAGCGAAGAGTAAATCGCTTTCTTTAGTTATCTCTAAGTTTGGATTAACTGATGCAATTCGTGTAACAGAAGATAACTTTAGTGTAAAAAAGGGAATTTTCTATTTACCAATCTATGCAATCTTTTGTTTGAAAGATAATTTATAATATTTAAGAAGGTTTGTCTGATGAAAAAGGGTAAAGTAGATAAAGGTTTTGAATTATTTTATGATAATTTATCTTATCGGAGAAAATTAATTCGAACGATTTTGATGATAATTATTGGTACTTTAGTTGGTATTTTGCTTATTTATGTTTTTGATAGCATCCTTGTTTCTGTTTTCTATTGGGTATCCTTTATTATTTCTGGAATTATCCAGTTTAGAGATAATTACAAAGCTTGTAAAAATGAAAAAAATCAGTAAAACAACGATAATATTTAATTTGAAAGTGAGATGATTTTAGATGGTTGTACTTTCGATTTTAGATGGATTTGGACTTCGCGATTGTGAATATGGGAATGCTATAGCTCTTGCCAATACGCCAAATTTCGATTCTTTGTGGGAAAAATATCCGCATTGTAAACTTTTAGCTAGTGAAGAATCTGTCGGACTTCCTGCTGGGCAAATGGGAAATAGTGAAGTAGGGCATATGAATATCGGTGCGGGACGTATTGTTTATCAGGCACAAGAACGAATTAATGAAAGTATTCGTTGTGGGGACTTCTTTCAGAATAAAGAAATTTTAAAAGTGATAGAACAAGTGAAAAAAAATGATTCAAAATTACATCTTTTGGGACTTGTTAGTGATGGCGGGGTACATTCTCACCTGAATCATTTACTTGCTCTTTTAGATTTATGTAAGATGCATCATGTTCCTAAAGTTTATTTACATTTATTTACTGATGGGCGTGATGTGGACCCAAGGAGTGCATATGCCTATCTTTCCAAAGTTGAAGAAAAATTACAAGAGATACAGCTAGGAGTTATTGCTACTATTAGTGGAAGATATTATGCAATGGATAGAGATAATAACTATGACCGACTTAAACTTGCTTATGATGCGATAGTTTACGGAGTTGGTCCAAAGGAAGAGGATATTTTTTCATTTTTAACAAAGAATTATGAAAATGGCGTAACCGATGAATTTTTAATTCCTACGATTTTTGATGAGTCAGGAACTATAGAAGATGGTGATGGTGTGGTTACCTTTAATTATCGGAAAGACCGTTTACGAGAATTATTTACTGCTCTTACAAACTCGAACTTTTCTGAAATTCCTGTTCGCCAATTTTCTCATTTGCATGTGCTTACGATGATGCCTGTTGTAGAATCTGTTCAAGCACCATATGCGTTTGATGATATGAATTTATCCTCTATTTTTGGAGAATATATTGCTTCCCTTGGAATGTCTCAACTTCGTATTGCAGAAACAGAAAAATATGCACATGTTACATTTTTCTTTGATGGGGGAAAAGAAGTGGATTTTCCTAAGGAAAAGAAGATTTTAATTCCCTCTCCTAAAGTTGCTACTTATGATTTAAAACCAGAAATGAGTATTGATGAAGTTACCGATACCTTACTAAAAGAATTAGAGATGACTTCTTATGATTTCGTTATTTTAAATTATGCAAATTGTGATATGGTTGGGCATACAGGAAATTTGTCTGCGGCGATTAAGGCGGTAGAAGCGGTGGATAAAAATTTAGGAAGACTTTACCAGAAAGTGCAAGAATTGGGTGGTATTTTGGTCGTTACTGCCGATCATGGTAATGCGGATATGATGTTAGATGAGGATGCACATGTCATTACTTCTCATACGACTTCCCCAGTTCCTTTGATTATTTGTAATCCGTCCTATTCATTAAGGGATGGAAAACTCGGAGATATTGCTCCAACTTTACTTTCTCTTGTCCATGTTCCTATTCCTGATGCGATGACTGGAGAATGCTTAATTACACAGAGTAAAGAAATTTAAAAAATGAGGAAACTGATTTTTATGTCAATTTCCTTTTTCATTTTCTCATCATTGTATTTTCTTCTTTCCCTTTTATTTTTTCCTCTTTTGAAATTGATTTTCCTTTAGATGATAAAAAAATGTATAAAGTTTTGTAGATTCTCCCACTATGAAATAGGAGGATTGATTAAAATGACTGAGAATTTTGAATTATTAAAGCATATTTACAAAGATGCTGAAATGTCTTGTTATACCTTACATCAATTATTAGAAGACTTAAAAGAGAAAGATAATAAGATTAAGAATCGAATTGAGGAAATATTAAAAAAGTATGAATACTTCATGGACTTCAGTAAAGAAAAATTAGAAGAAGCGTCAAAGTCTCTTCCTAAAACGGGAATGATGGCGAAGATGGGGGCTAGTAAAGGAATAAAAAAAGAAGTAAAATGTGATAATAGTGATGCGAGTATTGCCGATATGTTAATTAAAGGAATTTCGATGGGAAGTATTGACATGGAAAAGAAAATTAGTGCTTATCAAAAGGAAGTAAGTAAAGAAGATATGGCATTGGCGAAAGAATTTTTATCCTTTCAAAACGAAGCAATCAAACATTTAAAAGAGTTTTTATAAAAAGAAGAAAGTTTGCCATGATTTGGTAATTCTTTTTTCTTTTTTGCTTGCGAAAATTTGTTTAATATAGTACAATTGTTTTAGGTGATAAATTATGCGGGTAATTTTTCATATTGATGTAAATAATGCTTTTTTATCTTGGACTGCTGTAGATTTGTTAAGACAGGGAAATCCGGTGGATATTCGTACGATTCCTTCCGTTATTGGTGGAGATGAAGAAAAAAGACGAGGTATTGTCGTTGCGAAAAGTCCTGTTGCGAAACGATTTGGTGTAGTTACAGCTGAACCTCTTTACATGGCCAGGAGAAAATGTCCGAAGTTAAAAGTTTTTTCCGCAGACCATAGTTTATATCAAAGAGAGTCGAATCGGCTTTATGAATATTTTTGTACGCTTACTCCTACAGTGGAGAGATATTCTATTGATGAGTGTTTTTTAGATTTTACGGGGACTTCCTATTTATATCAAGATTATCTTCAACTTGCTCGAGATATCCGCAAGTTTATTAATCAAAATTTTGGGATTACTGTGAATATTGGCATTGCCGAAAATAAACTTTGTGCTAAAATGGCGAGTGATTTTGAAAAACCAAACAAGATTCATACTTTATTTCCCTCAGAAATCCCATCTAAAATGTGGACTCTTCCTGTTGATGATTTATTCATGGTTGGGAAAAAGTCAGCTGAAGTTCTTCATAAAATTGGAATTCATACGATTGGTGCGTTAGCGAAAAGTGATGAAGGGCTTCTTCGTAAATATTTTAAAAGTGCCTCTTTATCGATGATTGAACATGCGAATGGAATCGATGATGATGAGGTGAGGCCACATGTTGCGAAAGATAAAAGTATTTCTACTACAGAGACACTACCAGAAGATGTGACCTCTGTTGCTAAATTAAAAGAAGTTTTACTGTTTCAGGCCGATAAATTGGGAAGAAATTTGCGGAAGCAGAAAAAATATACGGGAAATATTGCGATTATTTTAAAAAATCACCATTTCTCTAGTTATTCCCATCAAAAAAAGTTAGAGCATCCGACCAATGTGACAGAAGAGATTTATCAAATTTCTTGTGAACTTTTAGAAAATACGTGGAGGGGAGATGCCATTCGTTTAATTGGCATTCGCCTTGGAGATTTAAAAAATTCTACAGTGAATCAGATTTCTCTTTTTGACACAGAAAAAGATGAATATAAAGAAAATTTACAGGAAGTTATCGATGAAATTAATGAACGTTATGGAAATTTGAAAATTATGCCAGCGAGTATGAAGCGAGAAGAATAGGGGGTGTCTAAAAAAAATCAATTTGTTCTTGTTATTTTCTTGGATTTATTATATTGTAGATAGATAAGAAAGGTGTTTTGGTATGAAAAAAGAAAAAAGTAATCAGGTATGTAGGGTTGAAGACCTTAATTTGTTTTTAGAAATCTCAGATGGATTTATGTTAGGGAAAAAGTATTCGTTAGAAAAAATTGAAGTATTATATAATCTTTACCGACAATCTTTGGACAAAATTCAAAATTTGCCAGAAGATACAATTCGGGCTAGAAAGAAAAAGAAAGTCTTAAAGCAAACTTTTCATTATGTGATGTCTTCTTTAGATAAGCAGAAAAAAGATATTGGTTGGACAACCTCTTCCGTTAAGAGGAAAAGACGGGAAGAGGACTTAGATGATGAGCCAATTTCTAAAAGGACGATGGAACTTGTGGGTAAAATTTTAAATCAAAATGTTGGTTTAAAGTATTCTTGTGATGCGTTTCTTCAAGCTCATCAATATTTAATTCGCCATTATCCGGTTTTTATGCAAAAGGATATTTTATCTAGTGCAATTAGTCGTATGCTAGAAAGTGAATTTAGTTTAGAAGAAAAGATGCTTTTTTTAATTTCAATATCCGATTCGTTAATGCTAAAAAGAAAGCGTTTATCTAAGGATGATAAGGAAGAAAGAATAGAGATTACTAAATTTCTTAAAACGATTAAATCTCATTTACTTAGATTAGAACCATTTACATTTGTGATAAAAGAAGCTCGTTTTAATCAAGAAGTAATGCAATATTTATTAGAAAATGAAGTTCCTTATTCTTATTTACGACAACTTTTTTTACTTAACCCTGCTTTGTTAGAAGTGGAGGAGGATAATCAACCTGTGATTTTTTCCGTTTTCGAACATTATATTGAAAGTGTGAAAGAAGAGCTTCGCAATCATAAGAAATATTATATTCATAAAGAATATTATTATGGATTTTTTCGCCTTCTTTTAGAAAATCAATCTTTCCCCGTAACTCCTTTGATGCTTTCTGAACTAACGAAGAAGAAAGAAGCATTTATTGATTATTTGACAGGTCGTAAGTATAAAGAAAGTAGAAAATCAGAAGCAATAGAGCAGTTAGATTTATTATTTCAAAAGAAAACAGAAAATCCAGATTTTCTTGTAGAACAAGCGAAGGATTATTTACAGTATTTTCACTCTGCTAACGTGTATAAACAAGAAGAAAGAGTTAATTTTACCGATGAACACTTACAAAATCTAAGAAAGAGAATTAGTTGCTTTCAAGATGAGTATTATTGTCAACATCAGCGATATCCCGAAGATATGGAGATAATTGATGCCTTGTCATTATCTGTTGTGGATTATCAAAATGCAAGCTTTGGTGTTACTCCAGTAGCTTTGACTAATCCTTATGTTTCTTATTCTGTTATGTCAGATAGAGATGGTTCGACATTTTTTCGGATTTCTGTTTTAGACCTTTGTTACTATGTAGAAGAAGGAAGTAGTTTAGAACAACATATTTTTGAAAACTTTTGTCATTTTCCATTAAGAAAACAATTACCATTAACTGGAGATGTTATTCCTACAATTACTTATCAAGTCAAGATTCATGCAAATTCTAAAGTGGGACATTTTTGTGCATTTCCTAGTATTTCCCCTGTGAGAAAAAAGTTTTGTGACTTTTCTCATTATCGGGATAAAAATCTTGAAAAGAATCTTGTTTCTATCTATCGTAAACTCAGCTTGGATACTTCGACTAGTGTTGATGGGAAACTCTTAGATGACTTTTTCCAAAATTTAATGGGAAATAGAATTGTGCAATTCTTTGTACAAAATGATTTTCCGATTATTTTAAAAGGACGAGATATTTCAGAAATCGAATATCTTTATTCATTCCAAAATGGTTTGGGAAATGTATTTTCTAAGATGGATAAGAAAGACTTTCGGATTTATCGAACCTTGTTAAGACAGTTGCAAGAAGAAACACATTATGCAAATACATCATTCGAAAAAGGAGATTATCAGTTTTTCCATTTAGCACCAGAGAATGGAATTGACCTATTTAATCGAAACAATAACAGTTCAGTGAACTGTTATTGTTAGGGGTATAATTC
>CAJUNG010000040.1 GCA_910587725.1 uncultured Bacilli bacterium
ACCTATTTTATAACGGTTTACGAAGATTTGCTATTTAAAAAGTGATAAACTCCCGCCTTTATTTTAAAGCATATATGTAAAATGTTTGATGCTTTTTACTACCAATTTACTACTTTATAAATAATTATTCTGTGATATAATTATATCAGATTTGAGGAGGTAATTAATGAATAACGATTTATATAGTTTTTTAGTGGAGGCTAAAAAGCAAACTTACGCAAATGAAAATATCAAAAAAACATTATCATCGAGAAGGGGTTCTTTTGATTATGAGTATAGTAATGGTAAAATGACTTATCATGATACATATTTTGGAGGAACAAAATTTATGGGAGAAGAAGTGGTTTATTCTGCTGATGACACTCCTATTTGGGGAATGAATTATTATGGTGTAACATTAAATGAAAATTTAAGTGAAGAAGCAATAGACAATGCATTGAGACCAGCATTAATGCAAGTTGGAGAAGATACTATTCTGCCAGTAAGAGGCCCAAAAGAATATATAAATAATGGATATAAATATACTTTTGAAATTAGTGGTGATTTAGACTACTTTGATGGGATTGAAACAATTTCTAAAGAAGATGAAAAGATTTATGTTTTAAAATGCCATGGTGGAATAATTAAAAGATAATTACAAATCGCAAGATAATTTTTAATCTGTTTTTATTAGTTGTAAACATAATATTAAAAAATTATAATGGAATATTCTACATGCTTCATGCTACATAATAAGGGTAATACTATACCTTATTATGGCGAAGACTTTAGTGGCTTCACCACTAGTCTCGCTTATAAAGATATATACCAATACTATGAACATTGCATAGTATTTTTTAATATTTAAATTAACACTTTAAAAAATTCTAAATTTTACTACCAATTTACTACTTTTGAAAGCGAAAATATAAGAAATTATAAAAATATATGTGAATATCTTCCAAAAATAAAAATGTCGTAGACACTTATAAATAAAAGTTATAACGACATTTAAGAACTTATAAAAAATTACTTATAAAATAATATACTTTTTTCCATAAAATTAATGAACAATATAAATTTTTTGATAAGATTGTTGCTTTAGAACATTCAAGGTTTATTATGCAGTATAATTCAAAAGATAAGAATAAATACTTAGATAAATACATTAATGCTTTAAAGAATAGAAACTAAAATAAAAAAGGGAAAAAAATTCTATAAATAATTAAAATATAGATAAAAACTTATCAAAAAAATTCAAGATGAAAAATATTGAAAAAGCAGAGTAGAATATTTGTGTCTTAGCCAGCACTGTAAATTGACTCTCGCTATTTACAAAATATGGGATTTATTCCAAATTCATATAAAAGGAGAACGATAAAATGAATGATGTTATAGCAAAAGAAAAAAAGTAGAAAAAGTTGAAAATTTGATTTATGAAATTCGTGGTGTACAAGTAATGCTAGACTCTGATTTAGCAAGACTTTATGAATGTGCTAACGGCACTAAAACTATCAATTTAGCAGTAAAAAGAAATGCTGAACGGTTTCCAGAAGATTTTTATTTTCAATTAACTAAAAATGAATATGATAACTTGAAGTTTCAATTTGAAACTTCAAGATTAAGTAGTCACGGAGGTGTTATTTGTACGATAAAGTCGTTTTTGAATCAATAATCACCCATTGAAAATATTCCAAACTTAATGACTGTTTTCGTAGAAACAACTGTTCCTGGGGTTATACTTTGATATATAATATTTTTATCTTCCCACCGATAACCCAAATCATAATATGACTGTAGTTCATATTTCGTTAGAGGACCATCAAGATATTTTTCCATAACGATAAGTCCTAAATCTTCTAATTCTTTTTTTACTTCTTCATACTTTAATCCTGTATAATCTTTAATTGTTACATCGGATTCACTGACTTTGATATAAATATCTTCTAGTTCGATAAAACTTGAATAGTTATCTGAAATTAATATTCTAGGTTGATAAGTAGTGGTTTCTTTTTCTACCGATTCTACTGCATCAGGAAATTCACTATTTTGAGAAGGGCTAAATTCCATATAATAAAGTGAAACACCAGATGGATATAAATCATAGAAAATTTTGTGCTCTCCTTGAACCGTCGTTTCTAACAGTTGTTCATATAACCGGATAAACGAATGATTGTTTTTTTTCAAGTTTATGAATTACCTGTTTATCTATTTTTATGTTTCCGTTCGAATCCTTAGATATTGTGATAACCTTTCCCTGATTATTTTTATAAGTTCCTATATATTCTTCAAACTCTTCTTTATCAATCACTAATTTTTCATCGATTAACGCCTTCATTTCTTTACAAGTTTTATTCTGTCCACTAAATCTGTGGTCATGACTTTCCCAACACCCATCATAAAAATAATATTGTGTTTTTCCTTCTTTAGAATGTTCTTGATAAGAATAAATTTGATATAATTCACCATCGGAATACAAATTAACATTAGTATCTACTAACTCGTAGGTACCACTAGTTTCGAAATTTTCAAAAGGATAATTAATTCCACTTTCATAAAATCGATAATCACAGTCTAAATATAGATTCCTTTTAATCGGTATATCAAAATCTTCATAATACCAAATTCCCACTAATGGATTTCTCTTTTGTTTTTTGCTACAACCAGTTATTATCAATAAACAACTAAGTAAAATAATGATAATTACCTTTTTCATTTTATCTACACTTCTCACTTTTATGCAACAAATAAAATAGGGACACTTCTCACTAGATGTCCTGTACCATATCGATAAATAATTCTATGTCGTTCCCTGATAAAGTTATCGTA
Organism: uncultured Bacilli bacterium; assembly: GCA_910587725.1. Classification (GTDB taxonomy): domain Bacteria; phylum Bacillota_I; class Bacilli_A; order RF39; family UBA660; genus MGBC162581. The sequence goes on from CAJUNG010000040.1 coordinate 2,809, forward strand.
TCATACAAAAAGTAGTGGTCAATTTTGAATCAATATACTAATGAAAAAGAACCTACAACAGAATGGATTATCGTCGTTTCATTTTTTTGTCCTAATTTATAATATATGTGATATAATTAAGCATAAGAAAAAAGGAGTAGAAGTCAATATGAAAAAAATAAAGTTCACCATTTTTAGTTTGTTATTCATCATTTTTTTGTCTAGTTCTGTAGATGCTGCCTCATTTAATATGAGTTCTAATGTAAGTTCGGTTGCACCAAATGGTAAATTTAAAATTAACGTAGGAGGAGACTGTATCGGTAGAGTAAATCTATCCGTATCCAATGGAACATTATCCACATCTAGTATTTGGGTTGAACAAGGCTATGTAAGTGTTGAAGTAACTGCTGGAGCAAGTGGAAAAGTTACCGTAACCGCAACTCCAGTTACTGGATTTTCTGATTCCGATGCTAATATTTATAGTCCAGGTTCAAGAAGTGTTTCCGTAAACATCAATGCAAATAATACTTCATCAAATAAACCGAACACCTCAGGAAATACAAGCCAGAAATCAGGCGATAACACTTTATCTTCCCTTAGTGTAGATATCGGAGAAATTACGCCAAAATTTGATAAAAATCAAACTGAATACAATCTAAACCTACCGGCGGGTACCCAAAAAATACAGATTAAAGGGGATTTATCCAATGCAAAATCTAAAGTTACTGGCTTAGGAGAAATCACTTTAACCGAAGGGAACAATAAGATAAGTATAACAGTAACTGCAGAAAATGGAGCAAAAAAAACATACACGATAAACGTATACGTTGATGAACCACCAAAAGTTTTTCTCCCCTATCAAAATCAACAAATCGGCCTCATCAGAAATCCTAATGAAATCCCTAAATTAGAAGGATTTTCTAGTAATGAATTTAATATTGACGAAGATAGCATTCATCTGTTTACTAAAGAAAATATAAACATTATCTATGGAATTAATGAAGAAAAAGAAAAAAGCTTTTACTTATTCAACAAGGAAAGCAAGAGTATAGAATACAAAATAACGCCATTAAATCTAAATCATAAAGATTTTTTACTTAGTGATAAAGAAATTCAAAGAAATGGTTTAACTTTAGATAAAATAACCATTAACGAAATCGATGTGAACTGTTATCAATGGGATAATCAAGGAGAAAATTATTGTCTATTTAATGTTTTAAAAGAAGATGGTACCGTAAAAGAATATCTATATGAAAAAACAGAAGGTACAATGCAACTATATCAAGAATTTAAAACTTGCCCAGAGGTAAATGATAAAAATCAGAATACCATCATTTACGTACTCAGTGGGATTATTGCTTTAGCTATAGGCGTTATCCTGTTTTTAGTAAATAAAATCAAGAAGGGTGATAGCAATGAAACGACGACCGCTTAAAACACTAATTGCCGTTTTATTATTTCTTATTGTCTCATCTCACTTTACGATGAATGCAATAGAGAATATAGAAAAGAGTACAAACAATCCAATATTAGCATTGAATGCAAATGAAAAATCTAGCGTACGAAACATGAAAAACATTGCCGTATTTATAGAATTTAGTGATAGTGATATTAATGTAACTCATCATTTAGATGATGAAAAAAGCGTTGAAAATGCTCGTTTAATATATAATAGCGACACCTTGTTTGATATGGATAGTGTAAAAGGAATCATTCAAGTGCCATCATTTAAAAAGTACTTTGAAAGAGAAAGCTATGGGAAATTATCCATCACCACAGAAATTTTTCCACAGGTAAGTGGTAAAGTAGTTTCTTATAAAGACACCCATCCTATCGGATATTATCTAACATATAATGAAAAAAATAAGATTGGTTATCAAACGAAAGCAGAAGCTGCAAAAAGAGAAAAAGAACTAATCAATAATGCCGTAGCCTACATCAAAGCTGAAGTAGAGTCATCAGGAATTACAGAAAAAGAGCTAGATAGCGATAGTGATGGAAAAATCGATGCCATATCCTTTATTGTGGAAGGCCAAGAAAACTTGCCGTCTAACATTGCCTGGGGTGAAGTTTTATGGTCACACGAATCTTCCAATACAGGAATAACCGAAACGATTCTCGGTAAAGAGGTAAATGCCTATACCTTATTATATGCCGATGATTATACAAAATCAGCAGGACTATTTTCTCTTAATCGGGGAAATTATGGAACGATGATTCATGAATTTGGTCACGTTTTAGGCTATAGAGATTTATATCGATATGGAAATTCTAAATCTAAACCAGTCGGATTTTTTGATATTATGGCAGATGCAATCGGCTCTAATCCGCAAAGTTTTTTAACCTATTTTACTAGTGAATTTTCATCAGCAATGAAGTGGCATAATCCTATACCAGTAATTAACAAAACAACTAAAAATATCACGCTATCTAAACCGAACTTTATCGACCCTAATGAAAAAAGAGCGATTAAAATAGAAATTGCAGGAATCAGTAAAGAATATTTTATCGTAGAGTATTATAGTAAACTAAATACATATGATAGCTATTGTGCAGATTCTAATGGGATTATCATCTATCGTGTCAATGAAAATAATAAATATAACGGAAACGGTGATGGAAGTAATCAAGGAAAAAATGACCACATCTATATTTTTAGACCAGGGGAAACAGGATTAGGTCAAGGACTTGGGAGTTTGACTACTGCGCCTTTAAATATGAAAAGAAAAACCTTTGGAAAAGAAATCGATTTAAACAATTCTAGCTTTGATGCAGAAACGATATTCTATTCAGATGGTGCGAATTCAGGAATCACGATTAATGTGACTAGTGAAACTGCAGATAGTGTGACTTTTGATGTGAATTTTACAGAATTTGAGGGAAACGGGACAAAAGAAAGTCCTTACTTAATCAAAGATGTCAATACATTTTTATACTTAATGCGAATTAGCACGAAGGGAAAATACTATAAATTAGCAACAGACTTAGACTTTAGTATGGTAAATGATTATCCTGTGATTGATTTTGAAGGTAACTTAGAAGGAAATCATAAGACACTATCGAATATTAAAACTCATGGTACAGGGGTATTTAATTATATTGGAACGTTTGATTATTCGACGAAAATAGAAAATTTAAATATTGAAAATATAACGGTTTATGGCAATAAAAAGGATTATTTAGGAGGACTTGCCAACGTTTCAGAAAATGTGACTTTGAATAACGTTAGACTAAAAAGTGGAAGTGTAACCAATGAAGGAATATCCTTAAATAGTTCTGGTTCTACCGGGGGATTTATCGGTAATGTTAATTCTAGTACAATCATCGATAATTGTTCTACTTCCTTAAATGTAAATGCTACAAATAACGTCGGTGGCCTCATCGGTTTAAATCAAAATGCGACAATAAAAAATAGCTTCGTCGATGGAGTGGTTAAAGGAAAAACCAATGTTGGCGGTTTTATCGGAATGCAGGCGATTAATCAGCGTTATCAAACGCCTGTAAATGTTTATTTTTATTCGCATGATAATCAAAATATGCCAGGTGCTGGAGGATATATCCAAGGACTTCACGATTTAAGTATTTTAAATCAGGATTCGTTATCTATCGGAATCATTAGCATAACACATAGTAAAACGATAATGATGAATCAAAATTCTACTTTGAATCTTCCTATAACGACTAAGCCAAGTACAAATCTAAATTATACTTCTTCTATAAGTGATTCCAACATTGTAAAATTAGAAAATCACAAAATCGTTGCCTTAAATGCCGGAACAACTTCAGTTTTTATTGAAATCCCTATTGGAAGTGGGAAAATGAAATTAGAAACTAAGGTGACAGTAAATCAATCAGGAAATCTATCGGAAGAAGAAGTATTACGGAAATTAGGCTTAAAGAAAAAGAATGGCTATATCACAGGATTTGCCCTTGGTACAAATGTTAAAACAATTAAAGAAAACTTTGCGAACAATAAGGTAAACGTAAAAAGTTTTAAAAATTCTTCTAATGTAGAAATTAGTGATGGTCTAATCTCTACAGGAATGAAGTTTACTTTATCCCTTAATCAGAAAGAATATCATTATATCGTCGTCATCAAAGGAGATGTGAATGGAGACGGAAAGATATATGCTACAGATTATGTCAAAGTCAAAAATCACATTATGGGGAAATCTAGTTTATCTCTTGCATATCTTCAAGCTGCCGATATCAATAACGATGGCAATATTTATGCAACAGACTACGTTCAAATAAAAAATCATATCATGGGAAAAACAACAATAGCACAAAATTAATGTAAAGCACCAGTCTATTTGCTAGAAGGTGCTTTTTCTTGTGCTTTTTAATGCAATGTAACCTAAAGCTCCTCGAAAATCATATCATTTTCCTTTTTAAGCTGTATTAAAATAAAGTTGATTCGTTTTTTCCTTGTTCAATTAGTAATCTTTTCGGCCGAAATCTAACGAAATTTTAGAGTTCGTCTAGATACTTGAATAATGATTATCATGAAAATGAATAAATTTTATGGATTTTTTTCGATATAGAAGAAAATCATGAATTGATGTGTTATAATAATACATACAGAAATTTAGGGGAAATCTCTGTTTAAGATAGACAAGAAAAAAATAATTACTGGGAATAGAAAAAATGTTAAGGAGTGAGTAAAATATGGCAAGAGTAATCAAAAATAAAGAATTAACTAATACTAGATTAGCGACAAATTATGGTGGATGGATGTATTGTGACAAATGTAATGAAAACATAGGATACTTATGTTATTCCACTTATGACCGAATAGTGTTAAAATATAAGTGTAATTGTGGAAGTGAGGGAAGCGTATTTTTAGACTTTATCGATAGTAAGACTGGTCAAGAGGATAGCACCCCAATGAATATCATCAAAACAAGATTTTGTTGTCCAAAAGATAATGAACCCTTAATTACCATACTAGATAAAAAAGTGGCTAGTTATGAAATGAAAATCACTTGTAAGTCATGCGAAAGTATTTATCAAAAAACAAAATAGAAACCTGACCATAAACGATTTAAAAAAGAGGGAAAAGAAAAAGGAGTGAGACCTATGAATATAGTGACTTATCCGTCTCCAATAGGAAATCTTATCCTAATTAGTAGAAAAGAGAAGTTAATTGGTGTATTCTTTGAAGAACAGAAAATTCCATTCTTACAGAAAAAAGAAGAAGTTAGAGAAAATCAAACGGAAATATTAAGAGGTACAATCCATTGGTTAGACCGTTATTTCAATAAAGAAAATCCCGATATTAATGAACTTAAAATCGAGTTAACAGGAAGCTCTTTTCAACAACGAATTTTATCTATACTAACAGAAATCCCTTATGGCAAGACAAGAACTTATAAAAGTATAGCAGAGCAAATCGGGAAAGAAATGGGAAAAAAGAAGATGTCTCCACAAGCAATTGGAGGAGCAGTTGCTAAAAATCCAATTGCAATTATTATTCCTTGCCATCGTGTAGTTGGAGTAAATCATCAATTAACGGGTTATGCCGGAGGAATAGATAGAAAAGAAAAATTATTAGAACATGAAGGTGTAGATTTGAAAATGTGCCTACATTCAAAGGAGAAAAAATGACAAAAACGAGATGTAAATGGTGTAATTTAGAGAATCCTAACTATGTAAAATATCATGACTTAGAGTGGGGCGTTGCCAATTTTGATGACACCTACCTTTTTGAAATGTTGATTTTAGAGTCATTTCAAGCAGGACTTTCATGGGAGTGTGTACTGAATAAACGAGAAGATTTTAGAATCGCTTATGATAATTTTGACCTCAAAAAAGTAATTTTATATGGGGATAAAAAGATAGAAGAATTATTAAATAATCAACAAATAATTAGGAATCGCCTAAAAATTAAAGCCAGTATTCAAAATGCAAAAGTGTTTATGCAAATTCAAGAAGAATTTTCTTCCTTTGCTGTTTATCTAAAAAGTATAGTAGGGGAAAAGACAATATATGAAGTAGGATTGTCCAGTTCACAAATATCTGATAAACTATCTAAAGATTTACAAAAAAGAGGGATGACTTTCGTAGGGACAACGATTATTTATGCATATCTACAAGCAATTGGGGTAATTAATTCTCACGAAGAAGACTGTTTCTTGTATAAACAAATAGAATCAACAGAAGGTAGCACCATAATATAGATGTATTCTTTTAAATTTCTTGATTTGATAAATCGTTTACCAATAAAATGAGGAAAAATACTAGATAGAAAAAATTAATCTGTGTTATACTAAACGATAAGAGAAGTATGGTGAATTGATAAGGAGGAAAAAGTATGGCAACAACACAAAATTATATAGAATATGTATGTGAACAAATTAAAGGTATTGGTTTGATTCGTTACCGAAAAATGTTTGGAGAATATTTGGTCTATATCAATGAGAAACCAATTCTTATCATCTGTGATAACACGAGCTATGTAAAAAAATTAGATTGCATTGAACAGTGGATGAAAGACAAACCAGAGGGGTATCCATATAAAGGAGCAAAGGCACATTATATTTTGGATATCGATGATGCTAACTTTAGTAAAATGATTCTTGCTGAGGTTGAGAAAGTAACAGAAGTACCAAAGAAGAAGGAGAAAAAAGCGGATAAGACTTCTTAACAACCAAGCGATAAAACCGATTGATTAGTCAGTCGTTTAGAAAAATAGGAAAAAAAGATGATGAAAATATTATTGATAATTTGTTGTATACTTTTTGCTTTTGATGTAGAAGCATTAGAAATAAATAGCAAATATGCCGTATTATATCATCTAGAAGAAAATCGAGTTATCGAGGAAATCAATAAAGATGAAAAAACAAGTGTAGCAAGTCTTACAAAAATTATGACTGCCCTTGTAGCAATCCATAGGATTAAAAACTTTGATGAACAAGTTCAAGTAGAAAAAAGCATGTTTTATGGATTAAAAGAAGAAAATGCTTATATGATTGGACTAAAAGAGAATCAGAAAGTAACCTACAATGATTTACTTTATGGTGTGTTATTAGCAAGTGGCGCCGATGCGACAAGAGTACTTGCCATCTCTCTTGCCGGAAGTGAGGAAAAATTTGTTGAACTGATGAACAGGGAAGCTAAAGCACTAAATCTTACGAATACGCATTTTGAAAATGCCATTGGACTAGACGCCATAAACCATTATTCCTCAGTAGATGACATCGCAAAATTGTTTATTGAAGCGTGGAAAAATGAAAAATTTAAGGAAATATTCACCACGAAATCATACATTTTTCAGTGGGAAAAAATCCAAGTAGAAAGCACATTTTTTAAAACTGCAGAATCTTTTGGACTTCCTACGGATAAAGTTTTAGGAGGAAAAACAGGATATACGATAAATGCGGGAAGATGTCTTGCGACAATAGCATTTGATACAAAAAATAATAGTTCTTATGTATTAGTAACAACCAATGCGTTAAAAAGAATAGAACCAATTGAGGATGCGCTAAATACTTATCAGTACTATTTTGAAAATTATAGCACTCAAACAATCTATAATCTAAACGAGCTCTTGATAGAAATTCCAACAAAATATTCACCAGTAAAAAGTATTTCTATATCCGCCCAAGAAAAGATAAGCTACCATTTAAAAAATGATTATCAAAAAGAGGAAATAACCGTCTCTTACTTTGGAGAAAATGCAATTACGCCAAAGATGAAAAAAGGAACAGTACTAGGGAAATTAGAAATTAAATATCAAGGAAAAACTCTTGGAGAAATCGAGGTCAAGTTACCTAGTAGTATTCCTTTTTCAATGATGGAGTGGATGATTTACCATAAAAATTTCTTTATTGTAGGAGGACTTTGTTTCCTTTTCTATTTATCCTTAAAAAAGAGATACCAAAAACATTCGGGAGAAAAGAGTGAATAAAAATTAAAAAAAGAGGTGATAACATGAGAATATTAAAGAAATAAATAAGGCAGATGATGCCAGGAAGGAGAAAAAGTGTTAGAAATTAAAGATTTAAGCATTTCTTTCCAAGGCAGGTTTCTGATAAAAAACTTATCTCTTACTTTAGAAGAGAAAGATAAACTTGCTATTATTGGAGAAGAAGGAAATGGAAAAACAACATTATTAAAAACAATCCTAGGCATGGATTTAGGACAGGAAGTAACCGGAATAATCAATACGAAAAATTTACGAATTGGCTATCTCCCACAAGCAATGGAAGAAAAGTTTCAAAAGGTAACCGTCTCTCAATTTTTATGGAAAAATGAGGAAGAATATTATGATACGATTGGGAAATTTTATTCTTACCTAGAAACATTTGCATTAAAAGCAGAAGTGATTCAGCAAGAAATTTATACGTTGTCTGGTGGAGAAAAAGTAAAGGTAGGGATACTTAAACTTTTATTAGAAGAAAATGATATTTTATTTCTAGATGAACCAACGAATGATTTAGATTTAGAAACATTAATTTGGTTAGAAGATTTTATCTGTCGCGAGAAAAGACCGATATTATATGTATCACACGATGAAATACTCTTAAAAGAAACAGCAAATCGTATCTTACATTTAGAACAAATTAAAAACCAAAGCGATTGTAGATATACCCTAGCAAATATGGACTATACGAGTTACCTTGCAAGTCGAATGCAGGACATAGAAAATCAAGAACAACAAGCAAAATTTGAAAAACGACAGTGGAATAAAAAGCAAGAAAAATTAAATAGAGTAATGCAAAAAGTTGAGTACAAACAAGCAACGATTTCGAGAAGTGACCCACACGGGGCAAAACTTTTGAAGAAAAAGATGCATTCTTTAAAATCTCAGGAGAGAAAATTAGCAGCGACAACACCTATAGAAAATCCCGATATTGAGGAAGCAATAAATCTTACCTTTGCTGAGGTAGAACTTCCCAAAAGAAAAAAGATTTTAGATTTTCATCTTACCGAACTAACAAATAATGAAAAAATCCTTGCGAAAAATATTCACTTAGAAGTAATTGGCAATGAACATATCTGTATTACGGGAAAAAATGGGATAGGGAAATCTACATTAATTAAAGAAATTTATCAAACCTTAAAAGAACGATGTGATTTGCAGGTTGGATATATGCCCCAAAATTATGAAGATATCTTACCAAATGATGGAAGTGTCGTAGATTTTTTAACAGAAAGTAAAGATAAAGAAGAGATGACTAAGGTTTATTCCTACTTAGGAAATCTGAAATTAACAGAAGAGGAAATGAGAGGGAAAATAAACAGTCTTAGTAATGGGACAAAGGCGAAAGTACTTCTTTTACAACTCGTTTTAAAAAAATACAATGTCTTGATTTTAGATGAGCCGACAAGAAATATTAGTCCACTTTCTATTCCCATTATCTGTCAGGCCTTAAAAAAGTTTCAAGGGGCAATCATCAGTATCTCCCATGATAGGACCTATATTTCCGAAGTTATTCATCAGGTATACGAGTTGACAGAAAATGGATTAATCAAAAAATAAAGTTTCTTATTCTGTAAAATATGATATACTGAAAAAGTAAAAAATATAAAAAAGAAAGAAGATGAGTGAAAAGTTGCAAAAAATAGTAGATTATACTCTTGTTGGGTTAGCTTTTATCTTGTCTGTGATTTTCTTTTTTTCTTTTGATTTGGAAAATATTCTTTGGGAAAGAGAAAATTTTGAAAGCATTGGAAATCAGGAAATTGAGAAAAATCGCGCAAAAGACTACACAGGATACAAGGCAAAAGAGGATATTTTATCGATTTCTAGCATCGAGGAATGGGAAGATGTGATAGCAGAAGTAGAGTATGTAACCATTACGCCGAAAAAGATAATCAAAACAAACGTCTACAGTTTAGCAAAATGGGAAAGTTATTATCAGAAAAAACCAAATGGAACAACGGGAAGAAGAAGGGCTGATGCCAAAAAGACAAACTTTGATTTTTCTGCTAGCTATACACCATTTTATATCGTTGAATTAGAAGATGGAGGAAAAATTCTTGTACAAATGAATCGTGGTTTAGCCAAAAGAATAGAAAAAGGAGAAAATGTGAGTCTGCCATTAGGAAGAAAGATTGGTTTTTCAAATCTTGCCAAAAAGCTTTTAGCACCAATTTGCAAGAAAGAAAATGTCGATGATGACTATGTCCTCTATACGATAAATAATGAGTGGCAGAAGAATAATTCGACCAAAATTTTCTTAGAAAAATTTGCCCTTTCTTTTGTCCTCTTTATCGTCCTTGCCGTACTACTTCAACTAGGAGTGGATAAATTAATTTTTGAAAAAAAAGAAAGTAAAGAAGGCGTATAAAAAATGGAGAAAAAATGCCCATATTGTGGGGAAGGTGAATTTGTAGAAGCCAGACAAGAAGGATATGCATCCCTTACACCAGTAGGGAAAATTTTTACATTAAAACAGCAAGCACTATATCATATTCTTTGTACAAATTGTGGAAGAGTTGTAGAATCTTACGTAAAAAATCCAAAGAAATTAGTGACTGAAGAAAGTAAAGTCAAATCAAGTTAAACACTTTAAATGGGTTGGATGACATAGAAATTTTTTTTCATCGATGTTCATAAAATAAGTTGTATCGATGATGCGTTTATGATACAATAAAAAGGAAAATAAGGAGGCAAAAAAATGAATGAACATATCGCTTTATGGCTAGAAAAAGAAGCAAAGGAGTTAGATAATGAAATCGAAAAACTAAAAAAGCACCTGATGAAGAAGGTTCCCCTTTATATGCTAATTAGTGTTTTAGTAATGGTTGGAATTGGTCTTTTAGCAGGGTATGATTTTCTATATATTTTAAAAGTACATTTTCTAATTGGTGCAGTAATTGCCGGTTTTATCTGGTTGTGCTTTTACCTACAAACCAAAACGACTTCTTCGGAAAAAGCAAAAGTAGCTTATCAAAAAGCAATAGAAAAAAACTTAGTTAAAGAAGAAGAGATTGATTTATTTGTAAAACAAATGGAAAATGGAAGATACGATAGTATGACTTTCCAAAATCCATCAACGGATAAATATCCAGTTAGAGTATTAATTGGTGAAGATTATTGGGTTTATTTTAGAAATTTACGTGTAGAAATCATTAAAGTAGAAGATATTGATAAGATTACTTTTCAAAATGAACAACAAAGAATTAGCTATAATGTCGGAAATACAAGAGTAAATCAAAATATCAATGCAGGTATTTCCATGAATATTACCTATGACACTGAGAAAAAGCCAAGTACATTATATTTTGAAAATAACAGTCAAGTAACAAAAGTGAAAAAAGCAATAGAAAAGCAAATCAAAAATAGTGAAGAATTTTTTGATTAAGAGGAAGATAGATGAAAAATAAGCAAATTACAAGAAAAATTACACAAGGAATGTATGTGTTAACTACTAAAGACGGAGGTTGCATAGTGGATGCTGTATCCCAAATAAGTGCAGGGGAAAATCCTTTAATCGCAGTTTCTGTAATGAAACAAAATTATACAAATGAGCGATTAAAGAAAAATGAGAAATTCGCTCTTTCTGTAATTGGAGAAAACACAGATTCCGAAGTAATTTCTGTATTTGGACTTCGTTCTATGCGTGATGTAAATAAATTTGAACAAATAGAAATGATGGAAGTAGAAGGAGTTCCCGTAGTAAAAAATTCCCTTGGGTATATGGTTTGCAAGATAGTAGAAAACTATGAAAATGAAACACATACTTTATTTATTGGAAAACTAGAAGAAGCAGATGTTTTAGAAGAGGGAGTGCCGATGAGTTATGCTTATTATCAAGACCATAAAGAGTCCTTGATAAAAGTAAAAGTAGGTGCTAACCAAACGGTATGGGTTTGTACGGTTTGTGGTTATATTTATGAGGGCGATGACCTACCAGAAGATTTTCGATGCCCAAAATGTGGAGTAGATAAATCCTTCTTTCAAAAAAAGTAAATCGATAGAAATGGAAGGAGGAGTATTTATTCATACGGATTTATTAACTGTTCCAGGTGTAGGTAAACAGACGAAAAAATCTCTGTTTAAAATGGGAATTACTTGTGTAGAAGATTTAAAGGGGAAAAATCCAGAAAAACTTTATGAAGAAGATTGTAAAATCAAAGGATTTAAAGTCGACCGTTGTCAGTTATATTTGTTTCGTATGATTGTTTATTATGCAGAAACAAAAAATCCTGAGGAAGAAAAACTAAAGTGGTGGAACTGGAAAGATAACTAACCATTAAACCCTATACTAACGTTGAGAATTTATAAAGATAAAAGGAAGAAAGTTTAAATTGAGAAAAATGGATGAAGAAGTTAGTCCATTATCTCTTTTTGACCTTTTTCTTCTTTTTTTGTATCTTTTGTTTTTTCTTATTTTCTCTGATTAAGGAAACGGACTCTTCATCCCATCTTCCGATAATCATGATGTCATCAGTATTACAAAAAATCTTTGGATTAGTAAATTGAATGAAATAAAGTCGGTTAGCAAATTTAAAGTAATCGAAGTTTTGTGTCAAATCCACTTTTACCTTAGATAAGAAAATCGGATAAGCATAGGCATTCGTAGAATCGATTTGATAAATCAAATAAGAAACGTTTTGAAATAATACGATATCGCCAATTTCAAGTATAGGATGAGTTGGGTTAGAAATCACAGCTTTTCCTTGCCATAGGCTTTGATATTTTTCAAGTTTTCTTAAATCATTTTCTTGAAGATGGTCAATGCGATGAGAGATATTTTCATAAGGAAGAGGTATTAATTCTTGAAATAACACTAAAGAATTTTTATGAATTTGGTAGCGCTGTTGAGAAAGAATTAGACGAAGTCCCTGTCTTTCCTTTTGAAAATAAGAATTATTAATATTACTAGTAAAATAAAATCCGTGAGCGAATTGTTTTTCATTATCCTTTTCAATTAGTAGAAATGGGCGATTTTGATGTGCTTCTGATAGTTTGTTCTTCTCAATATCTTCTTCCCTCATTCGAACGAGAACGATATCGTAAGATTGTAAGTGATGAATAAAATCCCAGTTGATATAGGTAATTGATAAGGAATCAGAATTATCCGTGGGTTGAGAAGTATTTGTTCTTTTTTCAACCTCTTTTTCTTCAATTTTTTTCCCAAATAAACACAGATGAAAAATTCGCTTGATATACGATATGAATTTTGTCATTTTTATCCCTCCTTTAAGACTAAAATTTCTTTTTATTATAAATCAAAATCGAACATATGTCAACAAAAAAGAAAAAATACTTTAAATAAAATTGTAAGTTCCCGCTTTATCACAAACGGGAATTAAGTGTTAA
>CAJUNG010000041.1 GCA_910587725.1 uncultured Bacilli bacterium
AACCATTTTATAATGGTTTGTGAAATTTTTGAGTTTCAAAAGTGTTTAAGTTCCGTGATAAAAAAGTTGTCAGTTTTGTTAAAAACAAGAAAAAAATGAAAAAATGTAGCAATTTTAAAAGATTTTCGCTATAATAAACATATAAATAAAAGAAGGAAAGAGGTATTATGGAAGAAGTAAAAAATACCAACATAGAAAATAGCAAGAAGAAGTCGAATCAAGGCTTAATCATTGCCGCGGTAGTATTACTCGTAGTTATATTAGGTGGGATAGGTTATTTCTATTATAAGAAAGAAAGCAAATCCCTATTTGTAGAAAGTTATCACTATCTAACCAAAGGATTTAAGGAAATGAAACTTTCAGACTTAAACATCAAAGATACATTTAAAGGAGACAGTAAGGTTACATCCAATGTCAAAATGAACATCAGTGAAGATTTTCCACTGGGAATCAAGGAAATTGCTTATTCAATCGTTGCCCAAGAAGGAAAAAACAATAATTTAGGAAAATATCGAATCACTTCTAGTATTGATGGAGAGGAATTTATTAATGCCAATCTTTATCGAAAAGAAGAAAGACTATATTTTAATATAGAGGATATGCTAAATGAGTACTACTACTTTACTAATCAGGGATTTTCAAGCACATTAAAAACGACAGCAAAAGATTATGATTTCCAAACTTTAATCAATATTGTCGCAGAGAGCTTAAGAACAGAAATAAAAGAGAGTGACTTTAAAACTAAAGACAATGTAAAAACAGAGATTGATGGAAAAGAAGAAACTTTAAGCGTAAAATATTTAGAAATTACGGATGAATTAGGAACTAGAATTGCCACAAAGATTTTAGAAGATATCAAAAATAATGAAAAAGCATTAACGACATTAGAAAATCTTATGGATATGACTGCTGATGAAATCAAAGAAGAAATTGAAGAGCTTTTAAAAGAGGAAGAACTTTCTACAAATGAAGTTATTCTAACGTACTATATTTATCATAAAAATGGAGAGATTAGAAAATTAGAATTAACAGATAATGAAAACGATAGCATAATCTATACAGGAAATGACAACAAATATACTTTTGAAATTTGGTCTGAAGAACAAGAGCCAATCATTTTAGTCATTGAAAAAGAAGCAAAACAGGATGCCTATAGTTTCCAACTAGAAATCGAAGATATCACTATTGAAGGAATTTTTCAACAAAAGAACAATACTTGTAAGATTGAAATAAAAATCAAAGAAGGTAGAGATACCCTGGCAAAAATTACAATCAATCAGGAAAAAATCAATGACGTTGAGTCAAAAATGGAAGCAAGTATTGAAATCGATAATGTAGAATACATAACACTTACGATGGATTCTAAAGTTGAAGAAGCAGAAACAATCAAGGAAGAAGACTTTGAAGGAGCAAAACCAATAGAAGAAATGACAGAATCTCAGCAAGAAAAATTACTAGTTGAGATTATGAATCATAAGGCATTGAGAAACATCATGAAAGTATTTTCTGCACTAAGCATATAAAAATACATTAAACTTAAATCGATTTAGACTATTCAATCAGTGATTGATAGTCTTTTTTCTTGCCAAAACTATGATTTTATGGTAAAATAGAACAAATTTTAAGGGGGAAAACAATATGGAAAAGAAAAAAAATGTAGTAGAAAAGGTTAGACTAGAGTACTTATATCCTAATATTAATAATGAAAGAAGATATCATTGGTTAGAAAAAGAGCCCCTATTACTATTTGTAGCAAATCAGGAAATCATCTGGGATGAACAAATGCAAGAATTGGTTTCTGAAAAATCTTTAATTTGGAAACATAATACTAGGAGCGAGTTAATAGAATTTGACTTGGAACTAGTCCAGTATTGGAGTAATGAAGTAACAGAAAAAATTGCTAACTATTTAGAGAAAAATCCATTGGCATTGCCAAGATTTATTCAAAATCATATCGTGAAAATCATTAGTGGCTTACTAGGAGAAGATATTTACTATCCCTACACAGGAAAATTCGATGGGGTTTATTTTAATCATGATTTTGATATAAGATATTTTGAATCGACTGCCCTTCATATAACAACAGTTTCCTATCATGATAAAAGCCGAAAAAATTTAAAAAACTATTTAAATAATCAATATGAAGCAAAATATAAATTAGCTGTATTCAGTAGCGTTCTAAGTAATTTATTAGACCGTGGAGTAAACTTAGAAGAGTATAAATTTTCTACTATAGGAGAAGACGGCACTTATTGTTCTTTAAATACTTCGACTTCACTAAAAGAGATAATGGACCAAGCAATTGGTGACATGGAATATCACTATGTTAGAGAAGATGGAGAGGAATTTTCTAAGGAGGAAATTTTAGAGTATTTTGATATACGGACGTTGTCTGACTTTTTCAGTCGAATAATGGAATTATCAGAAAGAGATTATTACTCGAGTATAGTGGGTTCTGAAGGTATCTTGAATCCAGAGAAGCTCCTTCCTGTAATGAATAAGAATTTTAAAGTAATGGGTGAATATCCAAAGGAAAATTTGATTAGTGTAGAAGAATTATGTCAAAGAATGAGACAAAAGTTAAAAAAATGCAAACAAGAAACAGAAATCATGGTAATCGAAAGAAAAATTGAACAAATCAAAAGATTAGTGGGAAAATTAAAAGAGGAAGAAACCTCGATTTCCCTCGATACATTAGGTGACAAATTAAACGAACTGTATCAAGAAATTGATTCTACAGTAATCGCAAACAAAAGAGATTTTTTACAACTTTTAGAGACCATAACGAAGGAAGCAAAAGCATCAGAGGAGTATGGAGAAACAACAGAAGATTTAAGTCAAGAATTAGAAGAAAGTGAAGTTGAGGAAAGCGATAGATATGATACTTTAATACAAGAAGATTTAATTAGAAGAATGGGATTAGTAGAAAATCAATTAATCGACTTAACAGAAAAAATGGACTCTTTAGAATTTCTTCTGGAAAATTATTTAAAAAACGGTGGTTTGAATCCTTTAAAAACAATGTCTTCTGAGGATATAGGAGAGCAAAAAGAATGTATAGAAGAAGTATTAAATCGATTCGAAACAACAACATTTGGACAAAAAGTGAGAAAGAGAAGTATTTTAGGAAACCTGAGATTAGGAGCACTTGGAGCAGTTACTTTATTGGGCTTAACAACTATGACAACAAAAGGAGTAAAGCCATTAAACTTATTCCAAAGTACAACCTTAGTAGATGAGGCTTTGGCAAAAAAGAATAAAATAGGAAAGTCGTTATTAAAAAAAGAAAACGCTAGAGAAAAGAAAAAACCGGAAACCGATAGCGAAGAGAAAAAACCGGAAACCGATAGCGAAGAGAAAAAAACAGAAATCGATAAGGAAGAGGAATTAAGAGAAATAATTATACAAGTGATTAATGGTGAATGGGGATATGGTTGGAATCATGGAGATGAAAGAAGAGAAAGGTTAGAAGAAGCAGGTTACGATTCAGAGTATATTTTGTATATTCGAGCTTGGGTAAATAAAATTATTGGGGAAAACATTTCCGCCGATGACTTTGAAAAGATGACAGAAGAAGGGATGCCTGAAATTAATATAGAACAATACGTAAAAAGAAAAAAATAAAAAAGGAAATGCAATAATCCCGATTGATACAATAGTTGACTAGAGACAAGAATTAAATTATAATAAAAAGTCGTATTTAACGAGGAGGAATAATAATGAAAAAGAATATGAAAAAAAGAATGAAAGCAGTAGTACTTTCTGCTACAATGGCCTTGTCTTCATTTTATGGTTCAATAGATAGTTTTGCTAGTGATTTTGAAGATGATGTAAGAATAGAAAGCGAAAAACTAGATGATAATGAAGAGAAAACTTATGAAAGAGTGAGTGATTTACCTGAATATTATCAATCTCAATTGAGTGAAAATAGTTCTATGAGATTGTATAACATTGTAGATTTATCAATTAATGTAAATAATCATGATGATTTATCTTGGCTTACGAAGTGTGAAGGTCTGCAAAGATTAGAAATCTGTTTAACAGAACAAATTGACCCTGAAATATTAGCATGTTTGATGGATACTAGGCTTGTTAATTTAGAGATTACATGCGGAAATAAAGTTTATTTTGATAATGAAGAAGATGCTAAATTATATTTCATGAAACATGATAATTGTAAAGTAAACTACACATTCGAGTCATTAGAGTGGACAAAGGATACCCCATATAACGTGATAGAATTTAAGGATATTGAATTAACCGATGAGATGTTTGCATTTTTAACGACACTCCGTGGACTAGATGAAATCACTATAAATGGATTAACGATATCTAAAGATACAGATTTATCATGGATAAGTGAAAATTGTCGAACATTAGAAAAAGTTGTACTTAACGATTTAAAGTTTAAAGATGGTGCAAATTCTTTAGATTTATACCCACTATATAGAGATTTGGCTAATAAGGCTGAAATTAGTGTATCTACGGATACTACAAACCTTGAAGTAGATGTAGAATTTTTTAATCAAATAGAGAGTCTATGGCCAACAGTTAAGGGAAATTCTGAGGATATATGTGTACTAGGAAACTATAATACTCCAGATTATGTATATACGAGGTATGACAGAGGAGAATTTTTAAGTGAACTAAGATTTTCTCATGACTGGATATATAATTATAAAGATTTACCAGAAATATCTAAAAACATTAGCATTTCCTTTGAGGACAGTATTTCTGAAAAGATTAAAGGTTGTGACTTACCAATATATCTGTCAAAGGAAGAAATAAATGATTTATTTGAAAAATATAATTTAAATCTGAGCCAAGATGAACTTAATGAATTAAATGAAGTAAATGAAAAATTAGATAGTATCGTAAAAGAATTGGGTATTCGTGAAGATGATACTGACCAACAAAAGCTTGATAAGGTACTATTTTATGTTTGCAACCGCTACAATTATGATGGAAACGCCGAATTTTATCCTACTAATGATGGAGTTTTGAGTCAAATAATAGAAAAACCAATCAATATGGAGATAACGAGTTGGCGTTGGTATTATGTGGAAATAAAAGATAATAAAACATATATTTATAATGATGATTTAGAGTTAGAGGATGTATTTAACAATGATTCAAATGCTATTACTAGAAGCGATTATGCTATTATTACATGCGCACTTTTAAGAAGAGTCGGTGTAGAAGCTTATTCTGTGGATGAGGATAATTTAGTAAAAATTGGTGATTATTATTACGGTGTTACTCCTTCGCGCATTGACCGAGATAAATCATTAAGAGAACTCGCAAATGTACGAAATAGCCAGTATTATATGTTTGACCCATATTCTGAGGAGATAAAAGCCCCTGCGAATATAGAGTTAATCCCAATTCCAGAAGAGGAGAAAAAAGAAGAAAAAACAATAGAAGACTACTATAGGGATGTTTATTCTCTAGCTTTAGCGATGCCAGCTCTAGGTTTTTTAGGGGGATTAATTGGAAGGAAAGCATATGATTATATAATAAAGAAAAAGGAGGAAGACTCTAGTACATTAGATAATTCAGAAGATGTTAAAAAATTGGTGAAAAAGCACAAAGATAATTGATAGAATTGTTTTCTATTAAACAACGGTTACCAATAAATAATTGTGGTAAACTTCAGTTTTAAATTCAAAGAAAATAGAATTAGAATATGTATTCACAGCATAAAGGAATATAGAGTATAGAAACGCCAGATAAAGATTTTTATCTGGTCTTTTTTGATATAATCCCGATTTTTCAAGTTGCGGAAACCTTTATTTTATGGTATTATTTTACTAGAAAATAAAAATAGGGGTGAGAAACGATGGATTTAAGTAAGGGACGCGCACAAGAAGGATGTATGTTTCAAGGGCAAAATTATCGGATTACATTATTATCAGAAAGATTGTTAAGATTAGAGTACAACAAAAATGGTATTTTTTATGATGCACCAAGCCAATTTGCAATCAATCGAAAATTCCCTGTCGTAAAAGCAAATGTGAAACAAGACGAGAAATATTTGGAAATTGTAACAAAATATTTTACTTTGTCTTATGCCAAAGAAAAAAGCTTTGATGCAGGTAAACTTATGCCGATGGCAAACTTAAAAATCAGTGTAAACAATAGTGATAAAAGTTGGTATATCAATAATGCAGAAGCAAAGACTCTACCGGGACTAAATATATCAGAAGATGGAACTTCTTTTAATCAAAGATGTGGAAAAAGTTTATACTCATTAGATGGTTATACCTCATTTAATGATAGCAATACCATGCTTTTTAGAGAAGATGGAACTTTAGTAAAAAGAGAACAAGAATATTTAGACGTCTATGTCTTTGTTTATGGAAATGACTTTACGCTTGCTCTTAATGATTACTATATATTAACTGGATTTCCTCCACTTGTCCCAAGATACGCCTTAGGAACATGGTGGAGTCGTGACCTTCCATATACAAGCGAAGATATTTTAGAACTAGAAAGAAATTTTAGTAAAGAAGAATTACCACTTTCTACGATTTTGCTAGAAAAACAGTGGCATCAAAAAATAGAAGAAATCGAATCTAGTGAGACTGGATACACATTCAATAAAGAATTAATTGAAAATCCAAAAGAGTTAATTGAGGAATTACATAAAAAAGGAGTAAGAATCGGTCTTTCGATTAATCCCAAAGATGGAATTTCCCCGAAAGAAGAAAATTATGCTTTACTTGCTAAAGCTTTTGGATTAGAAGGAGAAAAACATGTCACTTTTGAACCAACGAACCAAACGGTATTAAAAGCGATTAATTCCTATATGTTAACTCCATTAATCAATCAAGGAATTGACTTTTTATCCAATGACTTCCAAGGCTTTGAAGGAGATATTCAAAAATTATGGTTAATCAACAATTCGATGTATTCACTACTTTCTTCTAGTAATCGAAGAGGACTATTGTTATCGAGAAATGCGCAAATTGCAACCCATCGCTTTCCGATTACTTATACGGGTAGAACTATTGTTAGCTGGGAATCTTTAAGAAGAATTCCGTTAATTAATCAAAATGCCGCCAATATTGGTGTTTCTTATATTTCTTCGGATATTGCAGGAAATTATGGAGGAATTGAAGAAGAAGAACTATATATTCGCTCGGTAGAACTTGCTTGTTTTTCTCCCGTTTTAAGATTTTCTGCACCAAGTGGAAAATACTATCGAAAAGAACCATGGAGATGGAATGCGAAAACATTAGAAATCGTAAGTCAATACTTAGCATTAAGACAAAAACTGATTCCTTATATTTATAGTGCATGCTATCAATATCATCAGGGAACAAGCTTAATTACACCACTATACCATAAAGAACCATTTGTCATGGACGATATCAATTTTAAAAATGAATATTTCTTCGGACCAGGACTTCTCGTTTGTCCAATTCTCTCTCGTGGGGATAGCCTAATTAACCGAACAATCCATAAGTTTTATCTTCCTGAAGGAGTTTGGTATAATCTAAGATCAGGAAAGAAATTCCAAGGAAAAAAAGAATATATTTCTTTCTATAAAGAGGAAGATTATCCTATATTTGCTAAAAGTGGGTCAATTATTCCGATGTCTGATGATGACCACTTAACCGAAAGAAATCCAAAAAACTTAGAAATCAATGTTTATCCAGGAGATAGTGGAAACTATACATTATATGAAGATGATGGATTAACGACAGCTTATCAAGAAGGTGCATATGTCAAAACCAATTTTGAATACCAATATGCAAAAGACAACTACGTTCTTACAATCACTTCTAAAGAATCCCGGCAAGGAATCGTACCAGACACCAGAAATATCAAGGTGAGATTCCATCATACTAAGGGAGTAGAATCGATGAAAGTATATGTGGATAACATCATTGTAAAACCGAATAACTACATGGATGATTTAGATTTTATCATCGAATTAGAAGAAGTCCCTTATAATGCCCATATTTTAATTTCTTGTAAAGGGAAAAAGATGGAAGCCGATGTTATGCGTCTAATTAATGATGAGATTGATAGCATTCTTTTAGACTTACCAATTAATACGGTTTTGAAAGAAAAAATCTCTGCCATCATGTTTTCGAACCTTGCTATTAAACGAAAAAGAATTGAAATTCGTCATTTAAACAAATTAGGACTAGGAAAAGAACATATTCGTCTATTCTTAAAACTACTTGAATATATTGAACAAATCTAATATAATATAGGCATTTCTTAGTTTTAAGGGGGAAAAGAGAATGACAGAGTTAAAGAAAGCGCTAGAAAATGTTAGAAAATTAGCCTATGAATTAAAAGAAAAGCAAATGAGTATAGAAAATCTAGAAAAAGAATTTGAAGATATTCATACGATACTAAAGGGAAGAGTACACCCCGGTTTCTATTTTACGGCGGGAATTCTTGGCGTATTTTCTATAATGCAATCGATACATATAGATTCGTTTATGTGGACTTCTGTGTCATTAGGGTTAACAGGGATATGCTTTTATGAGTATATTGATGCACACGATGACAAAAAGAATGCTAAAAAAGATGTTGAAAACTTTAATCGGTGGAAAAAATTTTCAACAAAGAAATTAGAAGCGAAAGAAAAAACACTAGAAATAGTTTTAGCCAAAGAAAAACAGGAAGTGTCAAAACTCGAAGAAAAATTAAACCTTGCGAAAGATAATCTTGAAAATCATGTAGAGACATTTTTAAATCATCACTTAGAAGGGGAAACTGACAAAGATAAAGAAATGGAAGGATATCTAGAGGAAAAGGAAAAACTAGAATTATGCCAAATTGTATTAGAAAAGTATACCATTCCAGAACAATATTATAACGTAGGTGCTTATCAAGAAAATGCTTTCTGTATGATGAAGAAAGTGAATGAATGGGAAGTGTTTTACGGGCATAACCAATTACACTATGAAAGTTTTGTCTGTGATGACTTAGATAGTGGAATATTCCATTTCTTCGAAAAAATAGCACCATCTGAGGAAACCTTAGAAACCATGATTAAAGACTATGTCACATTAAAAAATAGTAATGAAGAAAAATCGAGAAAACTAATGAAAAGACTGGGTAGTATACCACAAAATCATTAGATGATAAAACAGCAATAGAAAATAAAGTAGAAATAAGGGAATTTAAAAATGGATGAACGAACATTAGAAGAACTAGAGATGGATAAGGAATTTTTAGTTAGACAGAAAGATTTTTTGATTGAAGAACTAGAAAACATAAGAGGATATCACCCACTAGAAGAATGGGAAAAGTGCCTAAGATTAAGCGATATCTATCAAGAACTAAGTGAGATATGGAAACAAAAAACAAAACTTTTTGATGAAGAAGTTAACAAGAGAAAAAAATTAATTGATAAAGGAACAGAAAGTTTTGAAGCCGATGAGCAATTAAGAGAGGCTTATCAAAAATTAAGTCAATGTGGAATAAACCAGATTGAGAACTATCAAAAGTTAAGCGATATCTATAAAAATAGAGGAAAAAGGCTATCTAAAAAAATTCACTTTCTATGTATACTTACAAAAATTTCCTCTATCTTCGGAATAAAAAATAACTGTGCAGAAAATATAATCGTAAAAATAAAAAAAAAATAAATTAAAGTAGAACTGATGGGAAGGCAGCATTAAAAAATCATTCATCAAATCTTTAAATTCATGATATAGTCTGCTACTTAGTGTCCATTACAAAAAGATTATCAAAGAGAATAATGAAATTGGCGGAAATTCAAAATATGATAGTTTTAAAATAGGAAGGAAAACGGAAGTATGACAGAAGGTTTATTAAATCGTTATAGAAATAAAGACATAACCGATTTATCCTCAGAAGATATTATTAAATTAGTAGAATATCCTTATACGATGAATGCAATTGCCGATTTCTTTGGTGTATCAGAAGAAGAATTTAAAAAGTTAAAGAAACAAAAAAAAGTCGAAAACATTACTTTGGAAAGTGTAATAAGAAATATCGAGACGATACTAGATGATATAGATAAAAAGTATAGCCATATCAATAATCAAATTCGTCAACAAATAATTGATACCCTGATAAGTGTTATGACAGTCGCTATTCCAAGAAGAAATTCCTACAAAAAAAAGCTATCAGAAATCGATTTTAGCAGAGAAAAAGTAATTGAAGATTTAATGAATAAAGAAGTGAATACGACTTATCGTTTAATCAAATTGGACAAGAATGTCGCTTTAATTGAAAAAATGGTAAAAAGATGGATAGAAGAAGATTCTGATTTATCTAATAATTATAATAAGTCATATAACCAGCGAATCAAAGAAAATTTTTCCAAAGGTAATGATGATGAATTACAAAAATCAGCAATGATGAAAAATAATTTGAATAACAATACGAGCGGGGAAAATTCTCACCAAAACATAGAAACGGATGTTACGATTAACACGGAAGGTAAAGATGTAGTGTACCATGTATGTTTCTCAAATGAAGGATATCAAGTGAATGAAAAATCAAGAAGTAAAGTATCAAAAGGGGCTAAGCATAATTATCAAAAAGAAAACGAAACAAAAAGGCTTCATGGAAAAATTGGTGAGGAAATCGTTTTACAAGCAGAAAGAAACCGTTTGATACAAATTGGATTAGCAAATCGAATCGATGCGGTAAATTACGTTGCTAGATTTGATGAAGAAACGACATTCGATGGTTTGGGTTATGATTTAATTAGCGTTAATGAAAAAGGAGACCCGATTTGTATAGAAGTAAAAACTTCTTATGGAAAGAAAGATAAACCTTTCTTTATTTCTAAAAAGGAGCTAGAAGTAATGAAAGGATTAAAAAAAGAACATGATTGTAAGGATTGTTTAATTTATTATGTAAAAATAGATAATCTTAATGTGACCATCAAAACAATTAATGCTTATGATTTAGACCAACGCAAGTTAACTCCAGTACTATATAAAGTTGAGCTATAAAAGAAAGTAAATCCATCATGGAGTTTTTCTCTATACGATAATCATCCTATGCTATTATTGGGGTATCAAAGGGCGGTAAAATTAATCACCTTTATTAAAGATGAAAAAGATGAAAAAATTAAGAAAAATTTAGAGCAAATGCTCAATTTTGTGATATACTAATCATAACTTCACAAAAACGAAAGAAGTAGTAATCTAAGAAATATTGTAAAAAGAGAGTCTACATGAGGTGAAAGTAGATCAATGAGTATTAGATGAACTTGTCTTTCTAGTAAAGTAGGGTAATTCCTTTATCGATTCAAAGGGTATAGAACTTGTTCTATAAATTAAGGTGGTACCGCGAAACTCTCGTCCTTATGGATGAAATTTTCGCGTTTTATTTTGGAGGTGGATATGGAACATATTTTGTACTTTGTACTAACATTTCTAGGACTCTATTTCTTATCTTACATTTTTATCATAAGAAAAGCTAGTCAATATCATAAGAAAAAAGTCCCAATAGAAGTGGAATACTTAATGAGAAGATACCAACTAGATTTTAAAAAAATAGATTATCGTAATTTTATCAATACGGTAAGTATGATAGGAAGCTTCATTATTTCCCTGACCGTAGTAATCGTTTTTCCTATAGGAAATATACTCTTACAACTGTTATGTGGATTTATCGTGATGGTTCCGCTAATTTTAATTAGCTATCATCTAGTAGGAACTTATTATAAAAAGAAAGGAAGCAAAGAAAATGAATACAAAACAAATCGAAAATAAATGGCAAAATTATTGGAAGGAACACGAAACTTTTGTAGCAAAAAATGACATCGACAAACCCAAATATTATTACTTGGTAGAGTTTCCTTATCCTTCTGGTGCCGGACTTCATGTCGGACACGTAAGAAGCTATACAGCATTAGATATTTTAGCGAGAAAAAAGAGAATGATGGGATATAATGTCTTATTCCCAATGGGATGGGATGCTTTTGGGGCACCTGCAGAACAATACGCAATCAAACATCATATTCATCCGAGCATTGCCGTAAAAGAAAATATTAAAACCTTTAAAGGACAGATTCAGTCTTTGGGGATTTCTTTTGACTGGTCTCGTGAATTTGCAACGACAGACCCAGAATACTACAAATGGACCCAGTGGCAATTCCTAAAATTTTTTGAACATGGTCTTGCCTATAAGGCGAAGAAAAATATTAACTGGTGTCCAAAATGTAAAACAGGATTATCTAACGAAGATTCCTCAGGTGGTGTTTGTGAACGTTGTGGAACAGAAGTAGTGCAAAAAGAAAAAGAGCAATGGATGCTAAAAATGAGTGATTATGCCGAAGATTTGATTGATGGATTAAAAGATACCGATTTCCAAGAAAAAATTAAGACAGCACAAATTCATTGGATTGGAAAGTCAACCGGAGCAGAAGTAGAGTTTTCTATTAATGAAGTTGATGAGAAATTAAAAGTTTATACAACTCGTCCAGATACCTTATTTGGTGTTACTTTCATGGTCATTGCACCAGAACATCCAATGATTGATAACAATCAAGAGCAAATTAAAAATATCGAAGAAATTATGGAATACAAAAAATTTGCTAGTAAAAAGACCGAGTTTGAAAGAACGCAATTAACCAAAGACAAAACAGGAGTAAAAATTGAAGGTCTAACCGCAATTAATCCAATTACGAAAAAGCAAGTTCCTATTTATATTTCTGACTATGTCATGATGAACTATGGAACCGGAGCAATCATGGCAGTTCCCGCTCATGACCAAAGAGATTATGACTTTGCCTGCAAATTTAATATTGAAATGATTCCTGTAATTGAAAAAGTTACTGGAGACGCACATGAAGAGGAGAATTATAAAGAAAGCATTGTAGCTATTGTTTTGGATAAGAAAAATAACCAGTACTTAACCATCAATTGGCATGAACTTGGAGGAAGACTCTTCATTGGCGGAACCAAGAAAGAAGGAGAAACTCCTGAGGAATGTGCAAGAAGAGAAATCGAGGAAGAAACGGGATATACAAATTTAAAATATATCAAAACCAGTTTTCCTGTAAACCACCATTATTATGCGCATAATAAAAATAAATATTATGAAATTGATGCCGTTGGTGTTTTCTTTGAGTTAGAAAATGAACAACAAGTAAGTAAAAAATTAGATGAAGAGGAAATTGGAAAGTTTGATATTGAATGGGTTAATGCAAGTACCATCGAAAAAGAAATTCACGATGAACTTCATTCTACAATTTATGAATATTTAGTGAAAAAACAAGCCTATACTGGCGATGGAAAAATGATTAACTCGGGATTCCTAAATGGTTATACCAATAAGAAAGAATCTATTGAAAAAATGATAGAGTACTTAGAGCAAGAACAGTTAGGGACAAAAAAGACAAACTACAAATTACAAGATTGGATTTTTACTCGCCAACGTTTCTGGGGAGAACCAATTCCTCTTATTCATTGTGAAGAATGTGGATGGGTTCCTGTCGCTGAAGAAGATTTACCAGTTGTACTTCCAGATGTTGCACAATATGAACCAACAGATAATGGAGAAAGTCCACTAGCAAATATCGAAGAATGGGTCAATACAACTTGTCCAAAATGTGGGAAAAGAGCTAAACGTGAGACCGATACTATGCCAAATTGGGCTGGTTCTTCATGGTACTGGTTACGTTATATGGATGCAAAGAATGACCAAGAGTTCGCTAGTATGGATGCTTTAAAATATTGGGGACAAGTAGATTGGTATAACGGAGGAATGGAACACGCCACCCGCCACTTACTTTATGCAAGATTTTGGAATCAATTCTTATATAACATTGGACTTGTTCCTTACAAAGAACCATTCAGAATTCGCGCTGCCCACGGAATGATTTTAGGAGATGGCGGAGTGAAGATGAGTAAATCTTTAGGTAACGTCATCAATCCTGATGATATGGTAAATCTTTATGGAGCAGATGCATTAAGAACTTATGAAATGTTCATTGGCGATTATGAAAAAGAAGCAACATGGAGTGAACAGGGATTAAAGGGATGTAAAAGATTCTTAGACCGTGTAGAAAAACAAGGAGAAAAATTAAATGACAACGAAGGATACACCGAAGCTTTAGAATCACTTATTCATAAAACAATCAAAAAGGTAACGGAAGATATTGACAACATGAAATTTAATACGGCAGTATCTGCTTTAATGATTTTACAAAATCGGTTTGAAGAAGAGGAAACGATAACGAAAAGTGATTATCGCACTTTATTAACTTTATTAAATCCATTTGCACCACATATGACAGAAGAATTAAATGAAATCTATCATCTTGGAAATCCTCTTTGTGAAAGTTCATGGCCAAAATATGATACCAACAAACTTTTAGAAGAGACGAAAACGATTGCTGTGCAGGTCAATGGAAAAGTACGTGCAACGATTGAAATAAAGGCTGATTCCGATGAAGAATGGATAAAAGAAAAAGCCCTTAATGAGGAAAATGTAAGAAAATATACAGAGGGGCACGAAATTCTAAAAGTCATTGTAATTAAAGGAAAAATCGTAAATGTTGTAGTAAAATAAGGAAAATAAAAATCTAGAAGGGATGAACAATCATCATTTTCTAGATTTTTTTCAGTGTAAGACAGATAAAAGCTGCGAAAACGATGGAGAAATTCAGGAGTTTATGCTAAAATAGAACTAGATAATAAAAAGGAAGGTAATGTGATGGGAAATCTTAAGAAAATGTTAATCGAAACAATAACAGTTCAGTGAACTGTTATTGTTAGGGGTATAATTCCCC
>CAJUNG010000042.1 GCA_910587725.1 uncultured Bacilli bacterium
AAGTAAATTCCACTTTATTTTAATTTGAGGTGGAATTTACTTTTACAATTCAGAAGTGCGAAAAAAAGTGAAAAACTTTTAAAAAAAGCTTGCATTTTATTACTTTTCTGGTATAATTTTAGACGTATGTGGCTGCTAAGATGTGAGAGGTTGCTGATACACCGGGTTAAGTTGTTCGGTGAAATTGGGTTATTCTTACGGAGCAAGTCTATACTAGATATAGGCGAAGGGAGGAAGACAAATATGTCAAAAGGAAGAATTCGTATTCGTTTAAAAGCGTATGACCATAGAATTCTAGATAATGCTGCAACAAAAATCGTGGAGGTAGTAAAACGAACTGGTGGAGAAATTAGTGGACCTGTACCACTTCCCACAGAAGTTGAAAAATTCACAATTTTAAGAGCTGTTCACAAATACAAAGATAGCCGTGAACAATTCGAAATGCGCACGCATAAGAGATTAATCGATGTCAAAAATCCGAGCAAAGAAATCGTAGATGCACTTAGTCATTTAGATTTACCAAGCGGAGTAGATATCAGAATCGAAACAAAATAATTGTAGGAGGAAGAAATAATGAAAGGAATCTTAGGTACAAAAGTCGGAATGACACAAGTTTTTACAACGAGTGGAAAATTAATTCCGGTCACTGTCGTAGAAGTAGAACCAAATGTTGTAACACAAATTAAAACTGTGGCAACTGATGGATACGACGCAATCCAACTTGGATATCAAACAGTTCGTGAGAAAGTTAGCAATAAGCCAAAAGTTGGACATACAAAAAAAGCTGGTACTACACCTAAGCGCTTCTTAAGAGAAATTAGGGGAATGAGTACTACAGACTATACACTAGGGCAAGAAATTAATGCATCCCTATTCCAAAAAGGAGAAATGGTAGATGTTACTGGTGTTAGTAAAGGAAAAGGTTTCCAAGGCGTAATTAAACGTCATAACCAATCTCGTGGACCTATGGGACATGGTTCTCAATATCATCGCGGAGTTGGTTCTTTAGGTACAATGTTACCAATGCACGTTCTTAAAGGTAAGAAATTACCAGGACATATGGGAGCAGAAACTACAACAATCCAAAACTTAGAGGTAGTTGATGTTGATTTAGAAAATAATGTAATCTTAATCAAAGGAAGCATCCCTGGTCCGAAAAAATCTTTAGTTATGATTCGTACGGCTGTGAAAAAAGGAGAAAAAATAAACGAGATGGAAGATTTAGTCGTTTATGAAGTAGAAGAAGATACTCCTATTACTGAAGAAGTAGTAGAAAAAGCAGATGATACTACTACAGAAACTCCTGATGCAGAAGAATCTAACGAAAATCGTGAATCATCACAAGACGAAGTTACAGAATAGAAATGCCTTTGAAACTTTTAAATGTGTGATTGATAAGGAGGATAAAATATGAAAGATGTAAAACTTTTAAATACTAAAGGTGAAGAACTTAAGAACGTTAAATTAAATCAAGATATTTTTGATATCGAGTGTAATGATAAAGTTTTATACGATGCAATCATTTTAACACGTGCATCATTAAGACAAGGAACACATAAAACAAAAAACCGTAGTGAAGTTCGTGGTGGAGGAAGAAAACCATGGCGTCAAAAAGGTACAGGACACGCTCGTCAAGGGTCAATTCGTGCAGTGCAATGGGTTGGCGGAGGAGTATATGGTGGACCAGTACCTCGTGACTACTCAAAAAAACAAAATCGAAAAGAAAGACGTCTTGCATTACGTACAGCACTTACTCATGCAGCTAACGATAAATTAATGCTAGTCGATAAAATTGAATTTAATACACCAAAGACAAAAGAAATGAAAGAAATGTTAGAAACTTTGAAAATTGCAGATAAGAAAGTACTTATCATCGTTTCAGAGTTAACTGAAAATGTCATTCTTGCAAGCCGTAATCTTGGAAATGTACTATTGATTGATGCAAGTGAAATCAACGTATTTGACCTTGTTAATGCAGATGTTGTATTAATGGAAAATGCGGCAAAAGAAAAAATAGAGGAGGTGCTTGTTTAATGGATACAAAATACTTAGAAGTAATCAAGGGACCAGTAGTTACTGAAAAAAGTTCTATTACTGCACAAGGACTTGGACAATATGTATTTAAAGTAGATCCAAGAAGTAACAAAACAGAAATCAAACAAGCCATCGAAAAAATATTTAACGTGAAAGTCGAATCTGTTCGTACAATTAACGTAAAACCTAAAAAAAGAAGAGTTGGTCGTTATACAGGACTTACAAACCGTACGAAAAAGGCAATTGTAAGACTTCAAGATGGACAACAAATTGAACTTAATTAGGAAGGAGGAAAACAGTAATGGCGATTAGACAATATAAACCAATGACGAATGCGCAAAGAAAAAAGAGTACGTTAGTAAACGAAAATCTAAGTAAAAAAGCTCCAGAAAAAAGTTTGACCGTTCGTCTTAATAAAAATGGTGGTCGTAATAATCAAGGAAAAATCACGGTAAGACATCAAGGTGGAGGAGCAAAAAGAAAATATAGAATTATTGATTTCAAAAGAAATAAACGTGATATTCCAGCAACTGTTGCTTCAATTGAGTACGACCCAAATAGAAGTGCAAACATTGCTTTACTTAACTATCATGATGGAGAAAAGAGATATATTATTGCTCCAAAAGGATTACAAGTAGGAAATGTTGTTTCTAGTGGAGAAAATGCAGATATTCGTGTTGGAAATGCACTTCCAATTATGAATATTCCTGTTGGTACTATGGTACATAATATTGAGCTTAAACCTGGAAAAGGTGGTTCTATTGCACGTTCTGCTGGAGCAAGTGCTCAAATTTTAGGTAGAGAAGGTGCTTACGTTATGGTTCGCCTTTCTAGTGGAGAACAAAGATTAATTCTTGGGTCTTGCTATGCAACAGTCGGTGAAGTAGGAAATGAGGACCATGAACTTGTAAAACTAGGAAAAGCAGGACGTACACGTCATATGGGAATTCGTCCAACTGTTCGAGGAAGCGTAATGAACCCTAATGATCACCCTCATGGTGGTGGTGAAGGTCGTGCACCAATCGGTAGAAAAGGACCAGTTACTCCTTGGGGTAAACCTGCACTTGGATATAAGACACGTAAGAAAAAAGCAAGCGATAAACTTATCGTACGTCGTCGCAATAGTAAATAGGAAAGGACAAAGATTAACATGGCTAGAAGTTTAAAGAAAGGGCCTTATGTATTCAAAAGATTACTAGAAAAGGTCGAAAAGTTAGAAAAATCTGGAAAAAAAGAAGTCATTAAAACATGGTCACGTCGTAGTACTATTTTCCCAGCTTTTATTGGTCATACTTTCGCTGTACATAACGGAAAAGATTTTATTCCTGTTTATGTAACAGAAGATATGGTTGGACATAAGCTTGGAGAATTTGCACCAACTCGTAAGTTTGGTGGACATGGCGACAACAAGAAAAAGAAATAATGGCTAGGAGGGAAAAAATATGGAAGCAAAAGCAATCGCGAAAACTCTTAGAGTATCCCCAATTAAAGCAAGACTTGTCATTGATTTAATTCGTGGGAAAGAGGTAAGTACTGCACTTAATATTTTAAACAATATGAATAATAAATCAGCAAGACTTGCAAAGAAAGTATTAGATTCTGCCGTTAGTAATGCCGTTAACAACTTTGGAATGGATAAAGACACTTTATTTGTTAGCGAGGCAAGAGTTGATGCTGGTCCAGTATTAAAAAGACACATGTTTGATTCACGTAGTCATATTGGACATAAAGATAAAAGAACTAGTCACATCGTGATAGTCGTTTCAAATAAATAATCAAGGAGGATCAAGAATATGGGTCAAAAAGTAAATCCTAATGGGATGAGACTTGGGATTAACAAAGATTGGGATTCAAAATGGTATGCAAATAAAAAAGATTATGCAATCTATTTAAATAAAGATATCAAAATCCGTGAATACTTAGAGAAGACATTAAAAGATGCCAGCCTTAGTAAGATTCAAATCGAAAGAAATCCTAAGAGAACTGAGATTATCATTTCTACTTCAAAACCTGGTATGATTATCGGTAAGAGTGGAAGTGAAATCGAAAAATTAAAAACAACGCTTAAAAAGTTAGTTGATGAAAACATTCAAATTTCTATCGTGGATATTAAAAAGCCAGATATGAATGCAGAAATCGTAGCAAATCAAATTGCAAAACAAATTGAAAACAGAGCATCCTTCAGAATGGCACAAAAACGAGCAATCAGAAACGCAATGAAAAATGGTGCTAAGGGTATCAAAACTTTAGTTTCTGGTCGTTTAGGTGGCGCTGATATGGCTCGTAGCGAAGGTTATACAGAAGGAACAATTCCTCTTCATACATTAAGAGCAGATATCGATTATGCAACTGCAGAGGCAGATACTACATTTGGTAAAATCGGGGTTAAAGTATGGATTTATAAAGGAGAAATTCTACCTTCTAAACAGGCTAAAGGAGGTAAATAATTATGTTAATACCATCTAGAACAAAATTCCGTAGAGTACACCGTCTTCCTTATGAAGGACGTGCTAAAGGAAATAGAACTTTAGATAAAGGTGACTTTGGACTTATGGCAAAAGAAGGTGCTTGGATTACTGCCAATCAAATCGAAGCAGCTCGTATTGCAATGACACGTTATATGAAACGTGGTGGTAAAGTTTGGATTAATATATTCCCTCACTTGCCACTAACAAAAAAACCAATTGGTACTCGTCAAGGTAAAGGTAAAGGTAATGTAGAAGCATGGGTTGCTGTTGTTAAAGAAGGTAAAATCATGTTTGAAATTGCTGGAGTAAGTGAAGAAGTTGCTCGTGAAGCATTAAGACTTGCCTCTCATAAATTACCAATCAAGACGAAGTTTGTAAAACGCGAAGAAAGTGGTGAAAATAATGAAGGTTAAAGAAATAAGAGAACTTACCACAGAACAAATTATGGCGAAAATTAAAGAAAGCAAAGAAGAATTATTTAACTTACGTTTCCAACAAGCAACAGGAAACCTAGAAAAACCTTCAAGATTAAGAGAACTAAGACATACGGTTGCTCGTTGTAAGACAGTTCTTAGAGAACGTGAATTAAATGGGGAGGTTAAGTAATGGAAAAGGTAAGACGATCATTTACGGGAACGGTAGTAAGTGCTAAATGTGATAAAACAATTACTGTTTTAGTAGAAACTTACAAAAAACATCCATTATATGGAAAAAGAGTGAAAAGCTCTAAGAAATATGCAGCACATGATGAAGCAAATAAAGCTAAAGTGGGAGATGTTGTAAAAATTGTAGAATGTAAACCAATTTCTAAAAGCAAACATTTCTATCTAGAAAAAATCGTAAAAGAAGCAGTTATTTTATAACTCTTAGGTGAAGGAGGAAATATTTTATGTTACAACAAGAAAGCCGTTTAAAGGTAGCTGACAACTCTGGTGCAAAAGAATTATTAGTGATTCGTGTACTAGGGGGAAGCAAAGTTAAAACTGGGAATATCGGTTCAATAGTTGTTGGTACAGTAAAAACTGCAACACCTAATGGAACTGTGAAAAAGGGAAAAGTTGTCAAAGCTGTAATTGTTAGAAGTCGTCAAGGTGTAAGAAGAGATGATGGAAGTTACATTAAGTTTGATGACAATGCCTGCGTGATTATCAAAGAAGATAAGAGCCCTGTGGGAACTCGTATTTTCGGACCAGTTGCACGGGAACTTCGTGACAAAGACTTCATGAAAATTGTATCTTTGGCGAAAGAAGTGCTATAAAGGAGGATATTATGAACTTTAAAGTAGGAGATAAAGTAATCGTAATCGCCGGTGCTAGCAAAGGAAAAACAGGAAAAATCATCAAAACTTTGAGACGCGAAAATAGAGTTATCGTAGAAGGTGTAAATATTGTTAAAAAGCACAGAAAAGGTAACGGTCAAGAATCTGGTGGAATTCTAGAAGTAGAAGCTCCAATTCATGCATCTAATGTGATGATTGTGGATCCAAAGACAAAACAACGTACTAGAATCGGTCATGAATTCGATAAAAATAATAAGAAGATTAGAATTAGTAAAAAATCTAACGAGAAGTTAGACTAACCTGAAAGGAGGGTAATTTATGAACCGCCTAAAAGAAAAATACTTGAATGAAGTTGTTCCAAGTTTACAAAAGAAACATTCTTATAAATCTGTTATGGAAGTACCAAAACTAGATAAAATCGTCATTAACATGGGAGTGGGAGATGCAACAGGAAACTCTAAATTAATCGAAGCTGCTGTTAACGATTTAACTGTAATTGCCGGACAAAAACCAGTAGTTACTAAAGCTCGTAAATCAATTGCTGGATTTAAAGTTCGTGAAGGGCAAGCAATTGGTTGTAAAGTTACATTACGAGGAGAAAATATGTATAACTTCTTAGATAAATTAGTATCTATTGCACTTCCTCGTGTTAGGGACTTCCATGGAGTAAATGAAAAAGGATTTGATGGAAGAGGAAACTATACCTTAGGAATTAAAGAACAATTAATTTTCTCTGAGATTGAGTATGACAACGTTGTCAAAGTGCGTGGTATGGATATCGTTTTTGTTACAACAGCAAAGACAGATGAAGAGTCATACGACCTCTTAAAAGAACTTGGAATGCCTTTTAGAAAGTAATTGGAGGAAAGAAATATGGCAAAAAAAAGTATGAAAGTGAAAAATGAGCGTACCCAAAAGTTTAAAGTACGTGAGTACACTCGTTGCAAAAGATGTGGAAGACCTCATGCCGTAATGAGCAAATTTGGTCTATGCCGTATCTGTTTTAGAGAACTAGCACATAAAGGACAAATTCCTGGTGTTAGAAAATCAAGTTGGTAAGAGGGAAGGAGGATTAAACATGGCTGTAGTTACAGATACAATTGCTGATATGTTAACCAGAATTCGTAATGCAAATCAAATGCGTTATACGGAAGTAAAAGTTCCTGCTTCTAAATTAAAAATAGAACTTGCTAGAATTTTAAAAGAAGAGGGATTTATTGTAGATTATAAAGTTCAAGATGAAACTACATCGGGAATGATTTATTTAACACTTAAATATGGAGAAAAGAAAGAACGTGTGATTACCGGTCTTAAAAGAATTTCTAAACCAGGTTTAAGAGTATATGTAAAAGCGGACGAAGTTCCAAAAGTATTAAATGGACTAGGAATTGCAATTATTTCTACATCTAAAGGAATTATGACAGATAAACAAGCTCGTCAAAATAACCTTGGTGGAGAAGTTCTTGCGTATATTTGGTAAAAAAGGAGGTTACGAAAATGAGCCGAATCGGAAATAGAAAAATTACAGTGCCAAATGGTGTTACTGTAGAAAACAACGATGGTGTTGTTACTGTTCGTGGACCTAAGGGAGAACTATCTTTATCTCTTGCACGTCATATTGAACTTGGTATTGAAGAAAATATCATTACAGTAAAACGTGCAAATGAAGAATTAAAAACCAAAGCAATGCATGGTACGACAAATGCATTAATTCATAACTTTATCGAAGGAGTTACTGAAGGATTTCATAAAGGATTAGAAATTATCGGTGTTGGATATCGTTTCAATCTTAAAGGAAATACATTAGTAATTAATGCTGGTTATTCTCACCCTGTAGAGATGGAAGTTCCAGAAGGTCTTAGCGTAGAACAAATTTCGAATACAGAGATTAAAGTTTCTGGTATTGATAAAGTAAAAGTTGGAGAATTTGCAGCAAATATTCGTAAAGTTCGACCACCTGAACCTTATAAAGGAAAAGGAATTCGATACAAAGATGAATATGTTCGCCGTAAGGAAGGAAAGAAAGCTGCTTAGGCTAAGCTTTAGAAGGGAGTTATAAAATGATTAAAAATAAATCTCGTGAAGTAATGCGTAAGGTTAGACATGAACGTGTCAGAAGTAAAATTTCTGGAACTCATGAGGTTCCTAGACTTGCTGTTTATCGTTCAAACAAAAATATTAGTGCACAAATTATTGATGATGAAGCAGGCGTTACTTTAGTTAGTGCTTCTAGTTTAAAGCTAGAAAATGGTTCTAATATAGAAGCAGCAAAAATTGTGGGAAAAGATTTAGCAGAAAAAGCTAAAAAACAAGGAATTTCTAAAGTCGTATTTGATAGAGGAGGATACCTTTATCATGGTCGTGTAGAAGCATTCGCAACATCTGCACGTGAAGCTGGTTTAGAGTTCTAGGAAGGAGATAATGGTTATGCAAAGAAAAGACGTTTCAGAAAAACCAAAAGAGTTTGAAGAGTTAGTCATCGAAGTGAAATCTGTTGTTAAGGTAAACAAAGGTGGACGTCAAAGAAGATTTTCTGCAACAGTTGTTGTTGGAGATAGAAAAGGTCGCGTTGGACTTGGTATCGGTAAAGCAAACGAAGTACCAGATGCAATTAAAAAAGCAATTCAATCGGCAACAAAGAATGTTGTTCGTATCTCTCTTGTTGATGGACGTACGATTCAACATGAAGTACTAGGTAGAAGTG
This sequence comes from uncultured Bacilli bacterium, assembly GCA_910587725.1. Classification (GTDB taxonomy): domain Bacteria; phylum Bacillota_I; class Bacilli_A; order RF39; family UBA660; genus MGBC162581. The sequence goes on from CAJUNG010000042.1 coordinate 8,486, forward strand.
GTGCTGCAAAAGTATTCTTAAAACCTGCTAGTGAAGGTACTGGAGTAATTGCAGGAGGAGCTGTACGAAGTGTACTTGAACTTGCTGGAGTAAAAGATATTCTTTCTAAATCTCTTGGTTCTCGTACAAAACTAAATATGGCTACGGCTACTATTAATGCTCTAACAAGCGTAAAATCTGTAGAAGAGGTTTGTCGTTTGAGAGGAAAAACAGAAGAGGAGATTTTGGGATAATGAAGTTACATGAATTAAAGAAAAACCCAGGGGCTACTCACAGAAAAAAAATAGTAGGACGCGGACCTGGTTCAGGACTTGGTAAAACAAGTGGAAAAGGACATAAAGGACAAAACGCTAGAAGTGGTGGAGGAGTTCGTGCTGTATTCGAGGGTGGACAATTACCACTATATAGACGTTTACCTAAACGTGGATTTAGCAATGCTAAATTTAAAACAGAATATGCTGTAATTAATATTCGTGATTTGAATCGTTTTGATGAGAAAACGGAGATTACACCAGAATTATTAAAACAATGTGGTCTTGTTAAGAATCAAAAATGTGGAATTAAAGTTCTTGGAAATGGAGAGCTTGAACACAAAGTTAATATTAAGGCACATCGTTTTACACAAGCTGCATTAGAGAAATTAGAAAGAAGCGGAAGCAAAATTGAGGTGATCTAGTATGCCTCAAGTAATTAAACAATTATTTGCGCCAACAAATAAAGATTTACGTGGTAGAATTTTATTTACTCTTGGTGCACTAATGATTTTTATCATCGGAACGGGAATTCGTGTTCCAGGTACCCAAGATATTGCTGGAAGTTTAGGATTTTTAGAATTGATGAATGCTATGGGTGGAGGTGCTTTAAAGCAATTTTCAATCTTTGCTTTAGGAGTTATGCCATACATTACGGCATCCATTATTACGCAACTTCTACAAATGGACATTGTACCTTACTTTAGTGAACTTGCTAAACAAGGTCCAACTGGACGTCAGAAGATGAACCAAATTACTAGATATATGGGAATTATTTTCTCATTCGTTGAAGGATTTGCCTTTTCTTTCGCTTTTCTAGGAAGTGGGGCAACCGCAATGGACCATGTCTATGTTGCTACAATTATGACTGCAGGAACAGCATTCCTTATGTGGTTATCAGACCAGATTACAACTAAAGGAATTGGCAATGGGATGAGTTTGATTATCATGGCAGGAATTATTTCTACGCTTCCACAAATGTTTATTGAGGCATTTCGTGGATTGGTCATTAACTCTAGCATTTCATCTACGATTGGAATTGTTTTATTTGTTCTCTTTGTTATCGTTTATTTCTTGTTGATTATTGGCGTAATCTTTGTTGAAGAAGCAAATCGTAAAATTCCAATTCAGTATGCCAATAAAAGTACGAGTGCATTTGGAAGTGATGCTAATTATATGCCAATTAAGATTAACTCTGCTGGAGTTGTTCCGGTGATTTTTGCTTCAAGTTTACTTGCGATTCCAACAGCGATTGCTAGTTTTATCGGTAAAGAAGGATTCAAAACTTTTGTTGAGCAATATTTATCCTTTACGACACCGGTTGGATTCGTAATTTATATCGTACTTATTTTCCTATTTGGATATTTCTATACGTTTATCCAGATGCGTCCTGAGGAGTTTGCCAAGAACTTACAGCAAAATGGTGGATATATTCCGGGAATTCGTCCAGGAAAAGATACTGAAAATTACTTATCTAAAGTATTATCTAGACTGACGATTGTGGGAAGTTTCTTCCTTGCATTTATTGCCTGTGTTCCTATTGTATTTACTTGGTTTGTAAACTGTTTTGAAAACGTTAGTTTATCAAGTAGTGTAACAATTGGTGGAACAGGACTTTTGATTGTTGTTGGTGTTGCTCTTGAAACTTATAAACAAGTCGAGGGAAGTATTCTTTCTCGTAGTTATAAAAAAGGGTATAAAAGAAGATGACGCGAATCATACTTTTAGCTCCTCCCCTTAGTGGTAAGGGAACGCAAGCACAACTGTTAAAAGAACGATGTGGATTTGTCCCCATCTCTACAGGTGACTTATTAAGAAGAGCAAGTACTTCTTTAGATGAGGAAGGAAGACAGTTAGCTAAGATTTTAGCTAGTGGTGAACTTGTCTCTGATGATATTGTCATTCGTTTACTTTCTGCTCGATTAGAAGAGATTGGTATGGAAAAGATTTTATTGGATGGTTTTCCTCGGAATTTGCATCAAGTAGAACTTTTAGATGAGCTTTTGCAGTCTAAGAATGCGTCTATTGATGTCGTCTTCTTCTTAGATGTTCCTAAAGAGATATTATTATCTAGAATTGAAGGACGTAGAGTGTGTGCGTGTTGTGGTAAAATTTATCAGGTAACAAAAGATGAACAACGATGTACTTGTGGTGGAGAGTTAATCACTAGGAGTGATGATAACGTTTCTTCTTTTGAAGCTAGATATCAACAGTACTTAGAAATCACAATGCCTTTAGTTTCTTACTACTCTTCTTGTGGTAAGCTAGTTCGTATTGATGGATGTCAAGAGAAAGAAGAAGTTTATCAAGACATTCTTAAGGCTTTAAAGGAGAGATGTGAGCAATGATTAGTATCAAAAGTGAACGAGAAATCGAATTATTGAAGATTGCCGGAAATATCGTTTATCAGACACATCAATATTTAAAACCCCATTTGAAGCCAGGAGTTACTACAAAAGAGCTTGACATTTTGGCCGAAAAGTTTATTCGACAGAGTGGGGCGACGCCATCTTTTAAAGGATACGGTGGATTTCCTGGTTCGATTTGTGTCAGTATTAATGATGAAGTGGTTCATGGAATTCCTGGACGCCGTAAATTAAAGAATGGGGATTTAGTATCTATTGATATCGGTGCATGTTATCAAGGATATCATGGAGATTCTGCTTGGAGTTATGTTGTTGGTACGCCATCTTCAGAAAAAGCTTATCTTTTAGAACATACGGAAAAAGCTTTATTTGCGGGTCTTGCTAAAGTAAAAGCGGGAGTTCATTTAGGTGATGTTTCTCATGCGATTGAGGAATATGCCACTTCCCATCATTTAGGCGTTGTCAAAGAACTCGTAGGACATGGTGTTGGTACGAATTTGCATGAAGAGCCAGAAGTTCCCAATTATGGAAAAGCAGGGTCTGGACCGATACTAAAGGATGGAATGGTAATTGCGATAGAACCGATGCTAAATTTAGGTGTTGCAGATATCTATGAGTTAGAGGATGATTGGACAATTATAACTGCAGATGGTAAACCTTCTGCACACTTTGAACACACCATAGTAGTTCGTTGTGATGGATACCAAATTTTAACAGGAGAAGAATAGAAATATGGCGAAAAAAGATGATATAATTGAAGTAGAGGGAAAAGTTTTAGAGATTATTCCAGGTGGAAAATTTAAAGTAGAACTTGAGAATAAACACATTGTGGAAGCTCACGTTTCTGGTAAAATACGTATGAATTACATTCGCATCTTACCAGGGGATACCGTCAGTGTGGAACTTACTCCCTACGATTTAACACGTGGGCGAATAACCTATAGAAAGTAGGAGGGATAGTAATGAAAGTAAAAGCATCAGTAAAACCAATCTGTGCAAAATGTAGAATTATCAAAAGAAAAGGTAAAATCAGAATTATTTGTGAAAATCCAAAACACAAACAAAGACAAGGTTAATAGGAGGTGTATGTAAATGGCACGTATTAAGGGAATCGATATTCCAAATGACAAGAGAGTTGAAATTAGTTTAACTTACATTTATGGTATTGGTAGACAATTATCTAACAGAATTTTAAAGGATGCAAAAGTAAATCCTGATAAACGCGTAAAAGATTTAGATAATGACGAACTTGCACGCATTCGTGAAGAGGTTTCTAAATACCCAACCGAAGGTGATTTACGTCGTGAAGTTAGTATGAATATCAAAACTAAAATGGAAATTAATTCTTATCAAGGAATTCGTCATAAAAGAGGTTTACCAGTAAGAGGGCAAAGAACAAGTCGTAATGCTCGTACTCGTAAGGGTAAAGGTAAAACTGTTGCGAATAAGAAGAAGTAGTCTTCAAAGAAAAGGAGGAAGTGAAGAATATGGCTTATAAAACTAGAAAGAAAAAAGTAAAGAAGAATGTTCCTGAGGGAGTTGCACATATTCAATCAACTTTTAACAATACAATTACAACAATTACAGACAAAGATGGAAATACAATTAGTTGGGCAAGTAGTGGAGCTATTGGATTTAAAGGTAGTAAGAAATCTACTCCATTTGCTGCTGGTACTGCTGCTGAAAAGGCCGGAAAAGCAGCTTATGATATGGGAATGAGAAGTGTTGAGGTATTTGTTAAGGGTATGGGACCTGGACGTGAAACTGCAATTCGTTCATTACAGTCTGCTGGTTTAGAGGTAAAGTCAATTACTGATGTTACCCCAATTCCACATAATGGATGTCGTCCACCAAAACGCCCTAGAGGGTAGATGAAAAGGAGGGAAGTTTCATGTTAGAATTTGAAAAACCAGTGTACAAAATTACAGACTATGTAGAAAGTAATTTCTATGGGAAGTTTGAAGTAGAACCGTTAGAAAGAGGATTTGGTACTACGCTTGGAAATGCACTTCGTCGTGTAATGCTATCTAGTTTACCAGGTAGTGCGATTTCTAGTGTTAGAATTGACGGTGTTTCTCATGAGTTTGAAACCATTGATGGTGTTTTAGAGGATGTATCTTTGATTATTCTAAATTTAAAGGATATTGTAATTAAAAATCATGCAAATGAGAAAAAGATTATTCGCATTAATGCAACTGAAGAAGGAGAAGTTAAAGCTTCAGATATCGAACATGATGCAGATATTGAGATTTTAAATCCAGATAAAGTTATTGCAACATTATCTAAGGGTGCTAGTCTATCTATGGAAATGACTGTATCAAATGGTCGTGGTTATGTTTCCGGTGATGAAAATAAACGCTTATTGGATACGAAGAAAATTGGTACGATTGCCATTGATTCTCTATATAGTCCAATTGAAAGGGTAAACTATGAAGTAGCACCTGCTCGAGTTGGTCAAGATGAGAGTTATGATAAATTAGTATTAGAAGTATGGACGAATGGTTCTATCCGTCCAGAGGAGGCAGTTGCACTTGCATCACGTATTTTGATGGAACATTTTAGCTTATTTACTGAATTAAGTAAAATTGCTGATATGACGGGTATTATGATTGAAAAGAGTGATGACCCTAAAACGAAGACACTAGAAACTTCTATTGAAGAACTTGATTTCTCTGTTCGTGCTTATAACTGTTTAAAACGAGCAGGAGTGCATACATTACAGGATTTAGTTAACAAAAGTGAACCTGAAATGATGAAAATTCGTAATTTAGGTAAGAAGTCTCTTAAAGAGGTTTTAGATAAGATTCGTGATTTAGGTCTTGTCTTAAGAGATGACGATTAGTAGAAGGAGGGATGTAATATGGCATATAGAAAATTAGGTCGTGATAATAAACATAGACGTAGTATGCTTGCCAATTTAACTAGAGAAGTGATTATGAATGAGCAAGTGACAACGACACTAACTCGTGCAAAAGAAGTTCGTAAGTTTGTGGATAAAATGATTACTTACGGAAAAAATGGTAGTTTGGTTTCTCGTAGAAAAGCATTAGCTTTCTTAGAAAATGACACAACTGCTGTGAAAAAAGTATTTGATGAATTAGCCCCTCGTTATGAAAAACGAAATGGTGGATATACTAGAATTTTAAAACTAGATGAAAGACGTGGAGATGATGCACAAATGGCAATTATCTCATTAGTAGATTAGAAAGTTTCGGCTTTCTTTTTTATTATAATTTTATTTGCTTTGTTGAATGAATTTTAATAAAAAAAACAAACAAATTAGGAAGTTATTTTCTCTCTTTTTCGTTTGTTTTTTTGTTTAGGACTCTAACAGCGAAAGAATTGATTTCTCGCTCATTCCAGAGACTTTAGAAATTTCTGGGATGGTCATATTTTTAGCAAGACTTTGAATGACTATTTTTTGTCCCTCTTCACGTCCCTCTTCACGTCCTTCTTCACGTCCTTCAACTTGACCGAGTAGATAGCTTC
>CAJUNG010000043.1 GCA_910587725.1 uncultured Bacilli bacterium
ATAAAATTTTATCATTCTTTTTATTTAGTGTGAACCTTAAAGGTATTATAATCAATAATCTTCTTTTTTTTGAAAGTTTTTCTTGATTATTATATTTTCACCGTTTACTTCTTGTGCTTTGCTGGATATTATGATATAGTTAGTATAGTTAAGAATAGACGGTGATAGGATGAAAGAGAAGAAGAAAACAAGAGTTGGAAAATTGTTTAAACGTCAAGTTTTAGTTACTGTGCTTTGTGTAGCTGTTGTCGTTGCAGTTACTTTGGTCGCTAGTTATGCCATATTTTCAAAAGTCAAATTTGGTACAGAATATAATGTGGTTTATACAGGAAACTTAAGCTTTAGTTATGTTGACTTATCGGAAGAAGGTAATGTTTTAGGGCTTGTTTCTACTTATCCCATTAGCGATAGCGAAGCAACAAAACTGACACCATTTCGTTTTTCTGTAGAAAATACCGGAACTTTAGTTGCTAAATATACCGTAAAAATTGTAGAAGACACAGCAACGATTAATGCAGATGGATGTAGTGATAATTTATTAGATTTATCCTATTTACGTTATACCTTTGATAAGGGAGAGGTAAAAGACTTAAAGTCTAGTGTATCTCCAAGTAATGAAAAAGAGTTTATTGTTTATGAAGGAACTTTACAACCATTTGAGTCAAACATTCATGAGATTTTTCTTTGGATTTCAGAAAACAGTCCGAATTCTGTCCTTGGAACACATTATCATGGAAAAGTGATTGTAGAAATCGAGCAAGCAGAAGGAAGTAATCCATATGAACGACCAGAAGATAATCGAATGAAAGTAACCGATATATTTAATCAAGAAAATTTAGGGGATACTTGTGGAACTTATGATGATGGGGTAGACACGTTTTTCGTCGGACAATGTGCTAATAATTATTTATGGTATTCTGGAAAACTATGGCGAATCGTTTTGAAAAACAACGAAACTGGTGCAGTCAAGATGGTGACAGATAATGCAATTACAACAATTCATTATAATACAGGAAGCCAAATGAATTTTGAAAACAGTTATGCTGATCAATGGTTAAGACAGGAATTTTTACCAACCTTACATGATTATGAAAATTATTTGGTAACTAATTCTAATTGGGATGCAACTATGGATTCTAGTAGGACTCCATCAAGGCCGAGTGGAACAACAAGTATAGAAAGAACAGTAGGTTTGCTAAACGCTTATGAATATTATACGACCTATAATCAGTCAGAAGGAAAGGCAACGTATTCTACAGGATATTTGAATAATGCTACTGAGTGGTGGTTACTTAACCCACATAGCACTTCTTATCAAAATATAATCAGAAAAGATGGTATCTTATCTACTAGTAGTTTTATTGTCCCTGATGGGATACGGCCAGCGATTAATATGAAACCAGAGATTTATGTTACGTCTGGTATTGGAACCATTTCTAATCCTTTTAAAGTGATTGAAGATGATTCTAGTTTAGGTGGTGTATTGCTTTCGACAAGATATAGCGGAGAATATCTGTTATTTAATCAGGAACGTTATCGTATCATGGGTACTGAGGATGGATTTACTAAAATTATTTCTGCGGATGTTTCAGATGATTTAGCTAATATTCAATTTCATACTACAGGTACGGTTAATAACTTTACTGTGGCGTCTATCAAAACTCGATTGGAAGAACATTATCAAAATTTGGACACCTCTTCTAAATCACTAATTGAATCTGATAGGTCTTGGTATTTGGGTGCTGTTGGGCAAGGACAAAGTTATAAATTAGGTGTATGTTCTGTTGCTGATGTAAATAAGTCTACGCAGGAATGTACTAAAGTGAGCTATTTAGTTAAGGCAAATATTGGACTTCCTAGACTAGGAGAAATGTTTGTAGGTCAATCCTCTAGAGAATCAAAAGAAACTTTTTGGCTTTTAAGTGCTTTTACTTTATCTGGTGCTCCTTATGTTTATTGTGTTGGTGCTGATTATAATCATACTTCTCCTTCTTTTAGACATGATGTAAAACCTTCTATGTACTTGAAATCTAACGTAGTTATAGCAAGTACAAATACAGGAGATGGAACCTATGAACATCCTTATGAAATCGAACTTGGAAGTTAGTTTCGTAGGGAAAAACTCATTTTTGTTTTTTTAAAACAGGTGAGTTTTTTTCTTTTTTCTTTTTATTCTTTTCTGTTTATGTTATACTAATAATAGTAAAAATAAAGAGATAGAGAGATGAGTTTGATGCCAGGAAGAAGAAAAACAAGAGTTGGAAAATTGTTTAAACGTCAAGTTTTAGTTACTGTGCTTTGTGTAGCTGTTGTCGTTGCAGTTACTTTGGTCGCTAGTTATGCCATATTTTCAAAAGTCAAATTTGGTACAGAATATAATGTGGTTTATACAGGAAACTTAAGCTTTAGTTATGTTGACTTATCGGAAGAAGGTAATGTTTTAGGGCTTGTTTCTACTTATCCCATTAGCGATAGCGAAGCAACAAAACTGACACCATTTCGTTTTTCTGTAGAAAATACCGGAACTTTAGTTGCTAAATATACCGTAAAAATTGTAGAAGACACAGCAACGATTAATGCAGATGGATGTAGTGATAATTTATTAGATTTATCCTATTTACGTTATACCTTTGATAAGGGAGAGGTAAAAGACTTAAAGTCTAGTGTATCTCCAAGTAATGAAAAAGAGTTTATTGTTTATGAAGGAACTTTACAACCATTTGAGTCAAACATTCATGAGATTTTTCTTTGGATTTCAGAAAACAGTCCGAATTCTGTCCTTGGAACACATTATCATGGAAAAGTGATTGTAGAAATCGAGCAAGCAGAAGGAAGTAATCCATATGAACGACCAGAAGATAATCGAATGAAAGTAACCGATATATTTAATCAAGAAAATTTAGGGGATACTTGTGGAACTTATGATGATGGGGTAGACACGTTTTTCGTCGGACAATGTGCTAATAATTATTTATGGTATTCTGGAAAACTATGGCGAATCGTTTTGAAAAACAACGAAACTGGTGCAGTCAAGATGGTGACAGATAATGCAATTACATCGATTCCTTATCATTCAGACAATCAAACTTCTTTTGAAAATAGTTATGCTGACCAATGGTTAAATCAAGAATTCTTACCGACTTTACATGATTATCAGAACTATTTAGTAGAAAATTCTACTTGGGATGCGACGGTTGACTCTAGCGATACACCAATAAGACCAAATGGGACAACTACCGTAAAAAGAACGGTAGGAATGTTAAACGCTTATGAGTATTTTACGACCTATAATCATTCAGAGGGAAAAGCAACAATGGAGACGGGATATCTAAATAATGCTACACGTTTTTGGTTAATCACTCCATATTCTTCTTCGGATGTACGTGTGGTATGGCAAGATGGGACTTTTACTACGAATTCGCGTGAAGGTTTTGGTAGTGGTGCAGGAATAAAGCCTTCTGTTTATTTACAATCAGATATTTCTATTATTTCGGGCGATGGGAGTACGACTTCACCGTTTCGTTTAATTCATGATGAAAAAGCAGTTGAAAATGGAATAACTCTTCTTTCAACAAGATATAGTGGAGAATATGTAAAATTTAACAATTCTCTTTATCGAATCGTAGGGATAGAAAATGGACTTACAAAAATTACTGCCGTTTCAAAACCAGAGAATTTAATGGAAACACAATTTCACCATGAACGAGTTATCTTAACTTTTGTTGATGCGAATATTAAAAATGATTTAGAGTCGTACTATCAAAGTTTAGATGAACAGTTTAAGCGTTTAGTGGAGATGAATACTTCATGGTATTTAGGTTCAGTAGAATCTAATGCTAGTTATAAAAATAGTATTTGTGCATCAGTGGATGCGAATATTTCTACTTTACATTGCGAAAAGACAAATCTAGTGACTTCTGCAACAATTGGACTTCCACGAGTAGGGGAGATGTTTTCTAGCCAAATTGCAAAGGAGAAAAAGGAAAATTTTTGGACTTTGACTCCAAGCTTTTCTTACTATATTCGCCATATTAATGCCGGAGGTGGACTAAATGACAATAGTGCTGTTAGTACTTATGGTGCTCGTCCATCAATGTATTTAAAATCGAATGTGGTTATTGCTCGGAATAATACAGGGGATGGGACCTATGAACATCCTTACGAAATTGAACTTGGTTAAAAAGAGTGGTGGTAGAATTTATGACAAAAAGAACAAAAACTAGACCAGTAAAAGTTGGTTCTGTCATTATTGGAGGAAGTCATCATGTAGTGATTCAATCGATGTGTAACACAAGAACAAAAGAAGTAGAAAAAACCGTAGAACAGATTTTAAAATTAGAACGCATCGGTTGTGAAATTGTTCGTGTTTCTTGTCTAGATTTAGAAGATGCTAGAGCAATTCAAAAAATTAAAAGTCAGATTCATATTCCTCTAGTTGCCGATATTCATTTTGATTATCGACTTGCTCTTGCTGCGATTGATGCTGGAGTTGATAAAATCCGCATTAATCCAGGAAATATTGGAAGCGAGGAAAAGATTAAACAAGTGGTAGATGCTTGTAAAAATAAACAGATTCCGATTCGTATTGGTGTGAACTCAGGTTCATTAGAAAAAGATATCCTTTTAAAATATGGTGCGCCTACGGTAGATGCGATGATAGAAAGTGCAAAAAGACATGTAGAAATCTTAGAAAAATTTGATTTTCATGATATTGTGATTTCCTTGAAAACGACAAATTTAGATTTATGTGTTGATGCTTATTTGAAAGCTTCTAAAGTCTTTCCTTATCCTCTTCATATTGGGATTACTGAAAGTGGAACAGATTTTAGTGGAACAATTAAATCAAGTATCGGCCTTTCTCAAATTCTAAATCAAGGAATTGGCGATACGATTCGTGTTTCCTTATCTGATGACCCGACTTTAGAAGTAAAAGTCGCTAAAGAAATTTTAAAAAATTGTGGTTTATTCGAGGATTCTCCTGTTTTGATTTCCTGTCCGACTTGCGGAAGGACACAGATTGATTTAATTCCAATAGCCAAAGAAATTGAGAACTTTTTAGAGACAATTCCCCAAAAAATTACTGTTGCTGTTATGGGATGTTGTGTGAATGGCCCAGGAGAAGCTAGTTTTGCCGATATTGGCATTGCTGGTGGTATCCATGAAGGATTAATCTTTAAAAAAGGAGAAATCGTGAAGAAAGTTCCCCAAGAAGAAATTGTAGAAACGCTAAAGAAGGAAATTTTATCCATGGTGAAATCGAGGTAAATTTACTTCTTTTTTTCTGTTTCTAGTTATGATAAAATATTTGTTAGAAGGGAAGTTTTAATTGATGTATCATTCACTAAATGGGAAAATTATTGCTGTAGAAAGCACGTATATCGTTTTAGAATGTGGAGGTGTTGGGTTTTTAGTTTATACCCCGAATCCTTATGTTTTTGAAGTCGGAGAAACTAGATTTATCTATGCATATCAACATATTAGAGAAGATGAAATGTCACTTTTTGGCTTTAAAACCAAAGAAGAAAAAGAATTATTTTTAAAATTGATAGGGGTTAAGGGGCTTGGTCCTAAAATGGCTCTTCCTATTCTTGCAACGGGCTCTATTTCGGGAATTGTCGATGCCATCGACCGTGAGAATATTTTATACTTAAAGAAATTTCCGAAGATTGGGGACAAGCTTGCTCGTCAAATTGTTCTTGATTTAAAAGGAAAACTTGCGATTGATACTGAAATGGTTTCCGAAGGTAAAGAAGATACGACTAGAGAATTAAGTGAGGTGTTAAGAGGACTCGGGTATAAAGATAAAGACTTCCGTAGTGTTTTGGGAAGAGTTGACCAAAGTTTACCAATTGAAGAGCAAGTTAAAGATGCGTTAAAGCTTTTACTTCGAGGGTAAACTGATGAGGCATGAAAAACTTACGTCATTGTTAAATGAGATGGTAGAATATAATGCTTTTCCTGGTGCTACTTATGCGTTACTAACAAGAAAGAATCTTTATTTAGGTGCGGTAGGAAAACGAAGTCTTTTGCCTGAAATTGAAGAAAACACAATCGATACGATTTATGATGTTGCCTCGTTAACGAAAGTTATTGCCACTTCCACAATCATTACACGAATGCTTGCTCAGAAAAAAATTTGTCTAGAAGATAAAGTTCAGACATTTTTGCCCGATTTTCGTTATCCGCAAATTACGATTCTTGATTTGTTAAGCCATCGCTCAGGGCTTCCTAAAACATTGAATAGTCAAGGTCTTACTGAAAAAGAATTTCTTCATCAACTATATCAGTTACCGCTTAACGATGAGAATTCTCCAACCGTAGTGTATTCTGATGTTGGCTATTTATTTCTTGGTTTAGTGATAGAAAAGATTTATGGAAAAAGTATAGATATGGTTGCTATTGAAGAAGTTTTTAAACCTCTTGGAATGATGGATAGCAGTTATTCTCCTATGGATGTCAAACGGTGTGCTCCTACAGAACTTACAACTTATCGGGGATTAATTCGCGGGACTGTTCATGATGGTAAGTCCTTTCTTCTTCATGGTAAAACTGGACATGCAGGGTTGTTTACTACGGTTCAAGACTTAGTTAAATTTTGTCAAATGATAAAGAATGATGGAGTTGTTGATGGGAAGCGTTATCTTCCGAAGGACTGTATCGATTTATGGTTTACTCCAGCGTCTTCATGTATGAATCAACCCTCTAGAAGCTTTTCTTGGATTGTTGGTTCTGACTTTGAAACACTTGGTAATAGTGGAAAATCCTCTACGATTAGTGCTACAGGTTTTACGGGGACTTCTATTGTGATGGATAGAAAACGGGGAGTATATGCCATTCTACTTTCTAATCGAGTTCATCTGAGCAGAGAAAATAAAAAAATTCATCTTGCTCGTCAAAAATATTTCTCCCTTTGCTTTCAAATTGCGAAAGAGGAGGAAGAATAGATTTTTATTAAAATGAGTAAAAATACTTCAGGAATTTGAGAAAATTTGATATAATAGAGATAAAAGTGAGGTGAATATTCATATGGAAGATGAGAGAATTATCGATGCAGAAGAAACTGAAGAAGACATTGCCTTGGAAATGGATATTCGCCCTAGTTTATTAAAAGAATATATTGGGCAGAAAGATGTCAAAGAAAATATTGAGGTTTTTATTAAAGCGGCAAATATTCGGGAAGAAAGTTTAGACCATGTCCTTTTATACGGGCCACCAGGTTTAGGAAAAACGACTCTTGCGATGATTATTGCGAATGAACTGGGAAGTAATTTGAAAACGGCGAGTGGTCCAGCAATTGAAAAACAGGGAGATTTAGCCGCGATTCTTTCTACTTTAGAGCCAAGAGATGTTTTGTTTATTGATGAAATTCATAGAATGCCAAGAAATATTGAAGAAATTCTATATCCAGCAATGGAAGATTTTGCTTTGGATATTATGATTGGAGGAGAAGGAAATACCAAAAGTATCCGTATCAACTTGCCACCATTTACCTTAGTTGGTGCAACGACACGAGCAGGAGATTTGTCCGGACCATTAAGAGACCGTTTTGGGATTACCTGTAAACTGAAATTTTACACAGATGAAGAATTACAACAAATTATTCTTCGGACGGCAAAAGTTTTAGAAATGCCAATCGATGATGATGCCTCTTTTGAACTTGCAAAAAGGAGTAGAGGAACACCAAGAATTGCCAATCGTCTTTTTAAACGCGTTCGTGATTTTGCTCTTGTTGAGGGAAATGGACATATTGACCTTTCCATTTGTAAAAGTTCTCTTGAACGATTAAAAGTAGATGAAATTGGACTAGATGAGACGGACCATCAGTTTTTACTTGCCATTATTGAGCGTTTTAATGGTGGACCTGCAGGAATCGAATCGATTGCTTCTTCTATTGGCGAAGAAGTGACGACGATTGAAGATGTGTACGAGCCGTATTTGTTGCAGATTGGTTTTCTAAAAAGAACCTCTCGAGGAAGAACGGTTACACATTTGGCTTATGAACATTTAAAGATTGATTATCAAAAAGATATCTTTGGATAAAAAGGAGAAAAGGGTTATGGAAAATAGGATATTTAGCGAGTATACACTAGAAAAAGTAGAAGAAGTAATTAATGATTATATGGAAAATGATGTCTTGAAACAAGGTAAAGTGGATTTATTAGAACGTTGGAATTATTTTTCCCTTCTCGCTTTAGAAAACGATGTCGTTGAGCATCGATTTTTAGAAGTTACTTCTTATATCGATGAGTTGGGGTTAACGAAAGAAGAAAAGATTCGAGACGCTTTAACCCTTGCTTATTTAGTCGTTAAAGAAAAACTTCCGATTCCGAATATGGATATCAATAATATTTATTTACTGGTTTCTTATTTACAAGAGATTAAAAAACGAGATGTTTCTGCTAGTGTTACCTATCTAAACAATGCCGAATTGTTATTTGCTGTTCGCTTTAAGTCACTAGATTTAGAAGTGAGAAGAAAGATTTTGGCATATGTCGATAGGATGCGGAAAAGAATTCCTGAAATGATTCGAGAAATTCAGGAAACAGAATATTACGAACTTTTACAACTGATTGATTAGGAGGGTTTATCATGACTGAGGAATATGATTATTTTTTGCCTGATGAATTGATTCGTCAGACACCACTCGAAAAGCGGGATGCTTCTCGTCTTTTTGTTCTTCATCGAGAAGGAAAGAATGAACATCGACATTTTTCTGATATTATCGACTATCTTCATCCCGGGGATACCTTGGTGTTAAATGATACTAAAGTCCTTCCGGCAAGACTTTTTGGTGTTAAAGAAGAAACGAAAGCAGTGATTGAGCTTTTACTTTTAAAAGAGCTTACTTCAGATACTTGGGAGGCATTATGTCGTCCTGCGAAGCGAGTAAAAGTGGGGAGTATAATTTCCTTTGGTGATGGATTATTAAAAGCTGAATGTATTTCAGAACGAGATGAGGGAATTCGTGAATTTCGTCTTCATTACCAGGGTGTCTTGTTAGAAATATTAGAACAACTAGGAACAATGCCTCTTCCTCCTTATATTCATGAAGAATTAAAAGACCAATCGCGATATCAAACCGTTTATGCCAAAACACCAGGAAGTGCAGCAGCACCAACGGCAGGCCTACATTTTACTAAACCGTTACTCGAACAACTAGAGGCCAAAGGAATTTCTGTTTGTTATATTACTTTACACGTAGGACTTGGAACTTTTCGACCAGTTAGTGTATCTGATATTCATGAACATGAGATGCACTCAGAGTATTATGAAATGAGTGAGGAAGTAGCAAATCTTTTAAATGAAACAAAAAGACGAGGTGGTCGAGTAGTTGCGGTAGGAACGACTAGTGTTCGTACATTAGAAACCATTTACCATAATCATCAAACGTTTACGGCTACTAATGGTTGGACGAAAATCTTTATTTACCCAGGATTTACCTTTCAAGCTGTCGATGCAATGATTACCAACTTTCATTTACCAAAATCTACTTTAGTGATGTTAGTATCTGCCTTTGCTGGGCGAGAAAGAGTATTAAGCGCCTATAAAGAGGCAGTAGAAAAAGGCTATTATTTTTTCTCTTTTGGCGATAGTATGTTTATTGATTGACAAGACGTCAAAGTTGTGATAGAATAAATGGCGTTTTTTAGGAAAGGAGAGGTTGTTATGAAATTACGTTTAGTGCCAGAGCAAATTCAATTATTGAAAGAAGAATTTTTAAAAGTTAATAAGGATAAAAATTCAGTATTAGCAGATAGGATGATAAATTCCGATGAAATCAAAGCTTCAGACGAAGGAAAGGGGTTCTCTTTTAGTTCTGCAACTTATCAAGAGGAAACTGAATTCATTCAATTAACTAGTCGGCAAAGAGAAATTGCAAAAATTATCGAAAATTCTCTTGTGGTTAGTGAGTATCATGAAGATTATATCGATTTAGGGACGGTATTTGAGATTTCCTTCTTAGATGATGAGGAACCCGAAATCTATACTTTAGTAGAAAAGCGTGTTTCTACAGAGTCTAGTTCTGGAAATAATCGTTTTATTTCCTTAGATAGTCCAATTGGACGTTCTGTCTATGGAAAAAGAGAAAGTGAACCTTTTGCTTGCGTTATTCCTGGAGGAGATTTATGTGCTGGGGTTATTACTAAGGTATATTCTGAAGAAAAAGCAAAAGCTTATCGTAAGCAAAACATCAAGGTTCAAGAGAAAAAGATTTAAGAGACAATTTAACTTGTCTTTTTTCTCTACTTGCAAAAACTGCTAAATTCCATTATGATAAAATAGAGGTGCTTATCATGAAAATAAAATATCATTTAGAACATGTCGATAAATCTACATTAGGACGTCTTGGAAAGATAGAGACGAATTATGGAACTTATGATACTCCAATGTTTATGCCAGTAGGAACACGTGCTAGTGTTAAGATGCTTTCTCCAGAAGAGGTGAAAGAGGCAAAAAGTGGGATAATTTTGGCGAATACTTATCATTTGTGGTTACGTCCAGGAGAAGATTTGATTGAAAAGGCTGGTGGACTTCATCAATTCATGAATTATGATGGTCCGATTCTTACCGATAGTGGAGGATTTCAAGTATTTTCTTTGGCAAGACCGAAAGATATTGAAGAAGAAGGTGTTCACTTCAAAAGCCATATCGATGGGGCTAAATTATTCTTAACACCAGAAAAATCGATTCAAATTCAAAACCAATTAGATAGTGATATTGCGATGAGTTTTGATGAATGTCCTCCAGCTAGCGCTAGTTATGAATATATGAAGAATAGTATCGAAAGAACGCTTCGTTGGGCCGAAAGAGGAAAAAAAGTTCATCAGAATCCGAGACAAGCTTTATTTGGTATCGTTCAAGGTGGGGCCTATGAAGATTTACGTCGCTTTTCGGCAACAGAAACCGTAAAATTAGATTTTGATGGTTATAGTATTGGTGGAGTTGCTAATGATGGTGAGTCAAAAGAAGATATGTATAAAGCTATCGAATATTCTATTCCTTATTTACCTGAGGATAAAGTCCGCTACTTAATGGGAATTGGTGAACCAGTAGATATTATTGAAGGAGTTATTCGAGGAGTAGATATTTTTGATTGTGTCTTACCGACAAGAATTGCAAGACATGGAAATGCCTTTACACGAAGAGGAAAAATTAATTTAAAAAATGCGAAGTGGAAGGAAGACTTTACTCCTGTTGAAGAAGGATGTGACTGTTATGCTTGCAAACACTATACGAAAGCTTATATTCGCCATTTAATTACGGTAGATGAATCCTTTGGTGCAAGACTTCTATCCATTCACAATATTCGTTTTTTAATTCGTTTGACAGAAGAAATTCGTGAGGCGATTAAAGAAGACCGCTTACTTTCTTATCGTGAGGAATTTTTAAAAGAATACACGAAAGAGGGGAAGAATTAATGATTATCGATATTACCGAGTTAAATCAAAATTTTAAAGATGCAATTGTTGTTTCTACCTCGGTTTCTTTTCCTTCTAATTACCTTGAAGATACACAAATTTTAGGGGTTTCGGGAGTTTATTTAGAAGCGAAACTTTCTCTTAATGAAGAGAGAAATCTTGAACTATTAGGAACCCTATCGGGGGATATGAAAATTGCTGATTCGATTTCCCTAGAAGAAGTAGAATATCCTTTTTCGATTGAAATCGAAGAAGTTTTCGAAGAAAATGCAAAAAAATGCGAAAATACTCTTGATATTCTTGACGTTTTGTGGCAAAATATTGTATTGGAAGTTCCTCTAAGATTTACTAAGGTGAAAGATGTTAGTAAATTTCAAGGGGACGGTTGGAGATTACTGGAAGAAGATGTGAAAAATGAAAGTAATAATCCTTTTGCAGATTTAAAAGATTATTTTGGAGAGGAGTGAGAACATGGCAGTACCTTTTAGAAAAGTATCAAAAACAAGAAAAAGAATGAGAAGAAGTCATAATGCCTTAACTTCAAATACAACGACAACTTGTAAAAACTGTGGTGCCGTAATTAGACCTCATAGAGTATGTGCATCTTGCGGTTATTATAAAGGAAAAGAAGTTATTAAAAAGTCAGTAGAGGCTTAAGTCTTACTTAATTAAACTGTTTTTAAGTATATCAATTTTTGATATATTTTTTTTTGATGTTATGATATACTTAGAGAGTAAGGTAGGTGTTTTAATCATGATAAAAAAAGTTTCTATCATTTTGGCGTTTCTTGGCGTAATTTTAATTATTGGGGGAATTTTGTTTTTCAATGTTTGGAATGGAAAAAGTAATCTTGACCAATATCCAAAACGTGTGGTTTCAGTAGAGGAGTTATCCTTAACGGCTTACAGTAAAAAAAACTTGCCAATTTACCTTTTGGATAATCAAGAAGGAAATCAGTTTGAAGTTTACCAAGACAATACATTAATCTATTCCTTTAAAAAAGATTTTTTAGCATATGGTGTTGTCGATAAAATTTATGATATCCATTACTTCTCTCAAGGTGAAGAACACTACTTATTCTTTGTTCTTGTTTATCCAGATTGTGGATATTATGAAAATGGCCAAGACGTATGTCATCCAAAATATGTGCAGACATTTGTGAAGGTAGATGCTTCTAATCAAGTTGTGTTTGAAAATGCGACAGAAGATTTTTATATTACGGATGTTATTTTAACACAGGAAAATGAATTTTTATTTTCTACTTTTTCTGAACTTTATGGAACTACGCTTGCTTCAATGTCTACTGATGGTACTTTACATCCTCGGCCATTTTCTTTTGAAAATGTGGAAAAGATTAATCATATTGCCTGGCAAAAAGATAATTACTATGTCGTATGTAATGATTTTGGTTTATTGTTAACTCTAAATCGAAATTTTGATGAGGTTAAAAAACATGAAATGAAAGAGAATGATTTAAAAGTTATTGTAGGACAAGACGAATACTTTGTTATTGATTATACACTTCGTTTAAAAATCTATTCCTTAGCAGGGGAGTTAAAAACAGAAATTCCTCTAATGAATAGGCAAGTCCAATTTTCTAAAGAAGATATTTCTTTGGCGATAAATGACAATACTTTAACTATATTGACTAAAGAAAAAGATAAAATTTTTGTTTCTTTTTATGATATTTCTTCTGGAGAAATTAAAGAAAAGTATTATTTTCAGAGTACAGAACTTTCTGGTTTAAATTTTTCTTCTCTTTCTCTTTTGCATGCGAATACATTAATCTATCATGATGCAAAAGAAGGGGTTGTCAAATTTTTTGCCCTTGAATTCAAGTCTTCTGATGAGTAAAAAAAATTAGGAAGTGTTTTATGGCGAATATAAAGTTGTTAGACTATTTTTTGTTATTTTTTATCTATTCTTTCTTGGGGTGGGTAATTGAGACGATTGCTTGTTCCTTTTGGGCAAAAAAGCTTGTACTCAATCGTGGTTTTTTAATTGGACCTTATATTCCGATTTATGGAACTGCTGCTGTACTGATGACGGTCTTTTTAAGAGAATACCAAAATGATTTATTTACTCTTTTTTGTATGTCTAGTGTCTATGCTTCTATCTTAGAATACTTTACCTCTTACTGGATGGAAAAAGTATATCATGCTAGATGGTGGGACTATACCGATCATAAATTTCATTTGAATGGGAGAATTTGTTTAGAAAATAGTCTTCTATTTGGACTTTTAGGTGTTGTCGTCATTTTATTTGTTAATCCTTGGATAGAAAAATTTTTACAATTACTTATCCCTTACCATTTTCTCCTTTTCCTTATTTTTGGTGGAGTGATGTTACTGGACTTTCTACTTACCGTGGTTGTGATGTCTAAATTGAATCTTCAAATCAAAAATGTTCGTTATGATGCTACAGAATTGATTAGTCAAGAAACTAGGAAAATTCTTTCCCGATACCGAATATTTTATCATCATCTTTTTCAGGCTTTTCCTAAATTTCAATATACAAAAACTTGCTAATAAAAATCAATAGTTTTTTACAACTTTTAAAAATTTATAT
>CAJUNG010000044.1 GCA_910587725.1 uncultured Bacilli bacterium
TCACTTTCCATAGAATTTACCTCTTCAAAGTGGATTTTACTTTTGCAACTGACCTCTTACTTAATATCTTACTTTCATTTCTTTTTCAATATTCCTTTTTATATCTCTTTCCTTAATACTTTCTCTCTTATCAAAATTCTTTTTCCCTTTACATAATCCTAACAAAACTTTGGCATGATTCTTTTTAAAATAAATTTTTAAAGGAATTAGTGTACACCCCTCTTGATTAAGCTTATCATTTAACTTTAAAATCTCTCTTTTATGAAGAAGTAGTTTTCTTGTTCTCGTTTCATTATGATTAAAAATATTTCCTTCTTCATAGTGTTTGATAAACATATTTAATAAGAAAACTTCTCTTCCTCGAATATGAGCATAGCTATCTTTTATATTTGCTTCCCCTTTTCTAATTGATTTAATTTCTGTTCCCGTTAAGACAATTCCTGCTTCTATCTCTTCTAAAATAAAATAATCATGTCTTGCTTGACGATTGATAATTTCCATAATCTCACCTCGTTTCTATTTTTGGATTTTCTCCAGTTACAATATGTAAAAACTTTTTTTGATATTCCTGATAATTAGGTAATATTTCTTCTGTTAAATCTTGATATCGGTAGAGACGAAAATCGAATCTTCCACCATTTATACTTTTACTGCTTGTATATACTAGTTCTGCGGTTATATTTTCAATCTCTATTTTAATATCTTCCCTTTCCGTCGTCTTTTTTATGGTTAAACTAGTTACAAGTCCTGTTAATTTTTCAACTCCTCGCTGTGCAGAAATAAAATTTCCAAGAGAATAAATCACTGGAGTATCATTAATAAACTCAATTGGTTGTACAACATGAGGATGGTGACCAATGATTAAATCCACACCTAAACTTTCAAGAAATGCGGCAATTTCTTTTTGTCTTCTATCCGGTGTATGGGAATATTCTGTTCCAAAATGCATAGAAACCATGAGAAAATCAACCTTATCACGAATTTTTTCAATGTCTTGTTTTACTTCTTCTTCATTGTATCGATTTACAAGATAACTTTTTCCCTTTGGCGTTGGAATTCCGTTGGTTGTATCTGTATAAGAAAGTAGTGCATAAGTAATTCCGTTTTTTTCTTCAATTTTGATTTGTTCTTTTTCTTGATAAGAACGATAAGAACCTGATGTTACTACTTCTGGAAATTGATTCCAATAGTTTTTCGAATTGATAACTGCTTTTTCTCCTCTATCTAATGTATGGTTATTCGCAAGAGATACTAAATTAAATCCCATCATTCGAAAGGCATCACCTACCTGATATGGGGAATTAAAACAAGGATAACTAGAAAGACCTAGTTCTTCTCCGCCTAGAATAGACTCTTGATTGTAAAACAATAAATCATACCCTACAAACATTTCCTTCACATTCTCAAACATCGGAGTAAAGTCATAACCACTTTTTGTTTTTGCATCTTGATAAACAGCTCCATGAATTAATGCGTCTCCTACCATAAGCAAAGTTAACTTCTCTTCTTTTTTAAAGTCTTCTTCATTTTCACTCGCTTCCATAAAGAGTTGCTTTTCTATTCCTGGGATATGAAGAAAGGTCTTTTTTTCAAAGAAAGCATAATCTATCGCCGAAAGCAAAAGAAGAAAGCATCCAATCAAAAGAAATGGTGCAATTCTATTTTTCCAATTCGTCTTTCTCCTCTTCCTTATCATCTTCTACTCCTTCTTCTACTTTTTTGATTAGCTTAAAGTCAACCGTTCTATCTTCTTTATTTGCGCCTATTACTCTTACCACAACGTTATCTCCAATTCGATATTTCTTTCGACTTCTTTCTCCAACTGCTGTATATGTCTTTTCATCTACATGATAAAAGTCATCCATATCTTGAAAGCGAACTAAACCTTCTACTAAGTTTTCTAATTCTACAAACATTCCAAAATTAGTAACACTAGTAATCATTCCTTCATAAATTTCTCCGATGTGGTCTTCCATGTACTCTGCCATTTTCATATCATCGACATCTCGTTCACATTCAATTGATGCTCTTTCTCTCGCGGAAGAATTTTCTGCAATCATAGGAAGTCTTTCTTGAAAATGTTTGATTGTTTCAATACTTAAATCATGGTCAAAAAGATAAGTTCTAAGTAGGCGGTGTACTGTTGTATCTGGATATCTTCTAATTGGCGAAGTAAAATGGGTATAACAAGTGCTCGCTAGTCCATAATGTCCTATATTTTCTGAACTATATACTGCCTTTTTCATATTGCGTAGTAATAAACTTGATAGAATTTTATACTCTTTTTTATCTTTTAGGAAGTCGAGAAGCTTTTGTACAGTTTTTGGTCTTACATCTTTCATATTTCCTGTATACGTATACCCAAGACTTGCGATGAAACTTAAATATTCTTTCATTTTTTCTTCTTCAGGGACATCATGGATACGGTAGATAAAAGGAAGTTCCATGTAAAAAATATGACGAGCAACGCATTCATTTGCAGCAATCATAAAATCTTCAATTAGATTTTCTCCAATACCACGTTCTCTTTTGGTTATCTCAATTGGATGACACTGTTCATCGACAATGATTTTTGCTTCATCGACATCAAAATCAATATATCCACGCCCGTTTTTTTCTTTTCTTAAAATATTGGCTAACTCTGCCATCATTTTTAGCGATTCTACATAGGGTTCATACCCAGATGGTATAATATCATTTTCTAAAACACTATTGACTTTTTTATAAGTCATTTGAATTCTTGACTTGATTACGCTTGGAAAAATTTCGTAATCTACTGTCTTTCCACTTTTATCTATCTCCATTATACAAGATATGGCAAGTCGTTCCACTTCTGGATTTAAAGAACAAATTCCATTGGATAGTTGATGCGGAATCATCGGAATAACCCTATCTACTAAATATACACTCGTCCCTCTATCTTGAGCGTTAATGTCGAGTGCACTTCCTTCTTTGACATAGTAACTAACATCCGCAATGTGAACTCCTAGACGATAATTCCCATTTTTTAATTTTTCAATGGAAATTGCATCATCAATATCTTTGGTATCATCTCCATCTATTGTAAAAATCATTTCTTTGGTTAAATCTCGTCTTCCTATCTTTTCTTCCGGTTTAACTTCTGTTGGAATATCTTTTAATTCTTCTTCGACTTCTTCTGGGAAGGTGTCATTGATATTATGGCTATAAATAATTGATAATATATCTACTCCTGGGTCATTTTTATGTCCTAATATTTTCACAACTTGTCCACTATAACGATTGTTTCCTATTTTAGATATTAGTTCTACTAAAACTTTATGGCCATCTACTGCACCAAGACTTCTTTCTTGTTTGATTTCTACCGTCAAATGAATCTTTTTGTTATCACTTTCTACGTAGCCTTTCCCTTTTTTAAAGTAAATTTCTCCAACGATGGTTTCTAAATTTCGTTTAGTGACTTTCATGACTCTTCCTTCATATCTTTTTTCAAAGCGGTCATAGAGGACTTCTACTAAAACTTCATCTCCATGCAAAGCCCCATTCATATTTCTTTCACTGATATATAAATCTTCTTCTTGCGCTACCATTTTGACAAAACCAAATCCATTTTTATTTACGGTTAAAACACCTTTACGATAGGAACTATCTTCCATTAACATATAGCGGTCTTTATTGGTATGATAAAGAATTCCTTCTTCTTCTAAGCATTTCACTTCTTCTTGTAAACTTTGATACTCTTCTACTGTTTTTAGCCCTAATAATGTATCTAGTTCAATCAAAGAATACGCCTTTTTTTCTTTTTTTAATAAACGAATTATTTTTTCTCTCATTTTATAGTCTCCTAACTCTATTCTTATTATAGATAAAAATCCCTTAAAATACAACGAAAAAGAGCAAATATTGCTATCTGCTCTTGTGTTTTCCGTCAAAATTTTACAGAAATTCCATAATTAAACTTACTACAAAGAAAATCATTCCTAAAACGAAAGTCAATCTACTGATAAAAAGCTCAGAACCTCTTTCTTTTCTTTGACTAAACAAATTACTGTTTCCCCCAGATAAGATTTGTGCTCCACTTTCTGCTTTATTGCTTTGTAGTAATACAATAATGATTAATAATACAGATACAATAATTAAAAATATTTGCATAATGGACCTCCCATCAATTCACTATCTAGTATATTAGCATAAAACTATTGTAAATTCAAGTTTTTTTGGTTAACTTTATCAATTCGCTTATTTTCTATGCAATGGTTTGTCCGTTGCTTTCTGTTTTGGAGGATTTGTTCTTTCTGCTAGACTTTATGTATAGCTTTACAAATCTTGCAAGTGGTGATATAATTAACGCCAGAAAAGGGGGGAATAGCTATGGATTCTATCGGTGAAAAGGTTAAAATTGCTGCTCAACGAGGAGATATTTGTCCTTATCCAGAAGAACTTTTAGAAAAATTAAGCCATTATACCTTTTCTGGAATTCTCTTATCTGTTCTTTTAAGTTCTACTTATTTGACCAACGGATGGTGTCATCATTATGCATTTCTACTAACTAGAGGGATGGAACATTTTCAAATTATTCGAGGACACTTAGATGATATTGAAGATGAGGAGTTTTTAAACCATAGTTGGGTACAATTAGATAATAATACTGTCTATGATACAACTGATGGATTTTGTTATTTGAATGGGGCTTATCAAGAAATCTATCAGCCAATTCCTATCGAAATTTATGATGAAAAAAATTATTCTTCTTTTCCATTATACTGCAATTTGGAAAGTCAGTTAGACCAATATGTTGAGCCGATTTTAGTAGAAACTTTTTTACAAGCTGTCGAATCTATAGAGAAAGAAAAACCTTCTATAAATTCTCCAATAGTTCTTGCAGAAATTCAAATATTTCGCATGAAATCTGCTCTTTCTCCAGAAAATCTTATCGTTTGCCAAAAAGAAGTGGAACGAATGAAAAGAAAGATTCTTCAAAATTAAAAGAGGAAAACTATTTTCCAAGTTCCTCTTCGATTCTCATTAATTGATTATATTTACAAATTCGGTCGGTTCTAGACATAGAGCCGGTTTTTATTTGTCCTAAATCTAGTCCTACGGCTAAATCTGCAATTGTCGTATCTTCAGTCTCTCCACTTCGATGAGAAATTACCGTTTTATATCCATGTTTTCTAGCTAATTCAATCGCCTCTATTGTTTCGGTTATCGTTCCAATCTGGTTGACTTTCAGTAAAATCGCATTTCCCGCCTGTTTTTCAATTCCCATTTGTAAACAATCTTTATTGGTTACGAATAAATCATCTCCAACCAATTGGACTTTATCTCCTAGTCTTTTCGTAATTAAGCTAAATCCTTCCCAATCATTTTCATCAACTGGGTCTTCTATAGAAATAATTGGATATTTCTCTATTAATTGCTCATAAAAATGGATTAACTCTTCAGTAGTTAGACTTTTCCCTTCTCCTGCAAGTACATATTTACCATTTTCATAAAACTCACTAGCAGCAACATCAATTGCAAGGCATACATCTTTTCCTGGAATATATCCTGCTTTTTCTATCGCTTCCATAATTAGTTCAAATCCTTCTTGATTTGAATCTAAATCTGGGGCAAATCCTCCCTCATCTCCTACACCAGTAGATAAATTTCTCTCATTTAATACTTTTTTTAATGCATGAAAGACTTCAGAACCAACTCTTACTCTTTCTCTCATTGTATCTCTTTGTGGAATAATCATAAATTCTTGAAAGTCTAAGCGATTATCCGCATGTGCTCCTCCATTTAAAATATTCATCATAGCAACAGGAAGTGTTTTTCCCTTTCCAATATATTGATATAGAGGGATTTTCTTTTGATTTGCACTTGCTTTCATTGCTGCCATTGAAATTCCAAGAATGGCATTTGCTCCAAATTTTGATTTCGTTTTGGTTCCATCTAAAGCAATCATTTGATTATCTAATTCTTTTTGATTTTCTGCATCCATTCCAATTATCGCATCTCTTAATGGTCCATTGACATTTGCTACTGCTTTTTGAACTCCTTTTCCGTGAAATCTTTCATCATTATCGCGAAGTTCTAAGGCTTCTCTTTCTCCAGTTGATGCTCCACTTGGTACAATTGCACGTCCTAGTGTTCCATCTTCTAAAATCACATCTACTTCTACTGTTGGGTTTCCACGAGAATCTAATACTTCTCGCCCAATCACGTTTTTAATCTTCATCTTCTATCTCCTTTACTAGATTTTTAAACTCTGCTCCACGAATTTCACATTCTTTGTATTGGTCCCATGATGCACTCGCAGGGCTCAATAATATAATATCACCTTTTTCGCTCATCTCATAACCTTTTTGAAATCCATCTTTTAAAAATTCATTATCGAACGTTGGAATATTTAATGTTTCTCCGAATTCTTTTACTCTTTGTCTACAACTTCCAATGGCAATAATTGTTTTGACCTTTTGTACATAATCTTTTAACTCATAAAAATCTTGTCCGCGTTCGTATCCTCCTAGAATAAGGATAATTGGTTCTTGAAAGGCAGAAAGAGCAATCTGGGTACATTTTATATTGGTGGCCTCAGTATCGTTATAAAATTTTCTTCCATTTTTTGATGCAACAAACTCTAATCTGTGTTCTACGCCTTGAAATCGTTTTAATACATTTTGAATGCTTTCCGTCTTTACCTCTAATTCTTTTACGGCAAGAATTGCGGCCATAATATTTTCGTTATTATGCATTCCTCTTAAAAGAACATCTTTTGTCTCAATTATTCTTTCTTCATAATAGTAAATCGCTTGGTCTTTTAGATAGCACCCATTGATTTCATTTTTCGATGAAAAGTATTTTACTTCTGCGGATACTTTTTTTCCCATGTCCATAACAATGTCATTTTCCATATTTAATATTGCTACATCATGTTCTTCTAAGTTCTTTAAGAGACGAGATTTCACTTCTTTATAATGTTCATAGGTTTTCATAAATTCGATATGGGCTTCACTAATATTTGTGATTACGGCAATATTTGGTTTAAATTTATCTAAGTTTTCCAATTGTTGACAAGAGATTTCTGTTACTAAAATATCATTTTCTTCTAATTGGTCAATAAAACTACAGAGAGGATACCCAATATTTCCCGCAAGATGAACCTTTTTTCCTTCTTCTTTTAAGAATTCATAAATTAATGTCGTCGTCGTCGTTTTTCCATTCGTTCCTGTAATCGCAATGATTTTGATGTTTTTCTCTTTAGGAATAGAAAGATAAGCCATTTCTACTTCATTGATTACAGGAATATTGAATTCGTTTGCTTTTTGGATATATTTATGGTCAATCGCAATTCCTGGATTTTTAATGATATAATCAAATCCTTGGTCTAATAAGTCATCTGGATGACTACCAAATAGGAATTCTACCCCTAATTGTTCAAGTTCTTCTTTTTTTTGGATATCTTCTTCTTTTAATTCTTTTCCATCATTTAATAAAATTTTGTTATTTCTTTTACTTAAAAACTTAGCTGCTTCATAGCCGCTTCTAGCAAATCCTAAAATTAATATTTTTTTATTTTCAAACATTTCATTTTCCTCCTACTCTATTATATCTATTGTTCTAGCTCTTCATTCTTTTGAGTTTCAATACTGTTTACTATTTTCTCCATCTTACCTTTTCGCTTGAGTTTAATCAAACAACAAAGATTACGGTAAATATCATGAATTTGGTATCTATAATTGGTGTTCGTCATATGATTTCTATCATATCGTAGGAAGGATATTTTATTTTTTCTTATTTTCTCTAATAAAAATGGAAAGAATAATCTATAAGAATACAAGAAGATTAAGGATTAATTTGGTTTTTATATGGGTTAGATTTTTTTTCATAGGTTTATTGAAAGTCATAAATATCCCCATAGCAAGAAAATAATTCACTATTCTTTTTTCCAATTTCTATCCTTTCATATCATCAATTCCTACTTACTTTCATTATATAATGACTTGCTCTTTTCTGCAATTAGATTTGCATATTTTATCTATTTATGATATAGTAAACTCTTCTTATTTCGATGGAGGTGATGTTATGAAATTAATGCGTTTAACTGAAGAAGAATTTGATTCTTTTAGTAAAAATCATACTGGTCATAGTATTTATCAAACTTCTCACTATGGTGAGTTAATGAAAAAGCAAGGGTTCGATGTTTTTTATGTCGGATTTTTAAATCATCAGGAAACATTAGTAGGCGCATCTCTTATTCTTTCTTCCCCTGCGTTTTTTTCTTATCAAAAAGCTTATATTCCTCTTGGTGTTTTGACGGATTATACCAATCAAGACTTAGTCCATGATATTACTATGGAGTTGCGGAAATTTATGATTCATCACCATATTATTTTCTTTAAGATGAACCCGCCAATTATTTGTTCTAAAAGAGATAAAGAAGGGAAAATCCTGTCTTATCACCCAGAGATTAACCATATTTTAAATATTTTGGAGGATGCTTCTTTTCAACATCTAGGATTTTCTAACTTTTTTGAAAATGAAATTGCTCGATGGCACGGATTATTGAATCTTCATACAAGCAATGAACGTCTTTTTTCCCAATTTTCTAAACCCGTTCGTAATAAGATAAGAAAGGCGGATAAATTAGGAATTGTTGTGGAAAAAGTTGAACAAGAGCAATTGAAAGTTTTTTATGAGTTTATCAAAAGAAAAAGTCCACATTCCTTTTCCTATTATCAGCATTTATTTACGTCTTTTGGAAGTAAAGCAGAACTTTATTTAGCAAAAATCGATGCGTTCAAGTATGTACAAAAATCAAAGGAAGCTTATGAACAGGTCAATGAAGAAAATGAAAAATTACAAATGAAAATGCAGTCGGCAACAACGCGCGGTAAAGATATGCATAGGATTATTAAAAGAAAAATGGAATCAGATAAGATTTTAGGCATGGAACAAGCCAGTTTAAATCGTTCTACAAGAATGTTTCAGACAAATCCAGAAGGAATTATTATTGGCGGTGCCATCGTAATTAAGGAAGGAAATACAGTACATCTAATTATTGATGGTTACAATAAAAAATATGCAAAGTTTAACTCTAATTATTTCTTACGTTGGGAGATGATTCAACGATTTAACCGAGAAGGTTTTACTTATTTTGATTTTGGAGACATGGTGGGAGAATTAAAAGAGAAAAATAAGTATTCTGGATTGAATGATGCGAAGTTTGGCTTTGGTGCTATTTTACAAGAGTATTTAGGAGAATTTCTCTACGTTGTAAATCCAGCTATGTTTCAAGTATATTCAAAGAAAAAGCGAAAAAAGAAGGATTACTTTAATTTATAGAGTATTCTTTTTTATTGAATAATATTTTTTTCAAACAAAAAAGTCTAGGAAAAAATCCTAGGCTTATATTTTTATTCTTATTGAATAATTTCGCTAACTGAACCAGCTCCAACTGTACGTCCACCCTCACGAATTGAGAATTTAGTACCTTTTTCAAGTGCAATTGGGTGAATTAACTCAACTGTAATTGAAACGTTATCTCCTGGCATAACCATTTCAGTTCCTTCTGGTAACTCGATAACTCCAGTTACATCAGTTGTTCTGAAATAGAATTGTGGACGATAGTTTGCGAAGAATGGAGTATGACGTCCACCTTCTTCTTTGCTAAGTACATAAACTTCTGCTTTGAATTTTGTATGAGGTGTAACGCTTCCTGGTTTCGCTAATACTTGACCACGTTCTACTTCTTCACGAGAAATACCACGTAATAATACTCCGGCATTGTCTCCTGCTTCTGCATAATCTAATTGTTTACGGAACATTTCAATTCCTGTAACAACTGTTTTTCTTGTATCTTTAATACCAACGATTTCAACTTCATCATTAAGTTTTAATTGTCCACGTTCTACACGTCCTGTAACAACTGTTCCACGTCCTGTGATTGTGAACACGTCTTCGATACTCATTAAGAATGGTTTATCTGTATCTCTTTCAGGTGTTGGAATCCATTCATCAACTTTGTCCATAAGCTCGTAAATTGCTTGAACGTATTTCTCTTCACCTTCAAGTGCTTTTAATGCAGAACCACGTACAACTGGAGTGTTATCTCCGTCAAATCCGTATTCTGTTAATAAGTCACGAATTTCCATCTCAACTAGTTCTAATAATTCTTCATCATCAACCATATCGCATTTGTTCATGAATACTACCATTTTAGGTACTCCAACTTGGCGAGCAAGTAAGATATGTTCACGAGTTTGTGCCATAGGTCCATCAGTTGCAGCAATTACAAGAATTGCTCCATCCATTTGTGCTGCACCAGTAATCATGTTTTTTACGTAGTCAGCATGCCCTGGACAGTCTACGTGTGCATAGTGACGAGTCTCTGTTTGATATTCAACGTGTGAAGTATTAATAGTAATACCACGTTCTCTTTCTTCTGGAGCTTTGTCAATATTTCCATATTCTGTAAATTCTGCCCATTCTGGGTTCTTATCATGTAGACATTTTGTAATTGCTGCTGTTAAAGTAGTTTTACCATGGTCTACGTGTCCAACTGTACCAACGTTAACATGTGGTTTTGAACGATTAAATTTTCCTTTTGCCATTTTATTTCCTCCTTTTTTTACTTACTATTTTATTTTATCTAAAACGTGCAAATATTGCAACTGTTTTGATAACTTTTTAGCAAAAATTTATATCATAACAGGGAAAAGATATCCCCGTTATGGCGTATTTTAGTTACCGCTTTTTTTGATAATTTCTTCAGCGATATTTTTTGGTACTTCTTCATAATGGTCAAATTGCATAATGAAGTTTCCTCTTCCTTGTGTATTAGAACGTAAGCTTGTTGCGTATCCAAACATTTCAGAAAGTGGTACCATTGCACTAAGTTTAATTGCATTTCCTTGAGTTTCTTGACCAAGTGGACGTCCACGACGAGAAGTTAAATCTCCCATAACATTACCAAAATATTCATCTGGTACAGTTACATCGACTTTCATAATTGGTTCAAGAAGGACTGGTTTACATTTATTCTTAGCTTCTTTTAAGGCAAAGCTTGCTGCAATCTTGAATGCCATTTCGTTAGAGTCGACATCATGATAGCTTCCATCGAATAATGTTGCTTTAACATCAATCATAGGATATCCAGCAAGTACTCCGGTTTGTAATGCCTCTTGTAAACCTTTGTCTACAACAGGAATATATTCACGAGGAACAACTCCTCCAACGATAGCATCAACGAATTCATATCCCTTATCTGGATTTGGTTCAAATTTAACCCAAACGTGTCCATATTGTCCACGACCACCAGATTGTTTGATATACTTACCTTCACAATCAGCAACTTGGCGAATTGTTTCACGATAAGCAACTTGTGGTTTACCGATATTTGCTTCTACTGAGAATTCACGTTTCATTCTGTCTACTAAGACATCTAAATGTAATTCTCCCATACCGGCGATAACGGTTTGCCCGGTTTCTTGGTCTGTATGAACTCTAAATGTTGGGTCTTCTTCAGCAAGTTTTTGAAGAGCAATTCCCATTTTTTCTTGGTCTGCTTTTGTTTTAGGTTCAACAGCAACTTCGATAACTGGTTCAGGAAATTCCATAGATTCCAAAATAATTGGTTTCTTCTCATCACATAATGAGTCTCCTGTTGTCGTATTTTTAAGTCCTACAGCAGCAGCGATATCTCCTGTATATACATCGGAAATCTCTGTTCTGTTATTTGCATGCATCTGTAAAATACGTCCAATTCTTTCTTTTGCGTCTTTTGTAGAGTTTAAGATATAAGAACCACTAGAAAGGTGCCCTGAATAAACTCTGAAGAATGTTAAACGTCCAACAAATGGGTCTGTCATTACTTTAAAAGCAAGGGCTGCAAATGGTTCGTCATCAGATGGATGTCTTTCGATTTCTACTCCATTTAAGTCTGTTCCTTTAATTGCAGGAATATCTAATGGACTTGGTAAATAATCAACAACTGCATCTAACAATAATTTAATTCCCTTGTTTCCAAGAGCAGTACCACACATTACTGGGAAGAATTTAACTTCCAAAGTACCTTTACGGATTGCACGTTTAATCATTTCTATAGTAATTTCTCCACCTTCAAGGTAAGTTTCCATTAATTCATCATCAAATTCCGCGATTGCTTCAATCAAATCATTACGTTTTTCCTCAGCGATTGCTTTCAAGTCTGCTGGAATTTCGATTTCTTCTGGTTCCTCTTCTGGTTTTCCATCATATTGGTAAGCTTTCATTGAAACAAGGTCGATAATTCCCTTAAATTCACTTTCTGCCCCAATTGGCCATTCAATAGGTTTCGCATTAACTCCAAGTCTTGCAGCAATGGTTGATAAAGTATACTCAAAGTTTGCCCCCATCTTATCCATTTTATTGGCAAAAATAAGTCTTGGTACAGAAAACTCTGTTGCTTGACGCCATACGGTTTCTGTTTGTGGTTCAACACCTGCTTGTGCATCAAGTAAAGCAACGGCACCATCAAGTACTCTTAATGAACGGCTAACTTCTACTGTAAAGTCTACGTGCCCTGGCGTATCGATAATATTAAAGCGATACCCTTTCCAGTAAGCTGTCGTTGCTGCAGATGTGATGGTAATCCCACGTTCTTGTTCTTGTGCCATCCAGTCCATTTGGCTTGCACCATCGTGGGTTTCCCCAATTTTATGGATTTTTTTTGTATGGAATAGGACACGTTCTGTACAAGTTGTTTTTCCTGCATCGATATGTGCCATGATTCCAAAGTTTCTTGTATTTAATAATGATGTATCACGAGCCATGATTTTTTTCCTTTCCTACCAACGATAATGGGCAAATGCTTTGTTTGCTTCTGCCATTCTATGGGTATCTTCACGTTTTTTTACTGCTGCTCCAGTTCCATTAGATGCATCAATAATTTCATTTGCAAGATTTTCAGCCATTCCTTTTCCACCTCTAAGTCTTGCATAATTTACTAACCAACGAAGTCCTAAAGCTTGACTTCTATCTTTACTAACTTCTTGTGGTACTTGGTAGTTAGACCCACCTACACGACGAGATTTTACTTCTAGTAAAGGTTTGATGTTTTCTAGTGCTTTATTAAATACTTCAAGAGGTTCTTCTCCTGTCTTTTCTTTTACGATATCAAATGCTTCATAAAGAATTTTTTGTGCTTTTCCTCTTTTTCCATCAAGCATCATGCGATTAATTAATTTTGTAACTACTTTAGAGTTATATATAGGATCTACTAGAACATCTCTTTTTTCTGCACGTCTCTTACGCATTTTGTCTTCCTCCTTTCAACTAAATTGATGATTTTATTTTTTTGGTCTTTTTGCTCCGTATTTACTACGTCCTTGTTTTCTGTCTTTTACACCAGCAGTATCTAGTGTTCCACGAATGATGTGATAACGTACACCGATTAAGTCTTTTACACGTCCACCACGAATTAATACAACACTATGCTCTTGTAAATTATGACCTTCTCCAGGAATATAAGTATCTACTTCTTTTCCATTTGAAAGACGTACACGAGCGTATTTTCTTAATGCTGAGTTCGGCTTTTTAGGTGTTTTCGTACCAACACGAGTACATACTCCACGTTTTTGTGGAGATGGATTAGCAGTTGCTTTCTTTTGTACAGTGTTAATTCCAATTCCTAATACTGGTGCCTTACTTTTTCTTACCTTATCTTTTCTGTTATTCTTAATTAATTGTTGAATTGTAGGCATTATATTTTCTCTCCTTTCCTTTACACATATCCAGGTGTATCATTTTTCTTATTAAATGAAGTTCTGCGATTAACGCAAAACTAAATTTAACATAAGCGAGATTAATATATCACTAGGTGATTCTCTTGTCAAGTATTTTTCCTTAATTCTTTAAATAAAATTGTAAGTTCCCGCTTTATCACAAACGGGAATTAAGTGTTA
>CAJUNG010000045.1 GCA_910587725.1 uncultured Bacilli bacterium
AAACTTACTTTTCTCCTTATTTAATCACTACTCCTAGTTTCTTGCGATTGCCCTACTGTTTTATTTTCACCCTACTTTTTTTCCTCCAATTCTTTCCTACGTTTAATAGCAAGAGAAGATAACATAATTTGTTGTGTTGTCTCCTGCATCGCTTTTAATACCTCAATCACTTGTAAATAGTTCATAAAAATTCCCTTTCTTTTCCATTATTCTACAATATTTTAAATTGCTTTACATTAAATTCGACAAAACTAGTGCTTTTTTTCCTGATTTTTTTAGGAAATTCATAGTATTTTTTCTTATCTTTTGATATAATAGATTACAGGTAAGGTGATGCAATTAAGTGAAATATCCAAATGGAAAAAGCTTTACTCCTAATTCCTTTCAATCAGGAAAACCAGTAAGTTATGGCAATCGTGGAATGGATTTAGAGCAAAAAATCAACTTGACGAATACCTATTATTTAGAACAGGATAAGGCAGTAATTTATAAGAAGCCTACACCGATTAAAATCAGTGAAGTCGATTATAAAAGTAAGGGAAAAATCATTACAAAAGCATTTTTTGAATGCCCTTCCACAACAGATTATAATGGTATATATAAAGGAAAATACATCGATTTTGAAGCAAAAGAAACAACGAGTAAAACATCCTTTCCTCTCCATAATATTCATGAGCATCAAATAGAACATATGATGAAAATTTGTGCACATGGGGGGATTTGCTTTTTAATCGTCCAATTTACCACATTAGACAAGATATTTTTATTACCTGCCGAACAATTAAAAAAGTTTTTAACTTTAGAAAAACGCAGTTCTATTCCCTTATCGTTTTTCACAGAATTTGCACATCCTATTTTAGAGGGATATCATCCAAGATTAGATTATTTAAAAATCGTTGATAAAATTTACGGAGGAGATAATGATGAATAAAAATGATGAGAAAAAAACAAAAAGAAAACCGATAGTAAAAGAAAAAACTACGACGAAACAAAAAACGGGAAAATCTGAAAAAGATGTACGAATGTTAGCGACGATGATTGTTTCCTTAATTGGTGCTTTTATCATTGGCTTTATTACTGCTGGTTCTATTATTGGTATTCTCTATACTTTATGCTTAGCATTCTTCTTATTGCTAGCAAGATTTCTAGATAATACCAAGACAAAGAAAAAGCAACGAAAAATCGCGAATGGAATTTTAATTTTCTTCTTGATTATTTTAATTCTTGGTACGCTTTCTGTTGGTGCATTCTTTGCTTATATTGTAATTGATGCCCCTTCCTTTGACGTCAATAAATTAGAGAACAAGGAATCATCAATTCTTTATGATATCGAGGGAAATGAAATCGTTCGATTAGGAACCGATTTAAGAGAAAACATCGAATATAAAGATTTACCAGAAGTTTTAGTTGATGCCCTTGTAGCAACAGAAGATTCTCGTTTCTTCCAACATAATGGATTTGATGCTCCCCGATTCTTAGTTGCATCTTTCGGTCAAGTCTTAGGAAAGAAAGATGCTGGTGGTGGTTCTACCTTATCCATGCAGGTTATCAAAAATAGTTTAACCTCTAGAACTGATTCTGGAATTGAGGGAATTATTCGTAAATTTACAGATATTTATCTTGCTGTATTTAAATTAGAGAAAAACTTTACCAAAGAAGAAATTATTGAATTTTACATTAACAATCACTGTTTAGGAAACCATGCTTGTGGAGTTGAGCAAGCAAGTCAAACTTATTTCGGAAAAAGTGTAAATCAAATTAACCTATCTGAAGCAGCAATGCTTGTAGGAATGTTCCAAGCCCCTAGTTATAACAACCCTTATCTTTATCCAAATCGAACAGCAGCTAGACAAAAACAAGTGTTGAATCTAATGGTTAGACATGGCTATATTACAAGAGAAGAAGCCGATATGGCTGGAAGTATTCCGATTTCTGATTTAATTAAAGGAAAAGATGAAAGTAATTACGAATTTCAAGGATATATTGATACCGTGTTAACTGAACTTAGTTCAGAATATAAAGTGGACCCATATACAACACCAATGCTTATCTATACAAATATGGATAGAGCAAAACAAAAAGGATTGGACGATATTTTCAATGGTGTTACTTATAAATGGACTAAAGAAGATGTCCAAGGTGGAGTTGCCGTTGTCGATGTAAAAACAGGAAAATTAGTTGCTGTTGGAGCAGGACGAAATAAAAGTTCTAGTCGTAGTTACAATTATGCAACACAAATTACTAGACAAATTGGTTCTACAGCAAAACCTATCTTCGATTACGCACCAGGAATTGAGTATTTAGATTGGAGTACTTATCAAATCTTTGTCGATGAAGAACATGCATATACAAGTGGTCAGTCTATTAATAACTCAGACGGAAAATTTATGGGACCGATTACGATGCGTACTTCTTTATCTTTATCTCGTAATATTCCTGCATTAAAAGCATTCCAAGAGGTTACTAAAAGTGTGGGAAGCAGTAAAATCATCGATTTCGCAACGAAATTAGGTCTTTACCCAGAAGTTGAAAATGGTTATTTACATGAGGCGCATTCCCTTGGTTCTTTCAATACTAAAAAAGGAACTAATCCCCTACAAATGGCGAGTGCCTATGCAGCGTTTGCTAATGGTGGATATTATCAAAAAGCAACGACTATCAATAAAATTGTCTTCCGAGATAATGGAGATGTCACTACACCTAATATTGAAAAAGTACAAGTGATGAGTGATGCTACCGCATTTATGATTACTGACATGTTAAAAACTTCTGTAGAGTCTGGTTTAGCAAGTGGTGTAAAAATGAACGGTGTAAACTTAGCGGCAAAAACTGGTACTACCAATTTTGACCAGGCAACAATGAAGAAATATAACATGAAAGATAGTCCTGCTAATGACGCTTGGGTCGTTGGTTATGATCCTGAGTATTCTGTCAGCTTATGGTATGGATTTGATACAGTGGACGAAAATCATTATAATACTTCAACACAAGCAGTAACACAAAGAACAAAACTTTATAAAGCGGTGGGAAATGTCGTATTTAAGAAAAATAATCAAGACTTCCAAGTTCCTTCTTCTGTCACCAAAGTAGGTATTGAAATTGGCACTAATCCTCCTCTACTTGCTAGTGATGCCACACCAGAGGAACAAATTACTTATGAATATTTTAAAGCGGGAACTGAACCAACAGAATCTTCTACTGCTTATCAAAAGCTTCCTGGGGTTACCAATTTAAAAGTAACTTATGATGAAGCAAACGAAAAATTAAAAATTACATGGAATGGGCATAGTGCACCTGATGCAAATCCTGAATATGGTGATTTTGGATATAATGTTTATTATGAAAATGTACTTCTTGGATTTACGAAAGAAAATCATTTAGAAATCTCTGCTAATAGTAATATTGCGGGTACTTATAAGGTCGTTACAACATTTGAAAAATTTACAGCAAATCAAAGTGACCCTGTAACTTATAAATTTGATTATAATACATCTACAAATCCAACTCCTGGTACGGATAAATTAACGCTCAATGGTACAGATGCTTCTATTGCGCTTAATGCAACTTATACAGATATACAAAATCCAATAAAATTTACGAATACTTCAGTTACGGATGATGCATTAAAAGCAATTACTACTGCTGTAGTAACGGACCCGACAGGAAAAACAATAGCAAGTTTTACTGCAGGAAAACCTGTTGTATTTACCGGTAGTGTTCAAGGTGATTATAAAATTATTTATAGTGTGAAGTATCAAGGAAAAGACTATTCCATTACGAGAAAAGTTACCGTAAAATAAAGGAAATTAAAGAAACGAAAATAGCGTTTCTTTTTTTGACCAAAGAAAAAGAATCTATGATAGATTCCCTTCTCTCCTTACAATTAATTTTTATTCTTCCGTTGCAACTTCTTGTTTAATTTGTCTTACAATTCCAGAAATACCAAGGAATGTAAATAAAACAGAAATAACCAAATCTTTGGTAATTGCCCCTACATACTCACTACTATTGTATAGGATTTGTAAGTTTTTCATATTTGCTGCAAATCCTTCTTTTTGTAATAGAAGTAACGGAATAATTACTAATGTTACTACAACTACAATAGCAATTGAAGTAATACTAATAATTAGTGGTAAATGCTTATTCACTTCGCCTTTTAACAAACGGTATCCATAATTAACACCAAAGGCAATAATGAATGCTAGGATAGATAAAATCATATTTCCATAAACATACATTAAAATCCAAGGAATACTTGCAACAAATCCACCGATGATACCACCAATAATCCCTTTTACATATTTCATAACTTTCCCTCCTTAACAAAGTTATTGTAGCATAAAATCAACTGTTTTTCTAGACCATTTTTCAAAAATTTAAAGGAAAAAATGGCTCAATAACATGAATGCACAGCCGATAAAGAAGAAGAGAATCGTAAGCTTTTTGTTCTGATAAGAGCTTGAAGTTGGTAGTAATTCGAAAATACTGATATGAACCATAATTCCTGCAATTATACTAAATAAAAATCCCATAAGAAAATCATTAATAAATGGACTTAGAAATAAATAAGCTAAAATTGCTCCAAGTGGTTCCGATAAACCAGAAAGTAAGGTGTAAAAAAATGCTTTTGCTTTGCTTTTTGTCGCATAGTAAATCGGAACGGATATACTAATTCCCTCAGGAATATTGTGTAAGCTGATGGCAAGAGCTAAGGATAGTCCTAGATTACGATCAGCACTAGATGCAATAAAGGTAGCAATTCCTTCAGGAATATTATGAAGAATAATGGCAATCATGGAAAAAATTCCTACTCTATACAAATTGCTTTGCCCCTTTTCTTCAGGCAAATATTTATCAATCATCGAAGAGAAGTTAATTCCTAACACAAAAGCCGTCATGATTAGAAGGATAGCAAATGTAGGAAAATAGAGGTTACTAATTAAACCATAAGCAGAAGGAAGTAAATCCGTCAGGGATACAGTAATCATGACCCCCGCAGCAAAAGATAAACTCCCAACTAATATTTTTGTGCTTGTCTTGTTAAAAAATATAAAACTACTTCCAAGAAGCGTCGATAAGCCCGCAAGAAAACTTACTAAGAAACTATACTCTACATTATTCAATTCATATCACCAATAAAGTATATGTTTTCTTTTTAAGCTTCATACGATTATTTAAAAAGTGCTTTTACAATGTCATTTTCCCCTACTTTTCTAACACTTTCCATTTTTCTCCATATCATGAGCATTCTTTCCTTTGTTTGCTCACTTAAGTTTTTTTGCTCTTTCTTTGGAAAATGCTCGGTTATATTTTGATAAAGTTCCCGATAACAATCATCCCATTTTCCCATTCTGATTTCTCTTAAGTATCGTTCTCTTTCTTCATCATCGGTTATATATAAACAAACAGATTGGTAAAGACTTTTTCTCTGATACATTTTTTCAAAGAAATCCATTATCTGCTTTTTTGTATCCTCCTGAGAAAACAAAAATAAAATATGGTTTTGCTCAATTCTGTCGGTATACAAAAAATACATTTCTAATATTTCTTGGATTTTTTTATTTTTATTTTGACGATCTTCTCTGATTCTCGTTTGAAGGGATTCTTCTATTTTAGTTAAATATAGATTTCTTCCCCGAGTAAAGTGTTTTTCTTCTAATTGTTTCAAAGTTTTCCTTAGATTTTGCTTTTTTGTTAAGACTTCTTCTACTTCTCTTGTTGTGTCCTCAATATAAGAGCTAAGCTCATCCTGACTTTCTATCACTCTTGGATTTTTTAAATGCTTTATAAGCATTTCACTACATTCTTTTAAATCCTTAAATAATTGCAATTTTCTTTCTACCAAGCGCTTTGTTATTATGAACTTTCCATTCCAACCATTTGTATTTAAAATAGTCCTTAAATATCTTTGATAACCAAGAAGCCATATTTTTACTTTTTCCTGGTTGTTGTTTTTTGCTTCTTCTTTATAGATTTTTCTACAAATTTCTATTCGCTTTTCCTCTTCTTTTCTTCTTTCCTTACAAGCAGTATGGGCATAAATTTGATATAACTGTTCTGGGCGAGGTGTAATTTCTGGTTGGAAATGAAGAAAATTATCTTGCATAAATGTTCTCCATTGATAATAAATTTTTAATAATGTAAGCGCTAGATTTAGATTTTCATTCGTTTCTGCTAAAGTTTTCCAGTTGTCCTTTAGGCACTCTTGTTCTTCTTTTATCCAGTTTAGAAATTTTTCTTTTGTTTCAATAATTTTTAATACTTTTGCTTCTCTCTGTAATGCTTTTTTTATATCTTCCATTCTTGTATCCTGGATATAATCGGAAACTTCTTGTTGAAAATTTTTCCATTCTTCAGCGCTTAAATTTTTTACGCATTCTTTGATTTGTTCCCATCTTAAAAAATCTGCAAAAAGTAAATCCTTTTCATCAACTTCTTTTTGCCACTCGTTTCTTAATTTTTCATAACTTACTTCAAACATTGGCCTTTTCTCCCCCACGAATTATTTTCTATTTTTTTATGGAAATTGCAAGTTTCTTTCAACTCACAACAGCTACATCCTGGACTTATCGCTTTGCAATGATATCGACCGAAAAAAATTAATTGATGATGTCTTTTTACCCAATCATCTCTTTTTAACTTTCTTTTTAGTTTTTTCTCGACTTCTAACACAGAATCATTTTCTTTTGCTAGACCCAGTCGTTTACTTACTCTTTCTACATGTGTATCAACAGCAATATTCGGTTCAATCCCAAGTTCTCCGAGAACAACATTGATTGTTTTTCTACCAACACCAGGAAATTTTTCCAGTTCTTTTCTGCTTTTTGGCATTACTCCCTGGTAATCATCTACAATCTTTGTCGCAATTTCTTTTACGAAAATAGCCTTTTTATGATAAGTTCCGATGCTTTCAATAATTGATTCAATATCTTCGATTGGCGCTTGTTTTAACTTTTCTAATGTATTGTACTTTTGAAATAACACCTTTGTTACTTGATTGACTCTTTTATCTGTTGTTTGGGCACTGAGCATTACTGCTAGCAACAGCTCATAGTCATGGCGGTAATTTAATTCACAATAGGCATCAGGATACATTTTCTCTAATACTTTCTCTATCTCACCTACTCTATTCATCTTCGTCCTCCAACCAATTATAATCAAAGATTTCTTTTTTGGGCGTTTGTTCTTGTTTTTTACTCGTTTCCTCTTTCCTTTTTGCCCTTGATTTTTCGATGTCCTCTTTGGTTTTATACCCTTTTTTTCCCCATTCATATAAAATTTTATCAATGTATCTTAAATTATTTACCCCACTGTAAACGGCCTCTTTTAAAGCCTCATGAATCAAATCTTGGTTGATATTAGAATCGATCCAAGCACCGATAATTTCGTATTCCATCGGCGTTAGCATCCGACCAAACTCTTTTTGAATCGTATCAAAAATGGTTGTGGAAGAAGGTTCTTCTTCATTCATTTGTTCTAAAGATTGATTTAGTACTTTGTGATAAAAACCATCTAAAGCAATACTTTCTTCCATCATTCCACTTTCATTTTTTATTACTTCTAAATTAATCAGGCCATTTTCTGAAAGACCAGACATCCATTTCATTATCGTATCTATATTGGTATTTAAATCTCTTTTTATTCTTTCTGGGTCGAACTTTATGTTTTCCCCTTGTTCTACTAAATACATTAGAAAAAATAACTCTTCTAAATCTAGTTTTAACTTTTCTTTGATTTGATATAAATAAAGAGGAATATGAATACTTTTTTGCATGATTAGTTCTAATAGTTTTCCTGTTTTCATGTTATCCTCCTTTTTCTCTATATGTTAACACTTTTTGTAGTGTTTCACAATATATTTTTTTAAATCTAGATTTTTATTTTTGATGGATTTTCGTAAAACTTGCGTCTCTAAATCAGTAAGTATTTCGTTTATGATTGGTCCCTTTTCTATGGAAAGAAGAGCAATGATTTCTTCTCCTTTTATGGCTAAATCGCTTCTTTTATGAATTGGTAAACGATTGTATTTTTTAATCATTTCTTTCTTATTATAGCTCTTCATATCGGAAGCGACCATAATGGTATATAAGTCATATTGATATAGGGTCAACGAATCTTGTAAATTTGCCTCTTGGTAAGCTGCTTTTATTTTCTTCATCAGTTCTTTTTCGTTTTTACTAAATGGGTATTTTTCTGGATTTAGTAATGCCCATATTCCACATAAATCTTTAACATAGGAAAGCTCTTTTAATTTTGGCAGTTCTAAATATTCATCTAATCCTAGTTCTAAAAGAAGGCGAATTCCATTTTCTACGTTTTTGCTAGTAAATATTTTTTCTAGTTCTTCTTTTTTTCGTTCATAAGATAAACTCTTTAAAAGATATCTGTTTTCTAATATTGCCACCTTTACTTCTTCGCTCAATTTAAAGTCTAATACAGTAGCAAAACGAATTGCCCTTAATATTCTTAAAGAATCTTCTCTGAGTTTCTGCTTTGCCTCCCCTACTGTATGAATAATTTTATCTTCTAAATCTTGCTGTGCATTTAAGTAATCAATAATTTTTCCGCTTTTATCCATACATAAGGTGTTGATTTTAAAGTCTCTTCTTTTTAAATCTTCTTCTAACGTATCGATATATATAAATTCTACTGGTTTTCGATTATCCTCATAAGATATCTCTTTTCGAAAGGTTGTAATTTCAAAATAAACCCCTTGCACCTCTACGGTAATCGAACCATACTCTCCCGTAGTACAATAGTTATTTTTAAATATTTCTCGAATGTCTTTTGGCTTTGCATTTGTCGTAATATCAATATCTGTTGCAATTCGTTTTAATTTCGTATCTCTTACAAACCCTCCTACAATATAGGCAGAAAAACCAGCATCAGTTATTTTTTTTAATACTTTTATCGCTTTATCCTGCAATTTTTTATTCTTTTTCCAATCCATACGTCCAATTATTAATTCCTTTCATGTCATAAACTTCAGTATATCCTAGTTTTAAAATTTCTTCTGCAGCCTTTTTACTTCTTGCTCCACTTCTACAGTAAACAACAATTTTTTGCTTTTTATTACTGACGATTTCTTTGATTTTTTCAATTTTATTGACGGGAATATTTATTGCGGTTTGTATATGCCCCTCTTCGTATTCTTCTTTGGTTCGAACATCAATGATGAGATAGGTTTCTTTTTCTAATTCTCGGTGAACAGTTACACTACTAATCGATTTCACTTGATTTTTTTGATTACAACCAGTGAGTAAAAGTAGAATGATAATCCATATGATTTTTTTCAAAATAATCACTATCCTTTTTTCTTTTCTTAATCTCATTATAACAAACGTATATTTGTAAGTCAACCTTTTTCCTAATTTTTCCAAAGAAAAAAAGCCTCTCGGCTTTTTAAACTTCTATTTGTTTACTGCTTCTTTTAAAGCTGCTCCTGGTTTGAAAGTAACTGCAGTTCTTGCTGCAATGTGAACTGTTGCTCCAGTTTGTGGATTACGACCTTCACGTGCTCCTCTTTTTGAAGTTTGGAATGTTCCAAATCCAACTAAAGGTACTTTTTCTCCTTTTACTAATGCTTCTTGAACAGCTTCTTGGAATGCGTTAATAGCACGAGTAGCATCTGCTTTTGTTAATCCAGATTTTTCTGCTACTAATTCTACGAATTCTGACTTTTTCATATTTGTAACCTCCTAATATTTTTAAGCACGTCTTCTTACGTTGCTTACATATACAGAATAGCATATTAGGTTTTTCTTTGCAAGGTTTTGTGATGTTTTTTTCAAAGTTTTTCTAGATATTCACTTATCGCAAACGGCTTTTATCACAACTACGAGTAAAATCATCAATTTTGGTTAATAAGATTTCTAAAACATATTGTTCTTCTTCTTTCAATGTCTCCGTTTTCTTTCTTTTTTCATCTTCTTTTAACCATTGCCAACTAGCGACTAAGTAGATAAGGGCGTTTCTTCTTTTTTCTGACAGACTAGTTTTTTGAAAAATACTATTTTTATCTAATTTTTCGCGAATAAAGAAAGCTTCTATTATATCATCGTCAGTGAAATCATATTGTTTTATTTTTTTGGCTCTCCTGTCTTCATTTTTAGTACATGCTAAATCACATAATTGATATTGATAAAGATACTCTAAATATCTATCTAAACTAGTTTTGGTTTTTTCTTTTTCCTCCCCTGTAAGCAAATAGTATTGCACATGTTTTTCGATTAGTTTTTCTAATTCTTCATAGGAAATATATTCTTGGGCCTTAATCTTTATCGCGATTAAATAAAATATCTCTTCTAAATAAGATGGGGCTAAATTTGATTTGTTTTCTTCTATTATCGTTTTGGCTATTGCCTCTTCTAAAGAGCAAATATTTTGTTTTAATTCTCTTTCTATAGTTTCACGTCCCTCCAGAGATTGCATTATTATGTATTCTTCTATACCATTCCCATATTTTTCACAAAGAAGGCTACTAGCTAGCCTTTGCTTTTTGCTCCACTTTTTTGTCTTAATGAGATTTAATGCATCAGTTAAGTTTTTTTGATATATATAGCTAATCCGATAGGTTTCGTACATGATTTGTCTATCTATGGAATATCTCATACAAAAGGTGTTTAAATCTTTTCTTTTTTTATCACTGTCGCTTAATACAATTGATTTTGCTGCCGGATACTCCGAAAAAATTTGAATTGCTTCTTCTTCACTAAGTTGGAGTTCAGTCAATACTTTCTCCAATTGCGGATTTGTATCAATAGCAGTCTTATAGT
Organism: uncultured Bacilli bacterium; assembly: GCA_910587725.1. Classification (GTDB taxonomy): domain Bacteria; phylum Bacillota_I; class Bacilli_A; order RF39; family UBA660; genus MGBC162581. The sequence goes on from CAJUNG010000045.1 coordinate 10,776, forward strand.
TTTGCTTTAAAAGATAAATTTTGGTTGCTTTTTTTACATCTCCATTGACCATATCTGCATATTTTTTTAACCTTTTTAAATTCCAATTATGTTTTTTTGCCACTTTTTTAGTTCTTGTTCCTGGGCTTCACTCATGCGATATTCATACCTCCTTTAAAAATGAATTTATAGTCATTTTTAAATCTTTCAACGTCAATTCTACAAAAACTCTAGTTAAAAGTCAACGCTTTGTCTTTATCTCATCATTCATTTCTTTTTTCCGCTAATCTTTCCTGTTAAAATGGGAGGAGTAAGTTATGGTGAGGTACAATATCTATCAAAAGGATTATCAAATCTGCTAACGCTTGAATTTAATCCATCCCAAAGTTTCCTGACTGCTTTTACACACTATGATTATTTTAGAATATTAGGATTTAAAAACTTATCACTATATTTTTCTATTAAGTGATGACTATTTGCATGTTTAGCATGAGCTTTCCAAGAATTATATCGTAGTTGAATTTCTTTACTATCTTCTTTTCCTTGAAGATATGTGATATTTGCCTCCTTGATTAATCGGTTAATTTTTTGTTTACTCCTTTTTCTTAATAAGCGATGAGTTTCATAAATCCTGTACCCACAAAAGTCAACCCCTAAAGCAGAAGGATAATAATTACTTTTGTGATTAAGTTCCAATTTTAAATTCTCTCTTAAATATTTTTCAATTTGTCTTTTTTTCTCTTTAGCTTCTTCTTTTGTTTCCACTAATAAAATAAAATCATCCATATAGCGAACATAGAATTTTATATGTAGTTTTTCTTTGATATAGTGGTCTAATTCATTTAAATAAATATTGGCAAAATATTGCGATGTATAGTTCCAATAGGAATTCCCACTTCTCCTTCACCATCATAAACTAAAACTTTAGTAAAGTCGAGTAAGTCTCTATCACCTATATTTCTTTTTAAGATAGCAAATAGTGTATCTTTATGAATGGTATAAAAATATTTTTTAATATCACATTTTAAGATATAGTAAGTTCCATGTATTCTTTTCATCTTTCTCATATAAATTTGCAATTTTTCTACAGCTTTATGGGTACCTCTATTTTTGATACAGGCATAACTATCTTGAATGAATTTAGGGACAAAAAAGGGTAAGATAAATTCTTCTACATACCATTGATGGACAATTCTATCGATGTAAGGTAAGGATTGGATGACTCTTACTTTTGGTTCTCTTACTGTAAATACATGATAGTTACCTCTTTGATAAGTTTTATTTTGAATATTACGGTAAAGATTCATTAAATTGGTTTCTAAATCCATTTCAAAGTGAATTATATCTCTTCTTTTTCCTTTATTCTTAGCTGCTCTTAAGTGGGCCTCATATAATTTAATATAGGTAAGGCGGTCTTGAAAAACATTTCTTAACGTGTGCGGCATGCTTTCATCCATCCTCCTAAAAGATTGGAAAGATTGGTAAGTTTCTTCGCCCATGCGGTATAATTTTTATTACTGATTTATCTTCTTTTATAAGAAATGCGGATTAATACTTTTAGGAATTTGAGATTTGTATCCAATTGGTTTAAGTGATGAATTTTTTCTTGTTTTTCATAGGATTTATAAGCGTCAATAATATTTTTAATTCCGTTATATGTGGTTGTTTTAATTGTCGTTACTAAAGCGAGCTTTTCTGATTTTGGATATTTTTCGGTAATCTGTTCTGTATAATAAATTAGCTCGATATATTGTTTATAAATGATTAAATCATCAACTTCTTTCATCATCTAAGCACCTCATTAAATGACTTAAAACATCCATTGCTTCTAGTGGGGTAATTTTTTCTATTTCCACACTTTTTAAAATTGCTTTTATTTTTTCCCATTGATGTATCTTTTCTTCTATGGCCTTAGGAAGATTTACTTCATCAATGGTATCAGATTCTATAATTTCAATGTTTAATTGATGATTTTTAAATACGCGCATATAGTCTTGTAGACTGTTATCGGGAAATCCACATTTATCTATGGATTTTGTGAATTTTATTTTTCTTAAGACAACGTACTGATTTATGGCTTCTACATCATCGGCAAGAAAAATATAGAATTTTCCCGTATGAAATAAATATAATTTTTTACTATCTTGTGATTTTAATTCTAAATACTTATTATAAATTTTACTACTCATGGATACCCCTTTTTATTCTAGGTCCATTTTCATCTCTTCTTTTTATTTTTAAAGGCAGTACAAAATTGCACTGCCGAGGGCGTAACATCTGGTATTCATTGATTTACTAATCAGGTGTTACTGTTTATGTTTTTCTTTGAAGAATTTCAAAGAGGAATTTGATTTCTACGACGAACACTATTACAATATCCGTAAATTTTGTTATAGTGAAGCAAGATTCGCTTAATCGTTGTAGTCTCGGGGCAAGAACGACACGGAAGGAAATGTTCGTATTCACTCCACCACTATTGTTGTTGAACGCAAAGACGCCGGATTCGACACCGTTGTTCCAATTCCCACCGCGTTCGAACCAAGGATTAACAGGGTTGACGAAGTTCGCCAAAAAGGGAACTACATTTTGCAATCAAATTCCTACATTTGTACTACATCTATATTGAAAACTACAAATGCCTTAAATTTTATGTGGCCCTCGCTTTCTCTAAAAAAGGGAGAGAAAGCGAGGAGGTCTTATATTATTGTCTTTCGATATTTCTCATTTTTCTTCTTATACTAAGTTTACGTTTTAAGGGAATTAGCACTTCGTGCTACGGGGCAAGAACGACACGGAAGGAAATGTACGCAGACACTCCACCACTAATGTCGTCGAACGCAAAGACGCCGGAGCCGACACCGAGGTACCAATGCCCACCGCGTGCGAACCAAGGGTCAACAGGGTCGACGAAGTACGCCAAGTCTCCATACCAACTCGTACGATATCTTGAACTTCCATCGGGGTCCTTT
>CAJUNG010000046.1 GCA_910587725.1 uncultured Bacilli bacterium
ACTTTTTTGTATATGATGAACTTGTTGAATGGTACAACAGTGAAGAAGGACAAGCGACGTTTAAACGATGTGAAAATCAAGAGTATTTAGAACGTGGACGTGAAGAGGGACTAACTCAAGGACGAGAAGAGGGATGCGTTAAAGGAAGTAAAATGAAAGAGGTTCAGATTGTTCAATCGATGCATAATCATGGAATGGAAACCTTAGAAATCGCTAGGATTTGTGATTTAACTGAAGAGGAAGTAGAAGAGATTCTAAAATGAAGACGTTTTCTACTTAATTGATGATAAAATTAGTGAAAAAGATAGGCAGTTAGAGTTGAATTCCTATCTTGTTTTTCTTTTCAAACTATAGTATAATGAATTAAGAATAGTGAGGGATAGAATGAGAAAGATATATGCTTGTTGTGATATTGGTAGTCATTCTACCAAATTAGTAGTAGCAGAAGAGCATGGGGAAAAGTTCGTCATCCTCTCTCGTTTTATCATAAAATCAAAGGGAATTAAAAGAGGAATTATTACGGATGAAGATGCCGCATTGTTATCAGTTAAAAAGGCCATTACTTCTGTTGAAAATGATTTGGGTGTTCCCATCAAAGAACTTTTATTAGTTCTTCCTAGCGATACGGCCGAATTCGGAATGGTGACAGGGGAAATTTCTCTTGGTGAAGAAGAAATTGGCGAAGAAGAAATTACTAGAGTTTTACAAGCAGCGGTTAGTAAGCAAGATGATGAGAGAATTTTAGTGAGCATAAATCCAATTTTTTACCAGGTCGATGACTCAGAAAACTTAAAAGATGTTCTTGGGATGACTGGTGAGAAGATGAGAGTAAGAGCAGTTACTGCAACCATTACTAAAGTTGCTGCTCGTCCCTTTTTTCACTTATTCAAGCGCTTAGGTATTGAACTTGTCGATGTTGATTTTTCCTTGGTGGGAGATTTTTTTCAGGGAGAGGGAAAAAACTTAAGAAAAGATGCTGCAGCAGTAATTAATATTGGTTATGATAAAACGGAAATTGGCATTTTTAATAAAGGGATATTAATTAAAGCTGATCGGTTAGATGTTGGTTCTAAATGGATTGATAAAGATATTTCTTTTGCTTATAACTTAGAAAAGAAGAAATGTCGGTATTTAAAAGAGACTTTTGCTGTTAGTAATACGAGATATGCAGATGTTAATGAAATCGTTCATATCCAAGATAGAAGCGGAAATATTTTATCAATTAATCAGTTAAAACTTTCTGAAATTGTAGAATCTCGAATTCATGAAATCTTAACTCTTTCAAAAAAACAAATTAACCTATTAACAAATCGAGAAATTCGTTATATAATAGTTACAGGAGGAATCAGCGAGATAGCAGGATTCGAGTATACGCTTGAAAACGTATTTGGGCGGAGTGCTGTTCTTTTAAATACCTCTTTATTGGGGGTTAGAAGTAATTCTTATTCATCTTGTTTTGGTTTTATTCAATGTTTTTCTAAGCGAAGCGAACTTCAAAATAGAGAAACGACGATGATTCCAGAAGAGCTGTTAGAGGGAACTTTAAAGAAAAGAAGTAAAACAACAAATGAAGTAGGAATCAGTGGAATTATTAACTATTTCACAGGTAACAAGGAGGATTAATATGTTTGGTGGAATTGAAGTAGATCAACTTGCAAAAATTAAAGTAATCGGTGTTGGTGGAGGCGGAGGAAATGCCGTCAACCGAATGATAGAGTCTGGTGTTAAAGGGGTAGAATTTATTGCCGCTAATACAGATTTGCAAGTATTAAATAACTCAAAAGCAGAAGTGAAAATTCAAATCGGAGAAAGTTTGACTGATGGACTTGGTGCAGGAGCAAAACCTGAAATTGGTAGAGAAGCAGCCGTTGAGAGTAAAAAGGAAATTGAAGATGCTTTAAGTGGTGCCGATATGGTCTTTATTACCTGTGGAATGGGTGGAGGTACCGGAACAGGAGCTGCTCCCGTGATTGCTGAAGTTGCTCAAGGACTTGGTGCATTAACCGTTGCAATCGTTACTAAGCCATTTGGATTTGAAGGTCGAAAGAGAATGGAAAATGCTCTTGCTGGAATCGATGAATTAAAAAAACATGTCGATACGTTGATTGTGATTCCTAATGACCGTTTGAGAGAAATTATTGATAAAACTACACCGATGTTAGATGCATTTAAAGAAGTTGATAATGTTTTAAGACGTGGTGTTCAGTCTATTTCTGACTTAATTGCTGTTGTGGGACTAGTTAACCTTGACTTTGCCGATGTAAAAGCAGTAATGGAAAAAAGTGGAAATGCCATTATTGGTATTGGTATTGGAATGGGTGAGGATAGAGCAAGTGAAGCTGCACGCCAAGCAGTTGCTTCTCCACTTTTAGAAACTAGTATTTCTGGGGCAACTGATGCGATAATCAATATTACAGGTGGAGTAAACTTAACTCTTTTTGAAGCCGAGCAAGCAGCAGAGGTTGTAAGAGCTGCAGCAAATACAGATATTAATACGATTTTTGGTTCTGTAATTAATGAAAACTTAACGGATGAAGTTATTGTTACCGTCATTGCTACTGGATTCGATAAGAAAAAACAACAAGAATCTGAGCAAGCAGTAGCAACAACAAGCTATAATAATGTACAAAATGCTCGTAGGACAACTCCTCGCGATATCGAAATCATGGATAGTTTCGAGGATGATGATGATGACGGGGACGACGATGATATTCCGGTATTTTTGAGAAATCGTAATTTTTAGTTGATTGAATTAGAGAAGACCACAAAGTCTTTTTTTTTGAAAGCTTTTTACTTTTTTATTTTCCTTTTGTTTTTCTGATGTTGGTAAAATTTGAAATGTCAAAAATTATGGGAAATGTAAAAAAAGCTTTACTAATTTTTAAAATATATTATAATAGATGTTGGTGTTTGAAGTATGAAAAATGTTAAAAATTTGATTATATCAAGAGTTAGAGAAAAAATTGAAAAATTTAAAAAGAAAAATTGGAAAGAGATTTTTTCTTTTTCTAATGTGCAAGCAAAATTTCTAAAAATATTTACTTATGATTGTGTAATTTTTATTCTATATTTACTTACGATTGAATTACTGTTTAAAGCTTTAACGGGAACCTTAGAATGGAATTATACCCTTCTTCGTATTTTCATTAGTTCTTCTTTTGTTTCTGTTTTGTTTTTTTCGTTGGTTGAACAGATTCCTTCTTCGAAAGTTAGAAAAAGTGTCATTATTTTCTTTACTTTATTGATTGGTATTTATTCCTTAGCGCAACTTGGATTCAATAACTTTCTTGGAAATTATATGTCCCTAAATACTTCTAGTCAATTAGGTAAAGTAACTAGTTATATTATGGATTACTTACATAGTTTTAAAGCAAATTATTATCTATTGTGTCTTCCTATGCTATTCGTTATTTTCTACACCTTATTTGTTAAACACGAACCTAAGAAATATGCACTCAAACCAACTTTAGTTTTGCTTTTTGTTCTTGCCGTTCTTTATCTTCCAACATTAAGTTTAGAATTTATGCAGAATAAGTTTCAATATGTAAAAAATACGACATTATTTAACAATCCCGCTTTACCTAATGTTGCTGTTAATCAATTTGGGATTAGTATGTTTGGAATATTAGATGTTAAAAGTAAATTATTAGGACAAGCTAGTGACTTATCTGAAACTAGAGACGAGAGTCAGGATGATTTTTCTAAAAGAGAAATCGATGATGAGAAAATTTTAGAAATTATTGAAAATGAAACGGATAGTACAATGAATTCTCTTAATCGATATTTCTTTTCTAGAAATGTAACAGAAACTAACGAATATACCGGTCGTTTAGAAGATAAGAACTTGATTTTAATTATGTTAGAATCAGTGAATCCGATGATGGTGAACGAAGAATATTTTCCTACATTATATAAAATTTATCATGATGGGATTTCCTTTTCTAACCATTATTCTCCAAGAAATAACTGTGCAACAGGAAATAATGAATTTAGTGCATTAACTAGTCTTTATACCATTAATAACGTTTGTAGTGCTAATGTTTATAAGAATAATACCTATTTTGAAAGTTTATTCCATTTGTTTGAAAACCAGGGTTATCAAGTGTCTTCTTATCATAATTATACAGAACAATATTATTATCGTAACACGATTCATAAAAACTTAGGAAGCACTTACTTTGGTGTTGATGAGTTAGAAATTCCTTATGAAAATGTATATAAAGAATGGCCAAGTGATGTTTCTCTTGTGGAGGAGGCTTATCGAAGACTGAATACAGATGAGAAATTTATGGCACTTTTAACTACAGTTACTACACATCAACCATATGGAGTGAGTTCTACTTATGGGGATAAATATTTAGACCGGTTTCAAGATTTAGATGTTTCGATTTCTGTTAAACGATATTTGTCTAAGATGGTGGAGTTGGATTTAGCATTAGAAAGATTACTTGAATTATTAGAAGAAGATGGTATTTTAGAGGATACGACGATTGTAATGTTTGGAGACCATTATCCTTATGGGATTAAAACTAGTGAATTACAAAAGATGTTTGATTATGATTTAGAGCAAAATCAAGAAATTGAGAAAACGCCTTTTGTGATTTATGATTCTAGTCTTGAACGTGAAGAAAGAAAAGAATATACAACCTATATGAATATTTTACCGACTTTAGCCAATCTTTTTAACTTAGAATATGACCCTAGACTTTATATGGGAGAAGATTTATTTAGTAAAGACTATAGCAATATTGCCGTATTTACTGATGGTTCTTGGCAAAGTTCTTACGCCTATTATGATGCCGAGTCTTCTCGCATTCATTACATCGTGGATGATTTCCGTTATAGTGATGAAGCTATACTTGCAATCAATAAAGAAATCAATGAAAAAATAAGTATGTCTAATCTTGCGATAGTGAAAAACTATTTTCATTACCTAGAAAGAAAACTTTATCCTGAAAGAGTTAATGACTCTGTAAGTGATGATGAGGGAAGTCTTTCGACTTCTTCTAAGTAAGCCCTAGTGGCTTTTTTCTTTTTTATTTCCTCTTTTTCGACCTCTTTCGACAAAACTTTTTTTTATAATCATTAGTAGAGAGTAGAAAGAGGTGTTAGATGAATGAATGCAGTAAGACAGAGACATATTAATTTTCCAAAGGAGTGGTTTGCCCGTACTAAAAATTTAAAAAACTTTTCTGCTTCTAGAGATGCTTTAACTGAAGTAGAAGACTTTATGGATAGGATTTACGACAGTTCAGAAGATGCTGTCCTTGCATTAGAGCTTCAAGGAAAACAGGGACAAGTATTAAAATTTCGAAATGCGAGTAAGGATTTGAAGGAAGAAATTTTATCTGGGGAAGAGTACGATAGTTTAGAAGATGCTATGTTGGTCAAAGAAAAAACAGAAGTGGATACAGAAGAGATGAAAATTACAGTACAAATTCATCCACGAGAAATTATTCGAAAAGAGACTAAGAATGTTCGGATGTTGTTTTTAACGGAAGAAAATCGTATCTCTTACTTAGAAGAGTTAAAAAAAGAAGGTTATTTATTTTCAGAAATTTCCTTTTGTGAAGAACAACGAGTAGAAGAATTCTCCTTTGATTCTTGTTATGAAACTTATGAGGAGGCTAGAAATACTTTGTCTTTATTAGAGGAACATTATCATACCTTAGGACAGATTGTTTTAGTCGATACGCACCAATATCAAGTTTTATTGAATGCTTCGAAAACGATGGATGAAGTGATGTATGTTTTAGAGGCAGTAGTTTCTAGTTATCTTAAAAGAACAATTTATGAATTAGAAATTGAAAATATCAAAAAAGGATACGATTATCGAATTCGTTATCTTCCTAATTTAAAAGAGGCAAAATCATGATTTTGTCTCTTTTATTTAAGAAGAAGCATTTTAATTTCTATGACTACTCCTTTTAGTTTAGTGTTTTTCTTAATACTCTTTCGGTTTCTTCTGGAAATGTTTTGTTTACCAAATTTAAGAATTCTTTATAATTTTTAATGCTATAATCCGTAATTTCCCTTATTTTTTCTCTATCTATATCTGCATATTGGTCATAAATATTTACGCATTCTATACCAGCATTTCTACTTGCTAAAACCCCTGTATAAGAATCTTCAAATGTTAGACATTCGCTTGGAGTAGAATGATAATGTTGCATAATTTTCCTATATATTTCTGGATTTGGCTTCTTATTGACTACATCTTCTTTTCTAGTCACCAAATCAAAAACTTCCAAAATATCCATTTGTTCTCGCATTCTCTTATTCTTTTTGGAATAAATATCTAATTGAAACTGAGTAGTCATGGTTGCTAAAGCAAGAGTAAATCCAAGACTTTTCAATCTTAATATTAGTTGTACAACATTTTCCTTAAAATCCATTTCTTTTTCAAAAAATTCTCCCGATTTTTCCCAACATATTTTTAATAATTCCTCTGCGCTTTGAATACGGAGATGATATTTTTTGATTAAGTATGTGCAATATGCTAAATATATATCTCCATTTTGATGATTATGAAGAAATGCATCTCTTTCTTTTTGAATTTCTTCTAAATTGATTGTTTGGTTTCCATAATCTTCGATTAGTTTTTGATAAGTTTGGTTCCATACGCCGATAGAATCGATTAATGTACCATCCATGTCAAAAATTATATATTTCTTTTTCTTTAATTCAATTTTGTTAATATCCTTCATTATCTCATCATCTCCCTTCTTTGTTTGATAGTATAACATAGATTTGAATTTTTTTTACAAATTATTATCATCCACCTAAAATTAACCAGCTTTTATAGTAAGTAGTTAATTCGTAATAAATTTGCTTTAATTTTTATCTTTGTGTTGATTTTAAAGGATTTTAATGGAATTATCTGAATTTTAAAAAAAAATTGTATTTTTTTGAGGAATTTTGGAAATTTTTGCAAATAATAATAATAGAGGGGAAAATTCTGACATCTTTACGAGATATCCCCATCAGTTGCAAAATACCAAAATCTAGATTATAATAGATTTATTAGAAGTAAGGAGTAGTACGTTATGTTAAAAGTAGATCACATTACAAAATACTATGGAGAAATTTGTGCTGTAAATCAACTTAGCTTTTCATTAAAAGAGGGAGAGATATTTGGACTTTTAGGAGCAAATGGAGCGGGAAAGACGACAACTTTTCGAATGATTTTGTCCCTTCTTGAACCAACTAGTGGTAAAGTAACCTTAAATGGAAAAAAAATTGATTATTCCGTGATGGAGAGCTTAGGTTATTTGCCAGAAGAGAGAAGTCTTCTTACTAAACTTACTGTAGAAGAACAGATTCTTTATTATGGAAAATTAAAAGGAATGAAAGAAGAAATCATTTTAAAACGATTAGATGAGTATCTTTTAAAGTTTGGTCTTCTTAATGATAAAAGGAGGAAAATTAAAGAATTATCTAAAGGAAATCAACAAAAGATTCAATTTATTTCTTCGATTATTCATGAACCAAAACTTTTAATTTTAGATGAACCTTTTACTGGGTTAGATCCGATTAATGTCAAACAGTTTAAAGAAGTTATCTACGACTTGAAAAAGCGAGGGTGTATGATTATTTTTTCTTCCCATCAAATGGAACACATTGAAGAATTTTGTGAAAAATTGGTGATTTTAGTTAAAGGAAACGTTGTTCTTTCCGGAGACCTGAAAGAAATTAAAAAAGCGTATGAAAAGATGAATATATTTATTCGTGGAGATGTGAAGGTTGAAGATATTCAAAAGATTGATGGCGTTTTAGAAGTAATTACCGTAGGTGGAGAAATTCTTGTTAGGGTTAAAAATGAACAGATTGTTCCTGCAGTTTTCCAAGTAGTGAAAAAGCGAGATATTAGAAAATTTGTTGTAGAGGAAGCGAGCTTAAATGAAATATTTATTGATAAAGTAGGTGAAGTATTATGAGAAGTAAGTTTTGGTTTTTAGTCGGAGAAAGCTTAAAAAAGAAAATAAAAAATAAGTGGTTTCTTGTTGCTAATGTCGTATTATTGTTGCTCCTTGTCGGGATTTTTAATGCAGATAAAATTGTTGCTTATTTTGGTGGAGATTTTCAAAACACAAAAGAAATTATTGTGATGGATACTACAGAAAAATCTTTTCCTATTTTTAAAGAGAAATTAGAACTTGCGAATACTTCCTTTGATTTTGGTTTTTCTTTATCGATAACTTCAACAATGGACTCTATCGATACATTAAAAGAAGAAATCAAAGGAACGGATAAAATTTTGATTTTTATTGAACCATCCATTTCTTATTTAAAGGCAAGTGTAGTGAGTGATGCTTATCTAGATACTTCCTTATATCAGTTAATTGTACAAAGTTTAAATGCGACAAAGATGGAGGTTGCGATTAATTCAACTGATATCGATATCGAAGAATATCATCATATTACTTCTAATATTGAAGTTGAAAGAATACTTTTAGATAATGAGAAGACAAGTGAGGAAGAAATATCGAAAACGGTTTTAAGTGTAGTTTTTCCGACATTGATTTTACCATTCTTCATTTTGGTGGTTTTTCTTGTACAAATGATTGGAACAGAAATTAATGAAGAAAAATCTAGTCGTAGTATGGAGATTATTATTTCTAGTGTTTCTCCTAAAACCCATTTTTTCTCTAAAGTAGCAGCGGGCAATATTTTTGTTTTATTTCAAGCCTTTTTGTTACTTGTTTATGCCCTTATTGCCTTTATTGTTCGGATTGTTCTTGGTGGGGGAAATTTCTCTTTTGCTTCTTCATCAGGAATAGGAGATTTTTTCTCTACCTTAATGAATCGTGGAATACTAGACAAATTATATTATTTTGTTCCGATTGCATTAATTCTTTTTGTTCTTTCTTTTCTTGCGTATTCTCTTTTGGCAGGAATTTTAGCAAGTATGACCGTTAGTATGGAGGACTTTAATCAAATCCAGGCACCAATTATGTTTATTTGTATGACGGGTTATTATTTATCGATTATGTCTTCTATGTTCTCGGGAAGTATTTTTATTCGAGTTTTATCTTATCTTCCTTTTCTTTCTTGTTTACTTTCTCCCGCTTTACTATTGACCGGACAAATTACCATCGTAGATTCTCTGATTTCGATTGGTCTTTTGCTTCTTTTGAATTACTTCTTTGTCCAACGAGGCTTAAAAGTATATAAGATAGGAATTTTAAATTATTCTACGGATAAGATGTGGCAAAAAATTATTCGGGCAGTAAAAAACGGAAAAGAGTAAATGGAAAATAATGTTTGTGTATTCACTTAAATTCTGTTAAAATGATGTTTGGAGTGTAATGAAAGGATGCGTGATAAAATGCTTGAAGTCAAACATATCAAAAAGAGTTATCAAACAGGAGACTTTGTCCAACATGCGTTAAAAGATGTTAGTCTATCTTTTCGAGAGAAAGAGTTTGTAGCAATTTTAGGACCTTCTGGTTCAGGGAAGACGACGTTTTTAAATATTATTGGTGGACTTGACCGTTATGATTCTGGAGACTTGATTATTAATGGAAAATCGACGAAGAAGTTTAAAGATAAAATGTGGGATAGTTACCGAAATAATTGTATTGGTTTTATTTTTCAAAGTTATAATTTAATTGGACATATTAGTGTACTTGCGAATGTAGAGTTAGGAATGACGCTTAGTGGAGTTTCCCATAAAGCAAGAAGAGAAAAGGCATTAGAGGTTTTAGAAAAAGTTGGATTGAAAGATCATGCGCATAAAAAACCTAATCAACTTTCTGGAGGACAGATGCAAAGAGTTGCCATTGCTCGGGCGTTAGCGAATAATCCAGATATTATTTTGGCGGATGAACCAACCGGAGCGCTCGACTCTGAAACGAGTGTTTCCATTATGGAACTAATTAAAGAGATTGCTAAAGAAAAGTTAGTGATTATGGTCACTCATAATCCAGAGCTTGCTAAAGATTATGCTTCTCGTATTGTCGAATTTAAAGACGGAGAAATTATTAATGATACTCATCCGATTGAAGAAAAAGAAAAAAGGAAAAATACTTTTGAGATTAGGAAGACGGCGATGAGTTTTCTTACCGCATTGAAGTTATCATTTAATAATATTCGAACAAAAAAGGGAAGAACGTTTTTAACAGCTTTTGCTTCTAGTATTGGAATCATTGGAATTGCCCTTATTTTATCTTTATCGAATGGTTTTGATATTCAAATTCAAAAGTTTGAAAAAGATACTTTATCGAATATGCCAATTATCATTAGTGAGCAAGCGATGGAGTTATCGGAAGATGCAATGAAACAGATGACTGGTGCAAAAAGTGAAAGGGAAGAATATCCAAGTGAGCGAATTGTTTATCCACATAAAATGATGGAAGAGATGATGAGTCATACCAATCAGATTACAAAAGAATACGTAGATTTTATTGAAAACTTAAGTAATGAAGATGTTTCTGGTGTTTCTTATACGCGGATGGCAGCATTTAATCTTGTTGGTCTTATCGAAGGAAAATATAAATTAATCGATACAGCAAATCTTTCCTTTACTTCGATTCCTAAAAAGTTAGATGGTTCTAACGAAGGAGGAATCGTCGATGAGAACTTTGATATTTTAGCCGGAAGAAAAGCAGTTGAAAAGGAAGATATTTTATTACTCATTGACAGCACGAATAATATTCCTGCCGATGTTATTGACGCCCTTGGATTAGATTCAGAAAAAGAGAAGATTAGTTTTGATGATTTATTAGGTCGAGAATTGAAAGTAATCTTTAATGATGACTATTATCAAAAACTAGGAGATTATTTTACTGTGAATACTGACTTTAAGAAAATGTATCAAGCAGAAGACTCTCTTACGTTGAAGGTTGTTGGTATTGCTAGATGTAAAGAAGATAATATGCTTTATGAAAATTCTTCTGGGTTAACGGTGACTGAGAAATTACTCGATTATGTGATTGAAAAAAATAGTCAATCAGAAATTGTAAAAAAACAAAGAGATGTAAAATACAATGTATTGACGGGAGAAGAATTTGAATCTGGTGAAGCTGGTAAAAAGGTAAAATCGGGGATTCTTGCTTACTTAGGTGAAAATAGTGTCCCTGTTGCAATTCAGATTTTTCCTAAAGATTTTGATGCAAAAGAAAATATTTTAGATGCACTCGATCAATATAATGAAGGGTTAGAGGAAGAAGATAAGATATTGTATACCGATATGGGAGAGATGATTTCTTCTTTATCTGGATCAATTATGGATGCAATTACGATTGTTCTTGTTGCATTTTCTGCGATTTCTTTGATTGTAAGTTCAATTATGATTGGAATTATTACTTATATTTCTGTTCTTGAACGGACAAAGGAAATTGGTGTGTTACGTAGTTTAGGAGCAAGAAAAAAAGATATTTCTCGCGTATTTAACGCCGAAACATTTATTATTGGTACGTTATCTGGTGCAATTGGAATTATTATTGCTCGACTTTTAATTATTCCAACAAATATCCTCTTAAAAGATTTTACGGATTTAGATAATGTCGCTAGAATGAATCCAACACACGCCATCATTCTAATTATCATTAGTGTTTTACTGACTTTAATTGGTGGAGCGATACCTGCTCGAGTTGCCTCTCGAAAAGATCCGGTAGAATCTCTTAGAACAGAATAAAAACTAGCGCGTGCTAGTTTTTTCTTGTTGTTCGATTTGAAATAGTTCTCCTGGTGTGCAGTCTAAATTTTCGCAAAATTCTTCCATGTATTTAAATGAGATAGAGGTGGTTTCTCCTCGAATAATTCGATTTAAATTTCTAGAAGTTAAGTTCATTTTTTGACATAACCAATATTTGGATTTCCCTTTTTTCCTTAATAATTCTACAATATTTACGGTTACCATAATATCTTGTCTCCTTTTTTGAAATATTGTACCTGAAGAAAATGATGAAAATAAGATATTTGCGTGACCTGTAGATGAAGGCATTTTCCTGTTTATTTTACATATATTTAACTAGGAAGGAATGGAAGTAGTATGTTTTTTAAACTGTTGAAAATGTTACGGGAAATTTCGATTTTTACGGCGAGTTATTCTAACAATGTGTTTCCTGAACCACTTAGTAAAGAAGAGGAAGAAAAATATTTGAATTTGTTTTTTTCTGGAGATGAAGAAGCAAGGGGAATATTAATTGAGCATAATTTAAGACTTGTTGCTCATATCGTGAAGAAATTTGATTCTAAAGTAAAAGAGCAAGATGATTTAATTAGTATTGGTACGATTGGTTTGATTAAGGGTGTAGATACGTTTCAAAAATCCAAAGGGAACCGTCTCACTACTTACTGTGCGAAATGTATTCAAAATGAGATTTTAATGTATTTTCGAGCGAATAATAAGAATAATAAAAATATTTCCTTGAATGAGTCGGTCGGATTTGATAAAGATGGAAATGAGATATCCATATTAGATCTTTTAAAGTCACCTAAACCGGATTTTTTAGAGGATATTGATAAAAAAGATAATATTTCTTTATTACGAAAATATTTAGGAATATTAAATTCGAGAGAAAGGGAAATTTTAGAATGTCGTTATGGACTTGGAGATAAGGAGGAGGAGACGCAAAAAGAGATTGCAACACGACTTCATATCTCTAGAAGTTATGTTTCTCGTATTGAAAAGCGGGCATTGACAAAAATTTTAAGAGAGTTTTTAAAGCAAGAAAATGGTGCTTAAAACTCTCTTTTTTTAAATTTTTTACCGTAAAAGAAGTTAATTGGTGAAATAAATATGTTTTTTTGATTGTCAACTTTTTGTATAATTTGGGAAAAACTTTGTTTCAAGTTGAAAAATCCGTAATCAAGTGACTTTCTAAGCTTTTACAAGTGTTTTTTGTGAATTTCTTGAAAAATTGTA
>CAJUNG010000047.1 GCA_910587725.1 uncultured Bacilli bacterium
TTTGTCTATTTAAATGCAATCTTTAATTTTTACTAACTAAATGCAACTCCATATAGTTTTTAGGGTTGCATTTACTTTTGCAATTAACTTCCTGAAACATTTGTTAAAAAAAATTTAAAAAAGTATTGACTTTTTGAAAAACCTGTGCTATAATATGGCTCAATTAAACAGAAAAGGGATATCCGGAAGGATAAGAAAAGAAAGAGGTTGTTAGTATGATAAAGAATTTGAAATGTAATCATAAGAAATTGTCAAAAGTATTTCAGGGTTCAATTATATTACTTAGTATGACTTTAACATCTGCATGTTTTTCTACTTGTGGTAGAGATTTCACAAGAGAAGAATCAAAAGGAAAAAAATTAGAACATGTAAGAGAAATTCCTGAAGATTTTACTTATCCAGTAGAATTTAGAGAATTATTCAGAAATAAAAATCGACTTCATGTAGATGAAGATAGTTGGAATAATAATGGTTTTTATAATAATAAAGGTTTATTTGGATTTTTGGGAGAGCCAAAGGATTTATTAAATCAATTAAACTTTCCTGAACTTCCTGGACCAAAGGGATCTAATACTACACCAAAAGCTGGATTTCTTCCACCAGAGCCAGAAGTACCAGAAGAAACTTCAGCGATGGAAACAACACCAAGTGTAGCGCCAACAGAAGCCCCTGTTGAGACAAGCCCTGCTTTAGAGGAGACAACTTCAGGAATAACAACACCACCAACTGCAGGAAGTTCTGGAGGCTCAGGAGGAACTGGTGGTTCAGGAGGAACTGGTGGTTCGTCAGAACCAACAACCTCGGCAAAACCGACAAATCCAACAAAACCAACGGATCCAACAAAACCATCGGAAACAACAACACCGGAAACAACAACACCGGAAACAACAACACCGGAAACAACAACACCGGAAACAACAACACCGGAAACGACAACACCAGAAACATCTCATACATGTAGTTATGGTGAATGGCAATCGCTTAATGACGAGGATGAAGCTAGGTATTGTAGTTGTGGTAAAAAGGAGACAAGAAAGCATAAATATGGAGATGAAAAAGTAGAATATGTGGATAATCATGATGATACACATACGATTATTAGAAAAAAAACTTGTGTAAACTGTGGTCATGAAGGTTCATCTAATTCTCCTGAATCTTGTGCTTTTGGTGATATTGTTGATACTGACACTAAAAACGAGTTTCGAAACTGTATTTGTGGAAATCAAAAGGTGGATCCACATAACATTAGCAGCAGTGCAAGAGTTGTAATTATTAATGGTGTAAAGAAAGATGCTTATCCATGTACTAATCCAGGATGTGCTTATGAAGCGACGACTGATCATTATCATGATGTTGTTGAAAATCTAGAAATTATTGGAACAAACGATGTTTGTACAATTATGCATCGAAGTTGCGCATCTTGTGGAGAAGTACTTGCTGACATTCCTAATGCTAATCATCAAGATACGGTAACAGAAAGTGGAGGAGGTCTATTTCCAGGTATTCTTAAATGTGATGTATGTGGTCGTGTAACACAAGGACCAGAACCAACATTACCAACTTATGAAGATATTAAAGAGGAAACAACGCCATCTATTGTAGGACAAGTAAAACGATTGGTAAAAAGATTTTTCTGCTAATCTGTAGAAAAGTTGAAAACCTAATCATTATAGGAAATAAGGTAAGATTTCCTAAAGTTAAGATTTGGTAAACCGCGAAAAAGCGCGTTTACATAGATTAGAAAGGTAATGCTTTCTATGCATAGTACTATGCACGAATTATACACAAGGGGGAGGTGGAAAATATGAAAAAGATGACATTATTGACCGGACTAGTTGCTGCAGTTGTTGCTACTGCTTATTCAGTTAGTGGAACTTATGCAAGATATACTAGCACATTTGAAGGAAGCGATTCTGCTAGAGTTGCTAAATGGGCATTTTCTATTAATGATGAGAATGTAACTGCTAATAATAACTTCACATTTGATTTATTCAAAACTATCAACGATACTAAAGATGGACAAGATGAAAAGGATGTTGCTAAGGGAACTGATGAAAATATTATTGCACCAGGTACTCAAGGTGAATTTACAATTAAGTTAGCAAACAGCTCAGAAGTTAATGCTGAATACTCTATCAACTATACAGTAGGAAATACTAGTAGTATTCCAGTTGAATTCAGTCTGAACGGAACTGATTGGTTAACTGATATGACTCAATTAAACGTAACAGACCAAGCAATCAACATGAATGGTGGAGAAGCTACTGTTAAAGTTTTATGGAGATGGTCATTTGAGAGAGGTACTGAAGAAGCTGATAAAGAAACGAACAATACTTTCGATACTACTTTAGGTATTGATGGTACTGCTACAATTACTGTAACAGCTACAATTACTGCTACTCAAGTTGACTAATTAAGGGGAAGCATTTAGCTTCCAAATAAGCCTATGAATGATTCGTAGGTTTATTTGGAAATTAAATCGATATCGAAAGGGGGTGTTTGAGAAATGAAAGATAAGAAGCCTATTCAGAAAAATACACTAGGAAATAGTGATCGAGAAAAATCAAATCATCGTAAATATATTTATCTTGCTATCATTGTTTTATTACTTCTACTCTTAACCAGTTGTACTTCTAAGTTTTGGGGAACGATTGGAAGCTTGTTTCGTAATGAAGGTAGTTATGAAATTAATCCAGGTACAGATGAAGATGAAAACATTCTAAATCAAAGCTTGTTCTTTGATGTTAAAGAAATTGAATTTTCATTAAGTGATGTATCACCTAAAATTAGTTATCATTATAAAAACATCGTTCCTGGAGAATTTACTTGTTCAACTAATGATGCGTCTATTGCGACTTGTTATGTAGAAGATGGATATGTGGTTCTAAATCCAAAAGCAGTAGGAAAGGTTACAATTTATTTAAGAACACATGCTAATGGAAAAACTTATGAGGCATCCGTTGATGTCACGATTACTGATGCGGAAAGATTTATTCGATTATCTAGTATGAGCGGAACAATCAATCTTGCTTACAGCAATAAAAAATATATTACTTATCAGTTAGAAGGATTAACTGGTGAGGTAAAAGTCTCTTCTAGTGATGAAAGTATTGCAACAGCAGTATTAGAAGGAGGAAGAATCAAAATCCTTGGTCATAAAGTAGGAACGGCAACAATTACTGTATCAGTTACTTATCAAGGTGTGGAATATGCTTCAACTTTTACTGTTACCGTAACGAAGTCATCTTCAGGAAACAACTCTCAAAAACCTGGACCTGGAGGTCAAGATAAACCGTCTTCTTCCGATAATCCTCATCCAAGTAATTCACCAACACAAACACCAACACCTACGAAGACGCCTGGAGATGGAACTGGAGATGTTGGAGAGCCGGGAGAAAATGATGGAAGTTGTTACTTAACACAGATTCTATTTTCTAATGGTTACCAAATAGAAAACTTTGATAAAACGAAAACTGATTACTTCTTAGAAGTTTCTCATCATACTGATGTTTTAGAAGTGATTGCTAGTAGAGAACATCCTGAGACGACGACCATTACTTATAAGATATCAGGAAAAGAAGTAGACCCAGAAAACTTAACCTTAAATGATGGGGTGAACGAATTAGAAATTACGATTACTTCCCATGATGGAAAATCAAGTCTTACTTATCATGTTACCATTTATAAACCAGTACGTAAAATTGAAATGGAAAAATCATTTCATTTGTCAGTAGAAGATCTTCCTACAGATTTACTATATACGATTTATGAAAGTAAATATAATCCAGAGACAAAAACTGAATTTTGGGAAGAGTTTACTAATTATTCTATTGATGATATAACATTCCAGTTAACTGATATCAATGGAAATGATTGTAGCAATCTTTTAGAAAAAAGAGAAGGTACTATTTATGTTAAAGATGGAGGAATCGATTTATTAAATCAATCCTTTGATTTGACGGTTACTTATCGTGAGGCAAAAGAAAAAGCACATTCTAAATTATATTTCTTGAATAAAGCTTATAAGTTGTCAACCGTTTATCAAGATGGTCCATATATTATTGATTTTACGAATCAGACAGGATATAAAAATATTATTTTACCAACAAATTTCTTTACCGGAGACTTGGTTACAGAACCACTAAAAAATGCTTCTGGTGAGATTTGTGGAATTCGAATTAGAGAAAGCTTGAATGGTATTACGAATCAAGATGTCTATATTGATATTCAAGTTGAAAATCCAAATATCTTAGAAGTTCTATTAGAAAATCATTCGGTGACTTCTGCAATTGCAATTAAAGCAAATGCTAAAGCTCTTGGAAATAGTAAAGTGACTGTAACGGGAGTTGCTTATGGAGTTGTAATCAACAACTTTGATATTGATTTCTCTGTCGTTGCTACTTATACTTTAATTCTAGATGCGAATGGTGGTTTCTATAATGAATTAACTACAGAGTATCAATTTAGAGTTCATCATCAACTATCTAGTGAAGAGTTTATTTACTTAGGGGACGAAAAATATAAAGCTTATCGAGTAGATAAAGATGCTTCTAATTCATGTGTTTACTATAAACTAGTAGGTTATAATACAGAAAAAGATGGAAGTGGAGTGAATTATCCATTAACAACAATCTTCAAAAACTTTGATTCCGACTTGACTTTATATGCTCAGTGGGAAGTAGGAACAGAAGAAGATAAACCAGAAATAGAGAAAAGATATTATTTACCTAACTTTAATTTATTCTATAATAAAGAATACTTCGAAAAATATGATAAAGAAAAAATTGTTTATCCAGGAGCAAGTGGTTCTTATGTAACGACATTTACGAACAATACACCAAATAATATCGTGATTACAGGAATGACACTTAGAGAAGATAAAACAATTTGTGTTCGTGAAGGATGCTTGAATATGGGATATGCGGTTCGCTTTACACCAAAAGATAATCGTAATTATGTTTACTACTACGGAGGAGCAAATGAGCAATATAAAATCCTAAATCGAGATACAAGTAACTTGGAGGATGGAATTCATAAAATCAAATTTGGTGATGGAATTTCCGTTGCTCCAGGAGAAGGAGTAGAGTTTAGCTTATTATGGAGATGGGTAGACGAAAAGAAATATGACATCGACCATACGGTTGGAATCAATTATAACTTGATTGATACATTAATCGGAAGTAAGGTATCTAATATCAATAATGAGTATCAGTTATCTGTAAGTGTAGAATTTATAAACGAAGAAAATTATTGTTCATTTGAATAAGAGGGGTTATTATGAAAATAATTAGAAAGGTAAGTACTACAATTATTACATGTCTTCTGGTGTTGCTTGCGAGCTTCAACGTCTATAACTTTATTTGTATTCACCTTTTTCATCAAGACTTAACAACCATTGGTGGATATGCAGTTTTAGAAGTTGTCTCTGGCTCAATGGAACCAACCATTCATGTGGGAGATTTAATTGTCATCGATAAGAATGCACCTAGTTATCGGCAAGGAGATATCGTTACATTTAAAGATGTTGATGGTTCTTTTGTTACTCATCGAATCGTAAAAATAGACAAAGAGACGATGGTCACAAAGGGAGATGCGAATCATTCTGCTGATGATATGATGTCCGTAAGTAGTTTAGTGGGGAAATACACTTTACGAATTCCTGGTGCAGGAAAGATTATGGCAGCATTTAAAAGTCCCTTTGTGATGATAATGATTTTCATTATCGGAGTTCTTACCTGTGTTTTCGTAAGTACAGATAAACAAGGAAAACCAATCTTAGAAAAAGAAGAAAAAGAATATTTAGAATTCTTAGATTATAAAAAGAGACAAGGTAAAATCTTAAAAGAGATTCATCATTACACGACTTTAGAAAATGATTTATATGTTAATCCAGCACCGATGGATATCGAACAGGATTATCTAGATGCTAGAGAATTTTATCAAAAAGCAAGAGGGGCTTATGAGTATGCGAAGAAAAGATACGTAAGAACAAGAGAAATCTTCCTTCAAGCAAGAGTGATATATAAAAATGCGATTCTAAAGTATGAATGTGAGAAAGCAGCATATGAGGCATATCAACAAACGAGGGAAGTTTACCTAGAAGCTTATCAAAATGCAAGTTTAGCCAAAGAAAAATATATGAAGGCATATCAAATTTGTATGAGAGCTAAAAATGAATATACAGAAATCTATCAAGACTGTGTGGATGCTAGAAGAATATACACACGTCGAAGAGAAATATATGAAAAAATTAAACAAAGATAAAAAATAAAAGAAAGGACGAAAGGAATGGGTGATATAAATGAAAGAATTATTCCATAGTAGAAGATTCCGTAGAAATTTATATAAATGGCTATCTATGTATGTAGGCGTCATGTTAATCTTTACTGCTGTTGTCACATATTCTAGATACATATCTCGCATGCAATCATCGACTGAGGCAAAGGTTGCTCGATTTGAAGTTGAAATTAAGCATAATGGTTGTCCTGGTGATGTGACAAGTACTAATGTATGTAATTCTGGTTCTTTTCGTCCCAATAGCGAAATAGAATATCAGTTTTCTGTAGATACTTCAAAATTAGATGTTCATGCAAACTTTGTTTTAACCATTATCGTTCATCCTGATTTTGAAATATTAGGACTTAATGATATGGATATTAGTCAATATAAAAATAATCGAATTTCGTTATTTGAAGAAATTCTCACAGGAAAAGGTAGTGTAAAGGATTACACACTTACCATTATCTACCGAGGAGAGGACCTTGGAAAAACATATGATAAACCAATTGTTACTGTAGATTATGCAGCAGAACAAGTGGATTAATAGAAAAGGAGGGAATTTGGTATGAAAAAAATAAATTTGAAATCAAAAGCAGGAAAAATGATGATTTATACATTTCTTATCTTAAATTTAATTAGCTTTGCAAGTTTTGTTCCTTCAAAAGCAAAATACTTTAATGATAAGAAGGATGCATTATCTTTCTCGGCAGGAATCTACAAATTATATAAAGAAAATCGTATTATTATGGGAAAGCCAAATTATGACTTATCTACACTTGATACAGCACACTTCATATTTTCATTTCCTCGTAATGATATCGGAGAGTTCGATGAAAAAGATGTCTATGAGGTTGTTTTACCAAAGGGATGTAAAGTTAGTTCTATTGCTTCTCTTGGTGTAGTTTCTGGAAATACTGTTACTTATGCAAGTGCCATTAGTAATAGTAGTAGGGTAGCAATGCAATGTAATGTAGACGATATTATTTACTATGATGAGTATGGTCAAAAATATTTAGACTTCGATATTGTGTTAAGAGAAAATATCGATGAAGAAGGAGAATTCGTCTATACTGACCTTCATTATCGTCAGTTATATTCTGTATATGTTGCGAATTTAAAACAAAAACCGTCAGAACCACTTCTTCCTATTTTTGCTATCGAAAATAGTGATACGAATAAATATCAGACATTCATCAATTGGATGGAGGCATATGGTTTACAAGAAAATGCTAAAAATGAAGTTTTAACTTATGTTAAAAGTCAAGTGATTGAAGGAAATGATGAAAGCATTATCAATGTTCGATTACCTGGATTAACCGTTCAGTATGATAGTGCTTCGGATAGTTATATTTATACGGTTTCTGATAATTTTATCGGATATGCAACAATGTATACCAAAGAAGTTCCAAGCTTTATGTTCTTCTCTACAGAAGATGAGGAAGAATTACAAATCGCTTTTGAATTTTACCTAAAAGAATTTTACTTAAAAGATTATCAAGAACCTGTAAAAACACAACTTTTTGAATTAGTTGTCGCTTATGTAAAATCCTTTGATGGAAAAGGAATATCTTATATGATTTTACCAGATGAGGCAGGAAACTATAGAGAAATTCCAGGTCTTGTTCGAGTAACAGATACGGGAAAAGAAGTAAAACAAATTTTAATTAATGATACGATTTTTGATTATGCTTATAATAAATTATATCAACAAGTAAGAGTATCTTTTGACTCAAGAGCAGCAATGATGAATAATTTCTTAAAGAGTTTACCATTTGTTTACGATGAAGAAATTCTTTCTAAAGAGACGATTAATTCACTTACTACAGCTTACCGTAGTTTAATATTTACTGTAGTTCGTAATAACAATGATACAGACCCAGTAAAACAGTCTTTTAGTGAATACTTTATTGTAGAAGATACAAAAAATGGACATAATGTATTATTAAATGTGTACTCTCATGCAGGAGAGGAAGTAGATAATCAATTTAATTATGTAATTGCATCAAAGATTGATTATGATAACTTTACATTTACTCAAACGAATTCACAATTTAGAGTAAACGCTAAAGAAGAAAGTATGATTCGAGATTTTGTACAGGCATTAGATGTTCGCTTTGGTCAAACTACCGTATTAACGGATGATAGCTTTACTAGAGATGCTTATGGAATGTTAAGTGTTTTATATACGATAGAAGAAAAAGCAGATGATTCTAATCTTTCTAATGATGAAGAAAATAAAGAGAATAATGATAGTTCTTTAGAAGATGATGAATTTAAGGATATGCTTTTAGAGGATAATTAGAGGTTAGAAAAGGTGTACAAATGTGCGCTTTTTCTTGACTTTTAAGACTAAAAGTGGTATAATATGCATATCTTGAAGGTAGAAAAGATAAAGATGGGGGATAAAGGGGTTGAAAATGATGAAACAATCATATATATTTGAATATTTAAATGAAAATGATTTTCGAAAAAAAGAGCGTTCTGTTCGTAAGTATAATATGCTTGCTTATAAGAAATTAACATTTGAGTATTATCCAGAATTAAGAAATGGAAAATTTTTAGGAAAGTTAGTGTCAGTAAATAAGAAAGAGAAGACAAAGTCTTATGAACTTCCACTTCCTACAGATGCATTATTTGCAAAAGTACATGGAAAAATTATGTTACATTATACTGTATATGAGGAAAAGAATATTATTTTATTAACAAATATTACACCAGATGGAATTTTAGAAGAAGGACATAGGGCAGAGCTTTCTACTTATAAGGGGGTTATGATTTCTAAAGCAAATCCAGAAAAGGATATGTTCAAAGTGAATTTATTAAATATGATGCAAAAATAGTAAAAAAGGACTTGTCAAAAATTTATGAATGTGGTATTATTAAATGGCAATGGACCCTTAGCTCAGTTGGTTAGAGCAATCGGCTCATAACCGATCGGTCGAAGGTCCGAGTCCTTCAGGGTCCACCACATTTAATACGCGAGTATGGCGGAATTGGCAGACGCGCTAGACTTAGAATCTAGTGTCTTCGACGTGCAGGTTCAAGTCCTGTTACTCGCACCAGATTTGATTGATACTCGAACTTTTTATTCGAGAGTAATAAATATTAACTAGAAGTACCGTCTAGTTTTTTTGTTATTTGAGAATGGAAGTGAAGAGTATGGATGTTGTTAAGGAATTAGAGTTTGATAAGGAAGTCTTAAAAAGAATTGAAATGATATGTAGATTTGCTTGTGTTAAACCTATTATTACAAAAGGAAGTATCATTAATATTAAGGGAACTAGCATTGCTTATGTAAGTCCACATATTATAACAATTAAAAAGAATAATTATTTAATATTCAATGGGAGTGATACTTTATTTGTAAATGATTATTCTAAAAGTATTAAATTAAAGGATTTAGAAGTTCATATTAAAACAAATTAATTGTTTTAAAACTAGGCGTGCAAAAAGGAAGTACAATACTTGAGGTTAAAAGTATGGTCTTTTTGTACTTTCCTAAATTGAAATTTTCTAATTCGTAGTCCTTAAATACTAAATGGTGTCAATTTAGTAAACACACTTGTATAATGACATAATCATTATATGTGTGATAGCAGAAATTTTCCTTCTGCTATTTTCAAATAATTGCAAGTAGTGTATAATACTATCTCAAGGAGTTGATACTCTATGTTAAGTATGAACAATATAGATGATAAACAGAAAATGATGGAATATTATAGAACAAGTGATATGTTAAATTTATTATATTTTTTTCCACAACTAAGTCCTATTAAAGATTTAACTATTGTAGAAAACAAAGAAGATTATCTGAACAATAAGGAATTACTAGATAGTTTTAATCAAAATAGAGTTGATACTTTAAAAGGAAGAACTCCTATTTTAGGCATAGAAAATTCAGGGAAAAGCGACTGTTTTTATGATACTTTAATAAAAGTAAAAGAAAAGGATCCACTTGGAGTATTAGTTTTATTTAATATAACTAGCGAACCATCAGAGAGATATGAGAGATGGGCAGGAATATCAGTTGGAGTTGATTTAGGCCAAGATGTTATAATAGATGCTGTGTCAAAAGGATTTGATGGAAGAGAAGTTTCAAAGAGTATTTGTACTCATGAAAGATATTTTATTCCATGGTATGATTTAAGAAAAATTAGTGTTGATAACTTAAAACAATATCAAACATATCAAATTAGTAATGCAGACTATCAAATGACTAGAATTGAAAGGATAGAGTTTTTAAAATCAATAGGTTTAAATCCAGATGTATTTTCTCCATATATCCCTGAAGATTATCAGGCAATACCAGATTTTATTTGGTTAAGTGTAATTAGAAATCTTCTCAAACAATTAGAAAAAAATGAAGATATTTTAGCAAGTTATGGATTTACTAATTTTGCTATTTCAGGACATACAGAAGGTAAAGAGTTTGCACCATGGCAAATGTTTGATAAAAGTAGATATACATTAGTAAAGAAAAGATAATAATTAGAATTTCAATAAAAGACTGTTTTGATTATTAATTAATTACAATATTTATGTTATATTATAGTTAGTTAAGTTTATTACTAACTATTTCTTTTGTCCAAAGAGTTGTTGTACTTCTCTCTCTCGGGCACCAGTAAGCAATCTGTCCGAACTTTTATAGTTTAGGACTTAAATATATAAGTATCAATTTCTAAAGAAGTTGGTACTTTTTAATTGTTTAAGTAAAGGAGGACAGATAAAATGGTAACTATTACAAAGAAAGAATTAGAAATTGATAATGAATTAAAGAACAAAATAGAATTTATATGTAGTTTTTGTAATACTACTCCTACTATTATTAATGGTAATATTAGAAAAATTAATAAAACGAATTTAAACTACATTGAACCACATAGAATTATTATCAAAGGTATTACATTTCTAGCATTTAATTATTCCAATG
Organism: uncultured Bacilli bacterium; assembly: GCA_910587725.1. GTDB lineage: Bacteria > Bacillota_I > Bacilli_A > RF39 > UBA660 > MGBC162581. The sequence continues at coordinate 11,210 of CAJUNG010000047.1, forward strand.
AAATCTTTATTGAGAATTTATCTAAAAACATTAAATTATCAGATTTAGAAACCTTTATAAAAACATTAAACTAAAATATAATCATTTGTACTAACTTCTTCTAAAATCGCCTTAAAATGGTCAATAGCAAAGGTAAATGCAACTATTTATAAGAAAAACTTAAATTATTGATTAAGGGTCTTTATTTTAAAGGACATATGTAAAACTTTAGCGCTGCTTTACTACTAATTTACTACTTTTAAATACAAGACAAAATTAAAAAAATATGGTATAATTCTTTTATAAGGAGCGATTTTGATGAAAATATATTTTGGACATTCCAAATCATTTGATTATGAAAATGAATACTATAAACCCATTGAACAAAATAAAAGATTGCAAATTGAAACATTAATTTTTCCACATAAAAATGGTGAAAATAAAAAACATACAAGGGACTTTTATACTAATCTAGACTTATTTATTGCTGAAGTGTCTTACCGTGCTACAGGTCTAGGAATTGAACTAGGTTGGGCAAGTGATGACAATATTCCTATTTATTGTTTTTATAAAAAAGGTACTATACCAAACTCGTCTTTAAAATGTATCTCAAATCATATTATAGAATACGATTCTTTAGAGCAATTATCTAATAATATAGAAAAAATTGTAATTGAATTAAGTAAAATGCAAAATTGACATATTATTTAAACAATATTGCTACATGCTTCATGCTACATAATAAGGGTAATACTATACCTTATTATGGCGAGCCCTTTAGTGGCTACGCCACTAATCTCGCTCATTAAATATATTTAGATACTATGGCATTCCGTAGTATTTTTTATTATTTTCAATTAATAATTTAAAGAATTTCTAAATTTTTACTACTAATTTACTACTTTTGAAAGCAAAAATATAAGAAATTATAAAAATATATGTGAATATCTTTCAAAAATAAAAATGTCGTAAACTCTTATAAATAAAGGTTATATCGACATTTAAGAACTTATAAAAAGTTGTTTGAAAAATACAATATTTTTTAGATAAAAATTAAGAAAATATATAAGCCAAAAGGAAAAAAATTCAAAAAATA
>CAJUNG010000048.1 GCA_910587725.1 uncultured Bacilli bacterium
AAGAATACCCCCCCCCCAGGTCAATATCAGAATTTTTGTTCGAAAAAAAAAGATGAAATTTCTTCCATCTTACTTTGTATATGGTAACAATGCAATTGCTCTTGCGCGCTTAATTTGTTCAGCAATATATCTTTGATGTTTAGCACAAGCTCCAGTAACACGTCTTGGTAAAATTTTACCTTTTTCATTGATATATTTCTTTAATATTTCAACGTCTTTGTAATTCACGTTTTTACCAGCACACATATAACAGATTTTTTTCTTTTTTCTGTAAAACTCTGCCACTATAATCCCTCCTTTTAGAATGGTAATTCATCATCATTAATTTCGATATTAGCACCAAAATCACTAAATGGATCACTACTAACATCGGTTGTAGAAGTAGATGTACTACTAGATGAAAAGTCATAAGGAGTTGCATTATCAGAAAATGCAGGTTGAGAATAGTTGCTAGCACCATTTAACGAATCTTGTGATGCTCCACCATTACTACGACTTAAGAATTGTACATTATCGGCAACAACTTCGGTTACATAACGTTTCGTACCATCTTGTGCATCATAGCTTCTCGTTTGAATTCTACCATCGATAGCAACTTGACTACCTTTAGTTAAATAGTTTTTAACATTTTCTGCCTGTTTTCTCCATACGACAATATTAATAAAATCTGCTTCTCTTTCTCCATTTTGATTTGTAAATGTTCTATCTACAGCTAAAGAAAAAGTCGCAGAAGGAACGTTAGAACTTGTATAACGAAGTTCAGGATCCCTTGTAAGTCTTCCAATTAAAATTACTTTGTTCATATCTTTACCTCTACTTATCTACTTTAACGATTAAATGACGAATGATGTCTTCACTGATTAATGATAAACGATCAAATTCACGAATTGCTTCATCATTCTCAGCTTCACACACGATTAAATAGTAGTAACCTTTATGATATTTCTTAATGTCATAAGCTAAATCTCTTTGTCCCATCTCTTTCATTTCAAGAACGTTTGCAGATTTTTCTTTTAACATCTCGCTCATTTTAGTTGCTACTTCTTTAATTGCATTCTCTTCTAAATCTGGTCTTACAATGAACATAATTTCATATTTACGCATGTCTACACCTCCTTTTGGACATATGGCCTAATTCAAGGCAAGGAGTATTTCTAATACTCGCTAGTAGTATAACAAAAATAAAAAAGAAAGGCAAGAACTTTCGAATAATTTTCAAAAGTTTTCAAGCCTCACTTCATCATTAATTTAATTATATCCCGCTAAGATTAACTATCTAGTGATTTCTTTATTAAATAGAACGATAAAAAATTCTATAATTTAATCACCTCAAAAATACGCCTTTTTAAAATTTAAGTGCTTTATAACTAAATTTTTCTGTATAACATTTTTCCCGGTTTAAAATCACATTGTTCTGTACATACAAAGCCAGGAAATGTACAACGGGCTCCGTGTGTATATTGTAACAATTCTTCATATATTTTCTCATCACTCGGACTAGTTGAAGTTGAAAGAGCGTTTACATACCTATTTAGTGTCTCTTTGGTAATTTGCATTACTTCAAGTTGAGGAGCTGTACATACTCTTTCATAAAGTTTCATAATAAAATCTTCATACTTACCAGTTTCATTAACATTTACAATCAAACCTTGAGGAAATAGTGAAACCCTAGAAATATCTTCTAACCATTCATCCACCAAATCTCTTCGAGGTTCAATAATTGGAGGAATGAAAAATTCTATACAAGGTTTAAGAGAAAATGAATAATCTAACGTTCTATGTCTTTGCAAATCAGCTAAGGCAGGAATACTTGAATCATAATTCACAGAATAACATCTACCAAAGTATTCATCAAAATCATTGTCATCTTTAATCAAAGAAAACTCTCTATTGCGATAATCACTAATATCATTTGTAATAAATCCTGTAGAATACAATACCTGGCAAAATTCTTCCAAATATGGTTTTAACTCTAATTTTAAAATATTATCGGTTTCCTCATCAATCATTTTTTGCGCGAAATCATATAAATAATTTAATTGTCTAAATGATGTAGTATATTTCATCTTTGTTCTCATAAAAACAGATAATAAATATCTAGCATTTTCTTTTGCTTTTTTACTAATCATCCCATCAGTCAAATACTTCTCATTTGGATAGGCTCTTTTTATCTCTTGTTCAAAAATCATTCTCCATTTATTGTATAACTTATTTTCCTTTTCTGTTCCAAACATTGTTGTAAATCTACCAGATTTTTCAGAAGTATTATACTCATGCTCATTATTAATTAGCATTGCTAATATCTTAGGAATACCTTCAAAATAAATCTGAATAGTATCATGTCCAAATACAGAATGATGACGGTTTCTTTTATTGCCTTCTGCGCGCTCTATTGTTTTTTCTAAAGGTTCTTGTAAAATTTCATTATAACCTTTTTGTGTATAACAAATATTAGCCGAGTGTCCACCATTGATTTCCAATTGACTTAAAGTGGTATTTTTAATAATCTCATTATCTGTAGTAGTAATCCCCACTACTTTTGCCTTCAATTCTTCCATATAACTAAACCTCCCTAACAACAACCTGAGTTTCTTCTCCAGATTAACCTAATCATATCAAATATTGATTTCGAATGCAATACGTCTCATTAAAATTTGTTTTAAAAAAAAGTAGAACTTATTCTACTTTTCTAACTCTAAACTTAATGCTATTTTTGTTCTACAGAATCTAAATCTAATACCGTAGGAATATTATCGTTTGTAGCAGCATTCTCCGCTTTTTTTTCTAACTCTCCATCAAAAGAATTAATAGGAGAATCTACACTAGCACCTGTACTAGTAGATACTAAATCAGAAGAATCACTTGAAGAAATCTCATTGACTACCAAATTAGAGGTCAAATTACTAGCAGGTACGCCTTCCTCTTTTAATATTGCCTCTCGATTATTTTTCTCCTGTTCTAATTGTTTTCTTTCCATGATAAAGCCAATAATTGCCATAATAAAAATAATACTAATAACAGAGGTCAAAAGATATAATGGACCACTCAAAAAATCACGAAAAAACCATATCATAAAATTCCTATCTCCTTTTTATTCTATAACCATTTTATCAAAAAAACAAAAGAATATCAATTTTAACCATCTAATTCTTCATTATAACCACTACTAACATAATCAGGGCAATGAAAATAGACCGAATATTGGTAATTGTCTTTTTCTGAATGAGAAATTTTAACATATCCAGAACATCCTTCACTACTAGACAATAGTTCACTACGAATTAGCGTATTAAAGTTCACGAATACATAATCACCCTCTAATAAATTTTGATAATATACATTTTTATATTTGGCAGAAGCAACAACAATTTTTTCTTCTAACTGTTGATATTTTTCTTTACTCACAATAGAGGGAACAGGAAGTTTGGGTTTATCTTTTTCTAAGCCAACTTTATAAGCGTTAACTCCTGCCATAAAAAGAAAAATTAAGAATACCACCACAAAACCTAAAAACGCACTAAGGCCCCAACCTCGATTATTTAATTTCACAATATCCGCCTCCAGTATCCTTATTATACAATAAGATTGAAAAAATGCAAAGAAAAAAGAGCGTATCCACACTCTTAATCCATTAGTTCTTCTTCTAACTTATCAAGAACTTCTTCATCTTGATCCATAAGTTCATCTTTTAGTTGATATTCAACACTTTGATAATCTTTAATCCCAGTACCAGCAGGAATCAATTTACCAATGATAACATTTTCTTTTAATCCCTGTAAATGGTCTACCTTACCACGAATAGCGGCATCCGTTAAAATACGTGTGGTTTCTTGGAAAGATGCTGCAGATAAGAAGGAATCTGTCTCTAATGCTGCTTTCGTAATTCCAAGAAGAACAGGACGACCTGTTGCTGGTTTCTTTCCTCTTAGAATAACTTCCTTATTACCATCCGTAAATTCGAAGAAATTAACTAAGCTTCCTGGTAAGAATAATGTATCTCCACTTTCCACAATACGAATCTTACTAATCATACGACTTGCAATAACTTCAACGTGCTTATCAGAGATATCTACACCTTGACTTCTATAAGTATGTTGTACTTCTTTTAGAATATATTCTTGAGTAGTTAATGGGTCAGTAACTGCAAGCAATTCTTTTGGAGAAATCGCCCCTTCTGTTAACTTATCCCCACTAGAAACTTTATCTCCTTCTTGAACATGAAGTTTTGCTCCGTAATTCGTTACGTGTTCAATTGTTTCTACATCATTTTTAACACTAATTTTGAATTTTCCATGGTCTTCAACAATTTTAGTAACTGTACCCGTAATTTCAGCAATCGTAGATTTTCCTTTTGGATTTCTTGCCTCAAATAACTCTTGTACACGAGGAAGACCTTGTGTAATATCTTCTCCACCAGCAACTCCACCAGTATGGAATGTTCTCATGGTAAGCTGAGTACCCGGTTCACCAATGGATTGTGCTGCCATAACTCCGATAGCTTCACCAACTTCTACTAAGTTACCTGTAGCAAGGTTTTTACCATAACACTTGCAACATACACCGTTATGCGTACCGCAGGTTAAAATGCTACGAATTTCTACTTCAGTAACCCCCGCTTTTACAATTTTGTCAGCAAGCTTATCCGTAATATATTCAAGTCTTTCGGCAAGAACTTCTTTCGTTGTTGGGTCAAGAACTTTTTTATTGGTATAACGACCAACAATTCTATCTCTAAGAGATTCGATTACGGTCCCATTCTTATCATTAATAAAGTCATGAACAACGACACCAAAATCTGTTCCACAATCGTCTTCTTTAACAATTACATCTTGACTTACATCAACCAAACGACGAGTTAAGTATCCAGAGTCTGCTGTTTTTAATGCTGTATCGGCACTACCTTTACGAGCACCATGTGTAGATAAGAAGAATTCAGATACAGAAAGACCTTCTTTAAATGAAGAAAGTACCGGAATCTCAACAGATTCTCCATTTGGTTTTGCCATAAGTCCACGCATACCTGCAACCTGAGTAAAGTTTGAAATATTACCACGAGCACCAGAATGCATCATCATGAAAATTGGATTATCAATATCACTATTTGCGATTTCTTCTAGTTCTTTCGTTACTTCACTCTTACAATGTTCCCAAGTTTCACAAACTTTTTCATAACGTTCTGTTTCTGTAATTAAACCACGTTTATATTGTTTATTAATCGTATCTACTTGTTTTTGATGTTCATCAACAATTTTTTGTTTATGTGTCGCAGGTACAATATCACTAGCGGAAACTGTAATTCCTGCAAGAGTAGAATATTTAAATCCTAAATCTTTTAAATCATCCAAGAAAGTAGAAGTCTCTGTCGTTTTATAACGTTTAAAGATTTGCGCAATAACCTTCTCTAAAATCTTCTTCTTAAATGGAGCAACTACAGGCATATTCTGAACTACTTCAGGAATATTTGCACCACGCTCAATAAAGAATTTATCTGGTGTAATCGATTTAATATTCTCATCACTTGGTTCATTAATATAAGGGAAAGAATCCGGTAAAATTTCATTGAATTTAATTTTACCAACCGTAGTCACTAAATATTTTCCATGTTGTTCTTCCGTAAATATCTTATGTTTAAATGAATCAACCGGAATAACAATTCTTGTATGAAGGGTAACCTCTCTTCTCTCATAAGCCATTAAAGCTTCATTTGGACTTTTGAAAAGTCTTGCTTCTCCAGGAAGTCCTGCTTTTTCCATCGTAATGTAATAGTTACCAAGAACCATATCCTGACTTGGTGTAACGATAGGGTCTCCTGAAGATGGTTTTAAGATGTTGTTAGCACCTAACATTAAAAGTCTTGCTTCGGCTTGTGCTTCTTCAGATAAAGGCACATGCACTGCCATTTGGTCTCCATCGAAATCGGCATTGAATGCTGTACATACAAGTGGATGCAACCGAATAGCTTTACCACCGATAAGAATTGGTTCAAATGCTTGAATACCAAGACGGTGAAGAGTTGGTGCACGGTTTAATAAAACCGGATGTTCTTTAATCACTTCTTCTACGATATCCCATACAATTGGGTCACGGTTATCAATTAAACGTTTTGCTGCTTTAATATTATGCGCAATATCTTTACTTACTAAGCCGTTAATCACATGAGGTTTAAATAACTCTAATGCCATTTCCTTAGGAAGTCCACATTGATACATTTTTAAAGATGGTCCAACAACGATAACGCTACGACCAGAGTAGTCAACACGTTTTCCTAATAAGTTTTGACGGAAACGTCCTTGTTTTCCTTTAAGCATACTAGAAAGTGATTTTAATGCTCTATTTCCTGCCCCAGTTACACTTCTTCCACGTCTACCATTGTCAAATAAAGCATCTACTGCTTCTTGCAACATACGTTTTTCATTTTGAATAATAATCGAAGGTGCACCTAAATCCATTAGCTTTTTCAAACGGTTATTACGGTTAATCACACGACGGTATAAATCGTTCAAATCACTTGTTGCAAATCTTCCCCCGTCTAATTGAATCATCGGACGTAACTCTGGAGGGATAACAGGAATACAATCCATAATCATCCATTCAGGTCTATTTCCTGATGCATAAAAAGCATTTAACACATCAATTCTTTTTAATAATCGTGTTCTTTTTTGCCCTTGTGCATCTTCTAATTCTTTCGTAATTTCGTCGATTTCTTGTTTTAAGTCGACTTTCTTAAGAAGTTCTTTAATCGCTTCTGCACCCATTCCTACTTTGAAACCATTTCCATATTTTTCATAATAAGCACGGTATTCTTTTTCAGAAAGCGTCTGCTTATTTTCTAAAGGTGCATTTCCTTTATCAATAACTACATAACTAACGAAATACAAAACTTCTTCTAAATCTCTTGGACTCATATCAAGGACAAGTCCCATACGAGAAGGTACTCCTTTGAAGAACCAGATATGAGATACCGGAGTAGCAAGTTCAATATGTCCCATTCTCTCACGTCTAACTTTACTACGAGTAACTTCTACTCCACAACGGTCACAAACGATATTTTTATAACGAACCCGTTTATATTTTCCACAGGCACATTCAAAATCTTTAGTTGGTCCAAAAATCTTTTCACAGAACAATCCATCACGTTCTGGTCTCAAAGTACGATAGTTAATGGTTTCTGGTTTCTTAACTTCCCCATAACTCCATTCACGAATCTTTTCAGGAGAGGCAATACCAATCTTTAAAGCATCAAACTTATTTACTGCGATCATTATTCCTCATCTCCTTCCATATCTTCGTATTCTTCAAATTCTTCTTCGTAATTCTCTTCGTCCTCGACTTCTTCTTCCTCTTCTTCTATTTCTTCTTCTGTATTGACTTTCGGAATAAAGAAGTCATCTCTTTCTTCAACAGGACGGAAATCTTCTTTTTGTTCATCCTCTTCGATTGTTTTAAGGTCTAATGTTTCTCCTTCGTCATTGATGATACTAATATCAAGTCCTAAGGCTTGGAACTCTTTCATTAATACCCTAAAGCTTTCTGGAATTCCTGCTTGGTCAATTTCTTGTCCTTTAACAATAGATTCATATACTTTGACACGTCCAACGACATCATCTGATTTATAAGTAATGATTTCTTGTAGTGTATGTGCAGCACCATAAGCATAAAGTGCCCAAACTTCCATTTCTCCAAAACGTTGACCACCAAACTGAGCTTTACCTCCAAGTGGTTGTTGTGTAACAAGAGAGTAAGGTCCAGTACTTCTGGCATGAAGTTTATCATCAACCATGTGGTGAAGTTTAATCATATACATGACACCGACAGCAATACGATTATCGAATGGTTCTCCTGTACGTCCATCATAAAGAATCGTCTTTCCATCCGCATCCATTCCAGCTTCTCTCATCATATCATCGATATCGCTCATTTTAGCTCCATCAAATACTGGTGTTGCTACATGAACATTTAAGTTCTTAGCGGCCATTCCTAAATGAAGTTCTAGAATCTGTCCAAGGTTCATACGAGATGGTACACCTTGCGGATTTAACATAATGTCAACTGGTCTTCCATCTGGTAAATATGGCATATCTTCTTCTGGTAAAACAAGAGAAATTACACCCTTATTTCCGTGGCGTCCTGCCATTTTATCTCCAATTTGAATTTTACGTTTTTGTGTAATATAAACACGAATAACTTTACTAACTCCTGCAGGAAGTTCATCGTTTTCTTTTCTAGAGTAAACTTTAACTTCGTGAACAATTCCATCTCCACCATGAGGAACGCGTAAAGAAGTATCACGAACTTCACGAGTTTTTTCACCGAATATTGCATGTAATAATTTTTCCTCAGAAGTTAATTCTGCCATCCCTTTTGGTGTTACTTTACCAACTAAGATATCTCCTTCTTTAACTTCTGTTCCAACAACAACAATACCGTTTTCATCTAAGTGTTTACGTGCTTCTTCACTAACATTAGGAATATCTCTAGTAATTTCTTCTGGTCCAAGTTTCGTGTCTCGACATTGCATTTGATAATCCTCGATATGAATTGAAGTATAAACGTCATCTTTCACGAGTTTTTCATTTAGAATTACTGCATCTTCATAGTTGTATCCATTAAATGTCATGAAGGCAACAACAACGTTTTTACCAAGAGCAAGCTCTCCTTCATCCATACTAGGTCCATCAGCAATGACATGTCCACGTTCTACTTTATCTCCAAGGCGAACGATTGGACGTTGGTGGAAACATGAATCTCCATTGCATTCTTCAAAGTTCGCAAGGTAATAAGTGTCTTTTCCACCTTTATTTTTAACAACGATACGTTTTGCATCGACATATTCTACAATTCCATCGGCTTTAGCAACAACTGCAGCACCAGAATCTCTTGCCGCAATGTGTTCAACACCTGTACCAACGAGTGGAGCTTCTGCTTTTAATAAAGGAACGGATTGACGTTGCATGTTGGCTCCCATCAAGGCACGAGTCGCATCATCATGTTCCAAGAAAGGAATACAACTTGTTGTAACCGCAACAACTTGTTGAGGTGAAACATCGATATAGTCTACTTTATCTGGTGAAACTAAAATGTTTTCTCCACGATATCTTGCTGCGACTTGTTTATCACACATCATATTATCATCATCAGTAGTAACGGTAGCCTCAGCAATAATTAAATCTTCCTCTTCATCAGCTGTCAAGTAATCTACTTGGTCAGTAATTTTCTTATCTTCTACTTTACGGTAAGGGGTCATAATGAAACCGTATTCATCAACTTTTGCATAACTTGCTAATGAGGTAATTAATCCAATGTTAGGTCCTTCTGGAGACTCAATCGGACAAATTCTACCATAATGAGAAGGGTTAACGTCACGAACTTCCATACCTGCTCTATCTCTTGATAAACCACCAGGTCCTAACGCAGATAAACGTCTTTTATTGGTAAGTTCTGAAATCGGATTAACCTGATCCATAAATTGAGATAACTGGCTTGAACCAAAGAATTCTTTCATCGCAGCAGTAACTGGACGAATATTAATTAATGTCTTTGGTGTTACTTCTTCCATCTCTTGAGTTGTCATTCTCTCACGAATTACACGTTCCATACGAGAAACACCAATTCTGAATTGATTTTGTAAAAGTTCTCCTACTTGACGGATACGTCGATTTCCTAAATGGTCAATTTCATCATAATTTCCAACACCATCGAGTAAATTTAAGTAGTAAGAAACAGAAGCATATACATCAGAAATAGTCAACCGTTTAACATCGATAGATTGGTCATTTCCAATCACACTAAGTTTTTGTTTTTTATTGTTTGGATGATAAACTTTAATTTCTTGAACAGTATTATAGCTATCTAATTCTTCATTAATTAAAACAGTCTTTAATCCATAACCATTAGCTAAAATTGGACGCAATGTATCTAATACATCTTTAGTTACTAAAGTTCCTTTTTCAACAACAACTTCTCCATCGACTTTGATATCTTCTGCCAAGGTTTGATTTAAAAGTCTTTCTAATACATTTAATTTACGATTGAATTTATACCGTCCAACTTTCGCTAAATCATAACGAAATTCATCAAAGAAACGAGTAATAATTTGGTTTTTTGATGAATCTAATGTCGCTGGTTCTCCTGGTCTTAATTTCTCATAAATCTCAATTAAAGCTTCATCTGTGTTTTTCGTTGAATCCTTAAGAATTGTATTTTGAATATACTCATTTTCTCCAAATAAATTCTTAATATCGTCATCACTAGAAAGTCCGAATGCACGTAAAAGCGTCGTTAAAGTCACTTTACGAGTTCTATCGATTCGAACGTATAAAACATCTCTAGCATCCGTTTCAAATTCAAGCCAAGTTCCCCGGGTGGGAATAATTTGAGAGGTAATTAGTTCACGTCCATTTTTATCGATTTCACGATTAAAATACACACTTGGACTACGTACCAATTGCGATACAATAACACGCTCTGCACCATTAATTACAAATGTTCCAGAGTCAGTCATAATCGGCATATCTCCTAAGAAGATTTCTTGTTCTTTAACCTCACCCGTTTCATGGTTAAATAGACGTACATCTACTTTTAATGGAGCAGCATAGGTCGCCTCTCTATCTTTACATTCTTTAATCGAATAACGGGGCACGTCAAAACGATAGTCTCCAAATTCTAAAGACAGAGTTCCAGAAAAGTTTTCAACAGGAAATAAATCTTCGAAAACTTCTTTAATACCAGTATCAACAAACCACTGATATGATTTTGTTTGGATTTCTAATAAATCCTTAAGTTCAAAAGTATTTCTAATTTTAGAAAAACTTCTTCTCTCACGATGGTCACCGCATTTTACATTTTTAAACGCCACTTATTTCACCCCTAACCTAATAATCAAACACCGCCGAGTTACCTCATAAAAAATAATTCGTCAATTTATATTAATAGCATACAAACATCAAGAAGTCAAGGCTTTTTACAAGAAATGACAAAAAAACCTTTATTCTTCTCTAATACTTGTACTTCATTATAATATTTCTCTAAGTCGGAAAAACACGATTTAGCACCTTGGTCTTTCCGAATCACTAAAAATAATCTCCCACCGGGATTCAAATGTTCTCTAGCACCCATTAAAATTTCATAAACTTTTTGTTTTCCCGCATGAATAGGAGGATTCGTTAAAATAAAATCAAAGGTCTTATTTTCAAGACTAGCATAAGCATCACTTTCTAAAACACACGCAGAGACTTGATTGATTTTTAAATTTCTTTCGACTAGATGAAGCGCACGTTTATTGACATCAATCATCGTTACTTTTGCATTCGTCAACTTTGAAAGAACAATTCCAATAGGACCATAACCACAACCAACATCTAAAACTTCCCCAGAAATTTCTGAAATCGGAATATTTTCTAATAAAACTCGGGAGCCAAAATCTAATTTTTCTTTAGAGAAGACGCCATTATCTGTATAAAAGGAAAAGGTTTCATCAAGAATATGGGTACTAATTTTTTGAACATTGCTCTTTAAATCTTCATTGGTAAAATAATGCGACAAACGAATCCCTCCAAAAAGAAAAAGGACCAATCTTATAAAAATATAAGCTAGTCCTCCTTTCGTATCTATATGATACAATAAGTTAACTTTTTTTGCAAGCATTTTTGAAAGAAATTTCAGATGAACTATTCACTAAGTGCTATCTCAAATGGATGTTCATAGGTTCCATCTCCTGTATTAGTACTTGCTATAACCACATTTGATTTCAAATACATCGATGGCCGTACATTAGCTTTTTTATTCGTAGAAGAAGATATACCTCCAGAATAAGCTATGTAACCTACCGATGATTTTCCAGCAGGGTTTAAAAGTAAACAATCTGTTTTTTCTCCTCTAGTAATCTGTGTTGCAAAAAGTTCACCTAAGCGTGGAAGAGCAATATCTCGACTTAAACACTTTTTAGAAAGTAAAATCTCCCTAAGCCTTTATTAATA
>CAJUNG010000049.1 GCA_910587725.1 uncultured Bacilli bacterium
TCCTAAAATTTTCATCTTTTTATGTTACACGGGAACTTCTATTTTAATTCAAGCAAAAAGAAAAAATATATTGACGAATTTTTGGGAAAACGCTATAATAAAAAACTATAACGAGGGGAGAAATCCAAAATGGAGTTAAAAGAAAATAAAGAAGAATATTATGCGATTGAATTTGAAAGTATATTTATTGATGAAATCCTAGTAATATATTATCCAATGAGAATAATTAAAGGAAGAAAAATCTATGATGAGAAAACTGATAAACAATATTTTCAAGATGAGTTAGATATTTGTTACGTTGATATGGATTTAGATTATGTATTAGATGGGCAGATAACAAGAGGGCTTGTTGGATACACCATTTCAGGAAAAGATTTACAAAAAAAGTATCGAGAAGTGGATATGGTTGAGGCAAAAAAACAATATTATAATGAGTTTATAGGACAAGTCTATTTTGGCTATCGTTCTAAGGATAGCACTTTAGAAAAATTAGAAATCAAAACTCTAGAAGTAGAAGATTTAATACAATTTATGAATGATTCTAAATCCGAAAAAACAAATTCCAATATAGCACTAATGGAAAATTCTGTTTCCCAACAATCACAGAATCAAACCTATGCAAGATTAATGACCTTAGGCGAAATGAACAAAATTCTAAATTCAGAAACGTTAGAAATGATGAAGGAAAAGCTAGAACAAATTTATTTTGATACAAAAATAAGAGCACAATTTATGGAAAGCGGAGAAACATCCATGAGCAAGGTTTTTGAAGAGGGAATTACAGTTAATGCCACTATCATAGAAAATTTCTATAAAGGATATAAGAGTAGTTTGATGAAGATTAGAGACATTCAGGTACTTTATCAACTGATTGATGACCTTGATGAATGTCTAATTGCCCTAAACCTATTATTAGAGAAGAAAAAGATAGAGAAAAATAGAAAAGATTTTCCTTTTTCTGATGATGTCTTATCTACTTTATCCGACTGTTGTGCTAACTGGAAGAAAGAAGAAGACATTGATAGACTACAAAAGAAAATAGAAAGAGACATGTCTTGTTTAGAAGAAGAATTTATTACTTTAGCTCAGGAATACAATCAATTATTGCAGGAAAAATCTAGCAAAAATGAAATAAAAAATAATATTCCCAAAGAATTACACCCTGCGAAAATTTATGAATTTTTAAGTCAAACTGTAATCGGCCAACATGAAGCAAAAAATGCCGTCATTTCAACTATGGTTAGAAATGAATTATTAAAGGGAAGTGAAAATAAAAATGTCTGTTTATTGATTGGACCAACCGGAAGTGGGAAAACATTAATTGTTGAGACGATTAGTAAATATTTTGATAAACCTTCTGTATCCATTGATATGACACAACTTACTAAGCAAGGATATAAAGGAAGAAACCCCGAAGATTTTCTTTCTATGCTATTAATCAAGGCAAAAGGAGATAAGAAAAAAGCAGAAGAAGGAATTGTTATCTTTGATGAAATTGATAAAATTAGATTGTCTGGAAGTGATAAGGATTGGGGAAAATCGATAATTGATATGCTTTTATCTTTTATCTCTGGAACGACCTATCAGATAAAATATAAGGACGAAGAAGTATATTTCGATACTGCTCGATTGAGTATTTTTGCTACTGGTTCTTATGAAGAAATGATAAAGAAAATGACAAAGCAAGATGTAAGTAGATATAAAAGTACAGAAATAGGGTTTATAAAAGAGCAGCCTAAAAAAGAGAAAACGGAAGATATCATTTATCCTAAAATTACAGATGAAGATTTAAGAAAATATGGCAATATTCCTCGCGAATTACTTGGTCGAATTCCAATGATTGTACAGTTAAAAGGACATACTAAAGAAACACTAAAAAGGATTATTACAGAATCGAATTTAAGTGTATTAGTCGAAGAAGGAAAAATTTTTCAAATGTTTTCTGTAGAACTTCTTTATAATGATAATTATCTAGAAGAAGTTGCAAAAATGGCATTAAAGGAAGGAAAAGGAGCAAGAAGCTTAAAGAAAATCATCGAGTTTTCTATTCAAGAAGCAAGAATAGAAATGATGAATCATTATTTTGAAGGAAAAATGTATAAAAGTGTTTTATTGACTGAAAAAGCAGTTCACAATCCTACAGAATGCATTTTTGAAAATTTAGACGGAAGTTTTCAGACTTTAAAAGAACTGAAAAATCAGGATGCAGAAGTTAAAATAGAGATAGAAAGACAAAAGAAAATTGGTGTTTACAATTAAGTAAAATAAGGAAAAATAAAATCACAAAGAAATGTTTTTTCTTTTTCCAAAAAGTTGATTTTGCGCTATAATTAAATAGAAAGCAAAATATAAGGAGGAAGAAAAATGTTAGAAGGCAAAGTGGTAGTTGTAACTGGAGGAACAAGAGGAATCGGCTTAGAAACTGTTCGGGTGATGAAAGAAAATCGGGCAGAAGTGATTCTTTTTGGTTCTAAAAAGGAAAGTGTCGATATGGCCATTTCTAAATTAAAAGAGGAAGGTTTAGAAGTAGAGGGGTATTATCCTAATTTAAATCAGTTAGAAGAAGTAAGTAGTGTATTTCAAAAAATCCAAGAAAAGTATCAACATATTGATGTGTTGATTAACAATGCGGGAATTTCTGCAAATAAAAAAATAGAAGAAACTAGTGTTTCTGAATTTGAAAGTATTATTCAATTGAATGTGAATGCTATGTTTACGGTAACAAAAGCAGTGCTTCCTTTCATGAAAGAAAATAAAAATGGTGTAATTCTAAATACTTCTTCTATGGTAAGTATTTATGGACAAAGTGCTGGTGTAGGATATCCGACAAGTAAATTTGCAGTCAATGGATTTACCAAATCTATGGCTCTTGAACTTGCTCCATTTGGTATTAGAGTAAATGCTGTTGCACCAGGTATAACAAATACCGATATGGTAGCGAAACTACCTAAAGAGATGATTGAACCCCTAATTAAGACAATTCCCCTTGGTAGAATAGGTGAGCCAAGAGATATTGCAAATGCGTTTTTATTTTTAGCTAGTGATTTAGCAAGTTATATTACTGGAGTTATTTTATCTGTAGATGGTGCTGCTAGAAGTTAGAAAATTAAAGATAAAATATAACTTTTCCAATATTTCATGGAGGAAGCATCTTCTCTTACACAACAGCAATAGTTCCTACTTCGATTATTGTTTATGGAAATACAGCAGTAAATGACAGTGTACCATCAAGTTACACAGCAACAGTATATGGGGCCAACAGCTCTAACCCATCAACTGCCAAAGGAAATAGTATTAATGGAACTTGGACACAACTATGGACTGGGACAATAAAAAAAGATAACTCAACTTCGATTACGAATAAAATTAATTTATCGACAACAACTGCTTTCAACTATATTCGCATTCATTGTTCTTCGCACAATTCTAGAGCAAACGGATACTATACTTCATTAGCTTCGGAAAAGTAACGATAAATGGATATTAATTAAGATGAGACAAGACGTCATTTCGTTTTGTCTTTTTCATGGAAGAAAATATGGAAAACTTCATTAATTTACTATCCGTATTATCCGTGTTATAATGGAATCAATGAGAAGGGAAGTGATTATCGATGAATCCGGAAATTGTAGGGAAAAAACTTAGAATGCTTCGTCAACAAAGCAAACTTAGTCAACAACAATTTGCCATGAAATATGGAGTATCATGTCAAGCGGTAAGCAAATGGGAAACGGCTAGAAATCTTCCTGATATCTGGATATTAAAGAAAATTTGTGAAGACTATAATGTTGCACTAGATTATTTTTTTTCCGATGAAGAAGATAAGATTACGCTAAATCAGGAATCAACAAAAAAACTTCCTAAAGAAAAAAGAACAAAATCGAAAAGAAAGCTTATCATAGGATTATCGATAAGTAGTATAATTTTTGTCCTAATTCTTCTAGCACTTCTCATTTTTCATCCTAATCATGGAAAAGACTTTGAATTTAAAACCTTATCCACCACTTGTAACAACTTTAACTTATATGGAAGTCTTGCTTTTAATCAACGAAAAACTTCTATTCATATATCCCATCTGACTTATTGTGGAAAAGAAGACGACACCAAATACGAGAAAGTAGAATGTACACTATACGAAATGAATGATAAAACCAAAACAGAAATTAGTAAGTGTAGCTTGTCCGAAAATGTCCCTACGACATTAGATGAGTTTTTAAAGCATATTGAGTTTAATGTGAACCACTATGATAAAACCTGTAAATTATATAAAGAAAATAGCTTATACTTAGAGCTTGATGCAATCGATAGTCAAGGCGAAATCAGTACGTTTAAAATTCCCCTTCAATTAGAAGAAAATTGTAAAAATTAGCAAGTTCAACCAGAAGTTGATAAATTCAACCATTCCGTGAATAGAAATACTCTACTTTTTGGTACAATAAAATTAGAGGTGGAGTTTACTATGAATAATCATAAAAAAATACGAATGATATTATATGGACTTATAGGAGTAATATTTTTAGGAGGACTATTGTTTTTTGTATCCCAAAATAAAGAAAGCAAAGACGCATTAAAATTTAAAAAAGAATATGAAGAATTAAATGGCACAATTCGAGAAAGCGATGGAGCAAAATATAATGAAGTAGAAATCCCTAAGGACAATCCGATGGTCTATGTAGATTGTGAACAGGCATTAGAGGTTTTAGAAAAAGAAAATGCCCTTCTTTATGTTGGAGCAGGTTGGTGTCCTTGGTGTAGAAATGCAGTTCCTGTACTAATTGAAGTTGCTAAGAAGAATGATATTGATACGATTTATTATTTGAATTTAGATGATGAAAAATCGAATTTCGAAGTGCAGGATGGAAAACTTGTAAAAACAGTAAATGGAAGTAATGGATATTATCAATTACTAGAAAAATTGGAAGAACATTTAACCGATTACAAAATTACGAGTGGAGAAGAAACGTTTGAAACCGGGGAAAAAAGAATTTACATGCCTTATGTTTTAGGAATTAGAAATAAGAAAATAGTAAAAGAACATGTAGGTACAGTATCCCTAGAAGAAGAACAAACCAAGTATCAACAGTTAACAGAAGAACAACGAAAAAAATTAGTAGAAATCTATCAAGAAATGGTGGATACCGTTTATAGAAAAGCAGCATACAATATCTGCGATTTTGAAAAGGGATGTGAATAGAAAAGACAAAGTGTCTTTTTTTGTTTAAACACAAAAACCGTAATGAATGGTGAGATAATACAGATAAGATTAAAAAAACTTCCCCAAAAAGGTAAGTTTTTTTCTATCCAAGGGCAATATCGAGAATCATCATAATAGAAAAACCAATTAAAGTAAATAATGCCATTAAATCTTTCTTTTTGTTCGTCTGGCTTTCTGGAATTAGTTCCTCCACCACGACATAAATCATCGCACCGGCAGCAAAAGAAAGTAAAAAGGGAAGCATTGAACGCATCTTAATTACCAAAATTGCTCCGATAACTCCAGCAATGGGCTCTACAATTCCGCTTAATTGTCCTAAAAAGAAAGCTTTATTTCGGCTCATTCCTTCACGTCTTAAAGGCATACTAACAGCAGTTCCTTCCGGAAAATTTTGTAGACCAATACCAAGAGCAAGCGTCCAAGCCGCAGCAAGAGTTGCGCCATCGAGGCCATAAACGATGGAACCAAAAGCAACACCAACCGCCATTCCTTCGGGAATATTATGAAGTGTGATAGAACTAACTAACATAAAACAACGTTTAAGACTAAACTTTTGCTTTGTACTTTTCTTTGGATGATGAGACTCATAAATATCATAAATCTTATCTCCAATAAATAACAGAATTCCTCCGGAGAAAAATCCTAAAAAGGTAATGAGCCAAGGATTTAATTCTAGATTCTCTGCCATAGTAATCGCTGGAGCAATTAGTGAGAAAAAAGAAGCCGCTATCATTACTCCGGCAGCAAATCCAAGCATACCATCCATCAAGTTTTTATTAATCGTTTTGAAAAAATATACTAAACTAGCGCCAATTGCCGTAATACTCCAAGTCAATAACGTGGCAAGAAATGCCTGTAAAATAGGATTTAGCGATAGAATATAATCTAACATAAAAAAACCTCCTCTATTCATAACGTATTCGAAAGTCATAAATAGAGATAGGCGTTTTTCCTAAGAATAGAAGAAAAAATGAATTTCTGAAAAACATTGACAAGAATATATGTTTGTAATAAAATGGATTTGTCTAAAAATCTTACGATATGATTAATGAGGAATCAGCAACAAGTGTCAAATACTTTTGACAGACAAAACATGAAAGTTAATATATAGTGATAAACGGAGGTAGGAAATGGAGATTGGAAGTAAAATAAAAAAATATAGAGAGCTAAAAAGTATATCTCAGGAGGAACTCGCACAAAAAGTCTTTGTATCCAGACAGACGATATCCAATTGGGAAACAAATAAATATTATCCAGATATAAAAAGCTTAACTTTACTCGCAAATACCTTTGAAATTTCCCTTGATGATTTCATTAAAGAAGATATGGAAGAAATTAAAATGATTGTCGAAGAAGAAAAAATCAAAAGATTTCATCGATTAGGTACACTTTATTCTATTGAATTATTAGTTTTAGTTGTCGGATTTCTTCCCTTACTGAAATGGGGAAATAGAATTGGTATTTCCATCTGGTTAATTATCCTTTTTATTGCATGGGTAACCGCATTTATGATTGAAAAGTTTAAAAGAGACTATAATATTCAAACTTATAAGGAACTGATTTCTTTCGAAGAAGGGAAAATATTAACACACGATGAAATGCAACAAGAATTAGGGAAAAGAACTTATCAGAAATTTTTTATTGCCATAATTGTTGGAGTAATTACCATTGCTATTTTGGTGATAATGGATTTGCTTTTGGCGGTTTTATAAAATCATTTGGTAATGAATAGAAAAGAGGAAAGGTTTGTGATTTAAAAAAATTTAAACTGAATAGATTCTGTATTTGATTCTTTAGTGAAACTGAGACTTAACGATTGAGGAAACAATTTCCTCAATTTTTTTGATTTCGATTTGTATGGAAATCATCTTTTTTAGAATAAATGCTAGAATCCATGTTATTGTCCAAACCTTAATCAAAAAATCGTCGGATGAAATTTGACCATACTACCTTTTACAAAAGGATGAAAATGGAAGATAGACGACTAAAGAAAAGTAAAGATAAATTTTACTTGCATTTTCTCTTGACAAGTGAAGAAAATAAATGTATTATTGTATTAATCAAGTAATACAAGAGGAGGGAATATGAACTTTAATTTTGATAACGAACGCCCAATTTACGTGCAATTAGTAGAACAATTAGAAATTGCCATTTTTTCTGAAAAGTTTGTTCCTGGACAACAACTGCCTTCGGTAAGAGAATTTTCTTCAATGCTAAAAGTGAATCCGAATACGATGCAAAAGGCATTAAGCGAATTAGAGTCAAAAGAGTTGATATATACAGAGCGAACCAATGGAAAATTTGTTACAACCGACAAAAAGAAAATTCAAAGGCGGAAAGAGAAATATGCAAATAAAGTGGCCATTACCTACTTGAATAGTATGAAAGAGTTGAACTTCACAGAAAAAGACGCCATAGAATATTTAAATCGGAGAAAGGAAGAAAAATAATGGAACTATTAACCATCAACAATTTGTATAAAAACTATGGAAAAAAAGAAGTTTTAAAAGGAATTGATTTAGCTATTCCTAAGGGGAAGATAATTGGGCTTTTAGGAAAAAATGGAGCGGGGAAAACCACATTAATTAAATTAATTAATGATTTGCTAACCGCAACAAAAGGAGAAATTCTCTTTAGAGGAGAAAAGATAGGAATTCAAAGTAAACAAAGGATTGCTTATCTTCCAGAAAGAACTTACTTAGATAAGACAATGAAGGTAAAACAAGCACTTCGCTTCTTTGAAGAGTTTTATGATAATTTTGAGTATAAAAAGGCAAGCAAGCTTTTGAAAGATTTAGATTTAGACGAGAATTTACGAATCAGCAAAATGAGTAAAGGAATGCAAGAAAAATTGCAGTTAATTCTAGTGATGTCAAGAAAAGCAGACCTTTATATTTTAGATGAGCCATTAGGTGGAGTAGATCCGGCAACTAGAGAATATATTTTAGATACCATCTTGAATAATTTTAATGAAGAGGCAACCATAATCATTTCTACGCATTTAATTCATGATATTGAAAAAATTTTAGATGAAGTGATATTTCTTGAACAAGGGAAAATTGCACTAAATGCCTCGTGTGATGAATTAAGGGAAAAAGAAAACTCGTCAATTGATGAAATTTTTAGGAGGATGTTCAAATGTTAAAAAAACTATTGAAGTATGATTTAAAATATATTTACAAAACACTTATCATTTTTTATCTAGTATCACTAAGCTTAGCAATCATTACTAGAGGATTTTTCTATCTTTCCCATTCGAGTATTTTCCATATATTAGGACAAATTACTAGTGGAGTAACCATAATAATGATTTTCGGTATTATTGTGAATACTATAGTTCGTGTATGGACTCGTTTTACCCAAAACATGTATAAGGATGAATCTTATCTTACACATACTTTACCAGTAAAAAAAGGTACCATTTATTTGTCTAAATTTTTATCTTCACTAATGACAATGTTTAGCAGTATACTAGTTATTTTTCTGACAATTGCGATAGCTTATTATTCGAAAGAGAATTTAGAATTTATAAAATTATCTTTAGAGGGTCTAGCAACTATATATGATAGTACAGCAATCAAGCTTATCGTTATCTTGATGTTTGCTTTCTTCTTAGAAATTGCATTTTTGATGCAAGTTGGATATACAGGAATTATTTTAGGACATAGAAGTGAGTCACAAAGAATAGTTAAATCTATTTTCTTTGGTGCTTTATTTTACATTGTAACTTCGTTGATTTCACTTTTGCTTTTATTTTTACTTGGTTTGGTAAACAAAGATATTTTAAATTTATTTATGACAAATAATGTATCCAATCTCACGGTCATCAAGCAAATTTTATATTTAGCGATTCTTTTTTATACGACCGTTTTAGGATTTTACTATCTCTTAAATCAACATTTATTAAAGCAAGGTATAGATGTAGAATAAAAATATAAAACCTAAAAAATATTCAGTTTATACTTATCTGAAAAAGTTACTTTTAAGACCAAAATATTAAATTAAGTATGGAATCATTACCTAGTGTAAATAAAATTCCATACTTTTTGTCAGTGGATAAAAAAAAATAAAAAAATTTTGACATTTTTTGGGGAAAATTGGAAATTTTTGCAAAT
>CAJUNG010000050.1 GCA_910587725.1 uncultured Bacilli bacterium
ATATATTAATATTTGCAATAATTTCCAAATTTCTACAAAAAACTTCATTTTTTTTAAATTTTTTGCATAATAAAAAAATGTTAAGTCTCATTATTTCCAACCTAACATTTTAATTTTGTACTTTACCTTATTTTTAGGTATAAAACAACGAAGAAGGAATCACTTTGTAACTATACATCGCAATTTTAGAGGAACGAATAAAACGAGTAACCCTACTTCCTCTAATTCTTTCGCATAGTAATCAAAATAGATGTGCGCTAATTAATCCTAAAGCCCTGTTACTTTTTCTATTTCCTTACGATTTATATTTGTTTCATTAATTCACAGTCCATTTTTCTACCACATTTGCATTCGTTGAAGAAGGCATTGGATTTGGTAATTCTACCCGAATGACAAGAGGAACTTTAAAGGCACTTCCAAAAGCTAGACAGGTTCCTACTTGTAATCCCTTTTGCTTTTCTACAATATCTTCGGTAATATTGGGAATCATCTTTGTAATATAATCGATATCTCTTGGATGACTCATTTTAAAGATAATAAAGTTAGAACACTGAGAAATTACTGTTTCTGAAATATCTACAGGTCTTTGTGAAATCAAAGATAAAATAACACCATACTTTCTTCCTTCTTTAGCAATTCGCTCAAAAATGTTATACCCAAGTAAATCCTCGTCTTGGTCCTTTTTTACATATCGATGTGCTTCTTCAATCATTAAGTTAAAAGGAAAACTTCCTCTTTCTAGTTTCTTGCTAAATTCAAAAATCTTTTTCGATAATATTTTTACAATCGCACTTGCTAACTTATCCTCAATATCTTCCAAGTTAAAATTTACAATCTGGTACTTCTGATTATTTTTAACTACTAATCCACTTAAATATTGTTCTTTGGTAACATAAGACTGTGGAGTAAAAAACTTGGCATTCTCTCCTGTTACTAATTCATGTAATTTTACTTTTAGAGTTATAGAATCTGCATATACATTTTCATTCTTTAAGAATCCTTCCGAAATCAATGTAAAGTTTAACGCTTTTTCTAAATCATCTAAAGTATAGTAATTATTTTTTCCTACTTCTTCCTTTTCTACCTCTGTATCAATAAAACTAGATACATACTCTGTTAAAAGAACCCGTTCAGCAAACTGTCCATTATTGTCAATTAAAAAGCATTCCTGTAATTTTCTCGTGTATCCAACACCCTTAATCACTGTCTCCCTAGAAAATTCCTTCGTTGTACAAGTATTTAGAATAGAGAAAATTTCATCTCTTTTACTTGCTGATGGTTGATTACTGTAAAGAATATTTACAATAGCAGAAGCAATTAAATGATTTTTATAACGATTGCTAATTCCTCCTGTACTCGCAAAAATATTCACTAATTTTAATGTTTTCTCAATAATTGATATCGCTGTATGCGTATGAACATCAAGGAGTAAAGATAACTCGTAAGCATCAAGCAAAAAGCATGGTAAATTAAGAGTTTCTCCCCTTCGGTTATATAACGCTCCCGTAGTAATAAAACGGTAATGATAATTTGGATTGATTTCTGTAATATTTTCAAATGCACTATAGTATTCACCAGATGAATCAAATAACAAAAAATTAGCTTTGTATGGAATAAATGCCGGGTTGATGAAAACATTTTGTAAGAATCGGGCAATTCCACAACTTTTTCCAGACCCACTATTCCCAAAAATACTCAAATGTTTACTAAACAAATCGTTTAATGGGGCATAGACCTTATTGCCATTATAGAATGGGCTTTCCCCCATCGTTAAAAATCCACTTCTATCTTCTCCCACAATCAAGTATAATTCTTCCATCGATAACGAGCGGATAGATGCCGACATACTTGGCTTTCTAAGAACACCAGAGACAAACTTTCCAGCAATGATTTCTCCTAGAAACTTAATTTCTGCCGTATTTTGATTCATACTTTTTACTTCTGCTAAAATGGTTCTATTTTCTTGTTCTAATACAATTGGCATATTGATAATATCTTCATTTCTTACCATACTTTCTTTTAATTCTACCACACCCCCAGCATCATAAATCGATAAAATTCTCTCAAACATATTTCATGATTCCTCTCTTCTTTTTTTTAAATTAGTTCTTCAATTTTTTGTTTAACTTCGTCATCTAAATCTTGAATGTAACTTCTAATTTTTTGACTATTTTCCAATAAATGTAGCTTTTCTTCATAAAAATCTAGTTTTTCTAGAACAATTTTCACTTGCGTAAAGACCGCATTTCTACTTACTGACTCATTATCGGCAATCTCTCCTAAAGAAAAATCATGAAAATAATATCCCTCAAAGTATTCTTGCTGTTTTTCTGTTAATAGTTCTTTATAGTAGTCATAGAGTGCATTATAGTAAAATTTCTTTTCCATCTTACATAAACTCCTTAAATAGTCCATAAATATATTTTTCAATATCAAACACTTGTAAGTCTTCCTTTCTCTCTCCAAGTCCGATATATTTTACAGGGATATTCACTTCCTCTTTAATGGCAAGGACGATTCCTCCTTTGGCAGTTCCATCTAATTTGGTTAAGACAATTCCTGTTAACTTCGTAATCTCTTTAAAACTTTTAGCTTGAGAAATTCCATTTTGTCCTGTTGTTGCATCTAGTACTAGTAATGTTTCATGAGGAGCACTTTCTATTAAGGAAGCAATTACTCGATTGATTTTTTCTAACTCTTTCATGAGATTGACTTTATTTTGAAGGCGACCTGCCGTATCAATTAAAACTACATCATAAGCATCATCGAGTGCTTTTTTGCATCCATCATAAACAACACTAGCTGGGTCACTTCCTTCTTCCTTATAAGTGCAATCTACACCAATTTTTGTTGCCCATTCTTTTAATTGTTCTACTGCTCCTGCTCTAAAGGTGTCTGCAGCGACAAGTAAAACTTTCTTTCCTTCTTCTTTCATTTTGCTCGCAAGTTTGGCAATTGTCGTCGTTTTTCCTACTCCATTGACCCCAACGAATAAAAGAACTGTCGGCCCATTTTCCTGATACGCTATCTTGCTTGAAAGTACTTCTCCACTCACATAGATAATAAATAATTCATCTACAATGACCTCTTTTAACTCCTCTGGAGAAGCAATTTTTTCTGTTTTTACTCTTTCTCTTAACTGCTGAATAAACTTCATGACTGTATTGATTCCAATATCGGCCATAATGAGAATTTCTTCTAATTCATCAAAATATTCTTCATCAATTTTTGTGTGATGCCGAGTTAAATCAGCAAGTTTTGATACAAAGGTCTCCCTTGTTTTGGTGAGGCCTTTTTCATAAACCTTTACCTCCTCTTGGTTATCTTTATTTTCTTTTTTTTCATCTGACGTGAACGCTTTTTTTATTTTATCGAACAATCCCATAAGATTTCCTCCTTCATCTTAATTATTAGTATAGCACAACTTAAGTAAGAATCGAATCCTTTTATAGGAAAATTTTTTCTATTTTTTTGCAATGAATGAGAAAAAGTGAGAGTTTTAAAAAAATTTATAGAAAGAAAAAACTCCCTAATCTTTTTTAAATTACAAATGATTTGATTTATGCTATAATAATCACAAATTAGAAACAGGAGGGCATGATGAAGCTAAAGGAAAAGGAACACACAATATTCACCAAGAAAGGGATAGATAATACACTTATTGCTTTACTTGCAGATTTACATTTTAGTGATGCTTTTAATGAGAAAAAGTATGACCTTATTTTCAGGAGTATTATTGATAAAAATCCAGATTATATCGTACTTGCCGGAGATAATATCGACCTTGATAATGTATTTGATGATGCTAATGCTAAAAGGCGTTTTTTTGAAATACTCACAGAACTGTCTTTTCTTGCTCCCACCATAGTTGGATTTGGAAGCCATGATTTTACTAGAGTCGAAGGAAAAAATTCTACATTTCATCTTTCTAATGCTTGGGTACAAGAGACGAAAAATATGAAAAATGTTCATCTCCTTCACAATCATATTTATGAGGATAAAAAGATACGGTTTATTGGCTATACACAAAGTGATGCTTATTATTTCGAAAAAGATGTTTTAGAATCGAAAGAACGAATGGTTACAGAAGTCCAACAGAATTTTACTTGTGAAGATATAAATGCGAATAAATTTAATCTTCTCATTTGCCACTCACCTATTTTCACATTAGAGGATATCCTCTTTGAACAGGTAGACTTTTGGAAAAACCTTGACCTTATCTTATCTGGACATATGCATAGAGGATTAGTTTTTAATTTTTTCGATTATCCTTTTTCTGCCCTTGCCCAGTTAATTCCTGAACAAGAAAGTACGATGAGACAATGGTTAGAACATGGCGGTTTTCTTTATCCAAGAAAGAATTTATTCCCACTTCTTGCGCGAGGAAGAGTAAACAAACAAATTGGAGAAAAAGAAATTTCTTTAATTATTCATGATGGGATTACTGTATTTTCTAAAACTGCACCCATTGCTTTACAAAAACTAGATAGAATATATTCTCCTTCAGTTGACTATATTAAAATTAAAAAATTATCTTAATTATTTTCAGTTTGGTTCTATTTGTTTTCATTTGATTGATTTGTAATTAGAAAGGGCGTGCAGAATGAAGAAATTAAAAGGAAAACATCACATTATTTATACGGATAAAATCAGTAAAAATTACAAAATCGCGCTTTTGTCCGATGTTCATTATCATCATACCTTTTCTGATGAACGATTACAAAAAATCATTTCTAATTTACAAAAACATCTTCCTCATTATATTTGTCTTACGGGGGATATTATCGATACGACCAATGAATTGGATGATGCTTCTCAATACAAAAAAATTCTCTCATTTCTATCTTCTCTTGGAGAAATTGCACCAACGATTATCGTTTTAGGAAATCATGACATAATTCGGTTGAAGAAGGAAAATAAGAAAACTCGTAGCTTTTTCCTTCCTAATTTGAAATGGATACGAGATATTCAAAAATTAAAACGAGTTTACTTATTAGAAAATGAGATACTTACCATCTCTGATTTTCAATTTATCGGATATTTTCAAGATGCATCTTATTATGGAAAAAAATATGAAAAAGAATCAAAAGAAGAAATGGTTTCTGCACTGAAAAGGCATTTTAAACAATCGCAATTCAATAATGGTTTTCATATCTTTCTTTGTCACTCTCCAAATTATGTGTTAGCACAAGACTTCCAAACAAAAATTCCTTTTTGGAAAGAAATTGATCTTACTTTATCTGGACATATGCACCGAGGTTGTATGCCTCACCCTCTTAGCTCTATTCTCCTTTCCTTTTCTCATCTTTTCCCAAAGAACTCTAAAAGTCATCGATTTTGTCAAAATGGTGGTTTGATAGGGCCGAAAAAACAAAAGTTTCCTATTTTTGCAAGAGGAAGAGTCAATGTTTGCACGAATCATTTAAAAATGACTGCGATGGTTACCGATGGAATTACGATGTTTTCTAAGACTTCTCCTAAAATGTTTCAAAAAATAGATTGTCTCTTTTCTTCATCAATAGATTATATAGAAATCAGAAAAAAATAATGATTTTTTCTTTTATTTTGGAAGAATTTTCCCACCTTTTCTCGTTTGACGTGAATAAAAATTTATGCTATACTGAGTAGCGGACAAGTTCTTAAACTTTAAAAACGAAAATGAAAGGAGTTATTTATTATTATGAAGGAACCAAAGCCAAATGGAACAAAAATACTTGTTTTAGGAGGTTTAGGAGAAGTTGGGAAAAATATGTATGCCATCGAGTGTGATGGAGAAATTATTGTCATTGATGCAGGAATTAGTTTTCCTGAAGGTGACTTACTTGGAATTGATTATGTCCTTCCCGATTTTACCTATTTAAAAGAAAATGAAAGCAAAGTAAAAGCATTATTTATTACTCATGGTCATGAAGATCATATCGGAGGAATCCCTTTTTTAGTACAGAGTGTAAATATTCCTGAAATTTATGCACCAAATCAAGCAAAAGAATTAATTGCGATGAAGTTAGCCGACAGAAATATTCGTTATGATAACTTAAATGCTTATACAGATCAGGATACAATTAATTTTGAACATATTACGGTGGAGTTTTTTAAAACTACCCACTCTATTCCGGATTCTCATGGAATTTCGATTACGACAAAAGATGGAAGAATTGTCACTACTGGAGATTTTAAATTTGATTTCACTCCCATTGGTCCAATGGCAGATTTACATAAAATGGCGCGGATTGGTACAGAAGGAGTTGACCTTTTAATTAGTGAATCTACGAATGTATTAAATGAGGGAGTATCTACTAGTGAATCAAAAGTGGATGGTGCCCTTGCCGACTTTTTTGATACTTATAAAAATGAGCGAATTATTATCGCAACTTTTGCTTCTAATATCTATCGGTTAAAGCATATTTTTGAAACTTGCTATAAAAATAACCGAAAAATTTGCATTTTTGGTCGCAGTATGGAAAACAATATTGAAATTTCAATTAAAGGTGGTTATATTGACCATGGTGATTTATTAATTTCTGCAGAGGAAGCCAATCAGTTAAAACCAGGAGAAGTTACTATTCTTTGTACAGGAAGTCAAGGTGAACCACTAGCTGCACTTTCTAGGATTGCTGCCGGAACACATAAACAAATTAAATTAAGACCTGATGATGTGGTAATCTTTTCTTCAAGTGCGATTCCTGGAAACCAATTAAGTATTTCAAAAACGATTAATAAGTTATATTTAAAAGGAGTTAAAGTATTTACCAATACTTCTCTTAGTGATATTCATACTTCTGGACATGCTAACCAAGAAGAATTAAAACTGATGATTCGTCTTTTAATGCCAAAATATTTGATGCCTTTCCATGGAGATTATCGAATGTTAAAACGGCATGCTGACCTTGGTATCGAGTGTGGAATGCCAAAAGAAAATACATTCGTTCTTCGTAACGGAGATGTCTTGATAATGAAAAATCATGTCATTGAAAAGTCTACAGAATGTGTATCTGGTGAAGATGTGTACGTGGATGGGGATAGAATTGGCGAGATATGTAGTGCTGTCATTCGTGACCGAAAAATTATGTCAAGCGACGGTATTTTAGTTGTACTTGCGAATATTGACATGAAGAAAAAGGAACTTTTAGCAAAACCAAATATCACAACCCGTGGATTTATTCTTGTGAATGAGAACGAAGAATTAATTCGAAGTTTAGAAATTATGTCCAGCAAAATCATGAACAAATATATAAAATCTGTAGATTCTATTCACTTGATAAAACCTAAGTTGATTTCGGAACTGATTCCATTTATTGAACAGAAAACAGGAAGACGTCCAATTATTCTTCCTATTTTGACAGAAATTAATCGATAAAAAATACAACGGTTTGAAACGTTGTATTTTTCTTATACTTCCACATTTTATTAGAACAAAACTGATTGTTTAGTATTTTTTTAATTTATTACCTTTTATATTGGATTTAATGACTATAAATTTACCATTAGGGCGTGAGAACGACACGATAGGAGAATGATGAGTATGATGCATCTATCGCCCCATCAGCAAAACAAAAAGCAAATATTCCTGATATGACTCCGTTGAACATGCTAGATCCACGAGTAAGCCATGAATCTTCTGGTCTGACAAAGTGGGAAAAATCACCATACCAACTACTTCTGTGTCTTGTCGTTCCATCTGGATCAGTCCCATTTCCAAATGGTCCCATTTCTCTTGTTGCATCTCCTAACAGACCCGTTTTATAATCATTGTCATAATCGTTTTCATTAGAATATCGATTATAATACTTTTCCCATTCACTATTCGTAAAAAAATCTTCATAAAGATTTGTTATTCCACTATTTCCTCCTACAGTATCAGCACTTGTATTATATCCCATCACATATTCCGATGCACCACCCGCCATATCATAGATTCCACTAATATTTCCTGTTGTACTTGCGGTATATCCTACCTTCGTGTTATATGCTTGTGTCACATCACTAGTCGTTCCATTTAGATTTCCTTCAATACTTGTTCCATTATTATATCCTAGAGTTGGCTCATTAACACTTGCATATCCAGTTTTATAGGAACTGTTGTTGTTATTTCTTACACTCATACTACTTCCATAATTAGAATGTTGTAAGTAAGCTACTGCTCCCCATTCTGTATTTTTCATCATATGACTTTCATCACTTCTTAGATAATCATAGCTTACCTTAAAAGCATTTCCAACCGTAATATTTCTCCAACTATAAACATCTGGTTTTATCTGTAGTTTCGTACTATCACTAGAGTTTACTTGAGCAGTCTCTATTGAGGTTGCTCCTTTATAACCCGACTCAAATTTTCCCACCCAAAAACCTGTTGAGTCAAAGGATAAGAAGGCCGGATGTGTCATATAATCATAAACTTTACAATTTCCATTTCCACTTGTTGGGGTTGTACATTCTCCTTCTTTAGCATCTGTTGTATTCTCTGTACCAAATCGAATGGGAATAGTATGTACTCTAGTACTATCCATATTAGTAACACTAGAATATTCTTCTAGATTCCAGAGTTGATAACTATACTTTGGTATCCAGACAAAATAACTTTGGATGTCACTTTCTGGGATGATTTCTCCTA
>CAJUNG010000051.1 GCA_910587725.1 uncultured Bacilli bacterium
AATAAAGGAATAAGGAGATTTTATCATTCAAAAAGTGATAAATTTGAGATTATACTATAAAAATTCATAAACATTCAACTAAATTAACTAAATAGAAACAAGTTTAAAAAGGGAAAAAAATCATAAGGTCTTTACATTTTCTTAAAAGTCTCATCAATGAATAATGAAAAAAGGACGACAAAATTGTTCGTGTCGCCCCTATCCATTTAACAGACAAGCTCAAATACATGGCGGAAAAAGGTTCCTAGATAGATTCCAAGATTCATCACCGAAGGAACTAAAACACCTATCGCCATCATCAAAACCGGAAATAATAATAGCTGTATACACACGGAGACTTTCTTTTTATCGTGGAAAAACGCCTTTATTTGCATACACATAAATTTCCTCCTGATAATCTGCGAAGTGCGCTTCCTAAAGCTTGTCCAGCTTCAAAAATCGTATTGGCAACCCCCTTAAAAGCATTCACTAAAGCGGCCGAAAGACTAAATCCACCAACCACTAAATAAGCTTCTTCCATAGTCATTTTTATCATACTTTATACCTCCTTATTATTGTTTTTACTTACGACAAGCAAGCGGTCTAGTAAATCCATCGAGTACGCCAATAATGAAGATACCAACGCCAATAATACCTGCTGCACTTAAAAAACTAAATCCTCCTTCAATACGTTCTAATTCGTTGTTAGATAACTTTCGCATAAAACCTCTCCTTTCATAAAATCCATTTGTTTAGGATATAAATCCGCATTATAAAACCGATGAGAAACAACAATTACTGCTTTTTCTGCCAAATAAGAAAACAAATCAATTAAAATTTCTCTTTCTAAAGAAATATCGATATTACACAAACTCTCATCAAAAATATAGATATCTGCACTCGTTAATATACTCCTTGCAAGAATTACTCGTTGCCGTTCACCACCCGATAGATTTGCACCATCCTCATCAACCATCATGTCATACGTTAAAATATGACGTGCAACAATTTCATCGACTCGACAAATGTGACAGATGCGTAAGAATTCTTGCTCAGAAACTTCTCGTCCAAGTAAGATATTTTCCTTGATACTTCGATGTAATAATCCATCATTTTGACCAACATACAAAACCCTTTTTCTTAAAAGTGCCTGACTTCCCTGATGAAACTTCTCTCCATTAAGCAAAAATTCTCCTTCAAACCGATTTTCTAACCCTGCCAAAATTTTACTAAACGTACTCTTACCACAACCGGTACTTCCATATAATAAAATTTTATCCTTTAACGATACTTCAATCGATTTATCAGAAAATACCAAGTTTCTTCCATGATAAGAAAATGTAACTCCTCTTAACTCAATCCTTTGAATTTTTCCAACTGCCACTTCATCCGGAATTTCCTCCTCATCTACCTCAATTAACTCTTGAATACGACCGATGGATTCTAAACTATCGAAATAATCTAAAAGGAAAAGAAGAAAATGAGAAATCGGGTCAAGAAAAAAGGATAGTAAGAAAAAATAAGTCATAAAATTAGAAAATGTAAACATTTTTTGGTCAATCAAGAAAAATGAAATGGCAACCACCAAAATATCTAAAATCGCACGAACCAAATTTTGGAAAAATACTTCTTTTTGATACAACTTTTGATACTGATGATTCTTCTTTAAAAAATCTTGATAGGAGAAAAGAATATCCCCTTCGACTTTCTCTTCACAACGCACATGGCGAATACTAGGAATATGACTAAGGACATCAACTAACTGACTAGAAAACTTCGTGTAAGCATCTTTTCTTTCCCGAATAGAAAAAAGAAAAGACTTGCGAAACCAATGGCGAAGTAAAAAAAGAAAAAGTACCAAAGAAAGGACAAGACAAGTCAACATCGGTTGTAAATACAAAAGAAGAAAGAACGAAAAAATTACTAAAAACAAATCAATCATCAAAGAGAAAAAGAGGTTTCCAAACGTCGATTTAACGAAAGATAAATCCGAAATCTTACTGCTAATCTCTCCTGTTGTATGGTTTTCATAATACGAATAGGGAAGCGAAAATAAATGATGATAAACATATTGAAATAGAAACAAATCTAATTTGGTTAAAACAGAAGAAAACAAAACAAATCGAAAAAACTGAGCCAAGTTTTTAAGATTAGCAACAACGAAAAACAAAAGAGCAATCATCACTAACCAGGATATCTGGTAACGAACATAAACGGTTTCTAGCAAAACTTGAATATAAAAGGAAGAAAAAATACTTCCTATCGTATAAAGAAAAGATAGAGAAATTAACCCAAGTAGCACACCAAAATGCTCCTTTGTAAACTGAAAAAACAAATTTTTAAGAGGTCTTTGAAAAGACAACTTAGGAACTTTTCCTGATGGAATAAATACCAAAAACTGCTCTGTACTAATCGTTAAAAACTTTTCTAATTCCATTTTTGAAATAGAACTAGCAGAGTCAGCAATCACTAATTCATTATGGTCAAAATCGATTTCATAAATCACAACAAAATGATAATACCCATCCTTCACCACATGGGCAATCACTGGTAAGTAAGTACTTGGCAAATTTTTAATATCGCCCTTAAGTCCAAATGTAGTAAAGGAAAAACGTTCTCCTGCTTTTAGTAAATCATATGCCGTCGTCCCCTCCTTAGTCGTATTCGTCAAATTTCTTAAGTATTCCTTTGAACAATCACCTCCATAACTACGAATAATCATAAGAAGAGAACAAACACCACAATCCATCATTTCATCTTGCTTTACAAATACATGTTTTTTCAACAATCTATTTCACCCCCCTATTATTATTATTTGCAAAAATTTCCAATTTTCCCCAAAAAATGTCAAAATTTTTTAAATTTTTTTTTGGCGACAAAAAAAGAAGCATCGATTAAATGCTCCTAAAATCCTTATTTCTTAAGGGGAAACTGAAGAATCTAACTTAACGCTAACTAGCTTACTGACACCAGACTCTTGCATAGTAATTCCATACAAAGTTTTGGCATATTCCATCGTTTTCTTCTTATGAGTAATTAACAAAAACTGCGTTTTATCTTTATAATGGTCCAAATACTTTCCAAAATTATCTACATTCGCCTCATCCAAAGCAGCCTCCACCTCGTCAAACAAACAGAATGGAACCGTTTGCACATTCAAAATAGCAAATAATAAACTAATCGCAGTAAGTGTCTTTTCACCACCAGAAAGTAAACTAATCGTTGTGAGTTTCTTTCCCGGAGGAGAGGCAATAATCTCGACTCCAGTTTCTAATAGATTATCTTCATCAGTAAGTTTTAAATCTGCTGTTCCTCCACCGAAAAGAGACGTAAATACACTTTTAAACTCTACACGTACTTTTTCAAATGTCGAGATAAACTCTTGCTTCACTACCTCATCCATCTCAGAGATAATTTCATACAAGCTTTGTTTTGCATTTTCTAAATCTCCCCGTTGATTCGTCAAAAAAGTATATCGCTCATTCACCCGTTCAAATTCTTCAATAGAATCGATATTGACCATACCAATTTTTTTCAGCATCGATTTTAAATGTCCAACTTTTTCACGTTGTTCATCTAACTCTAACTCAAGTGGATAATCTTTTCTAGCTTTTTCATAAGTCATCGAGTACTCTTCATTTAAAACAAGTAAGTATTGGTCTAACTTTAAATCATTCTGACTTAAGGCAATTTCTAAAGATTTTGCTTCTTGCTCGAGTTTTCGAGTTTTCGCATTATTCTCTCTACTCTTCGCATCCATCTCTTCAATTTCTTGTTTTAATCGTCCCTGACTTAATTCCATCTTTTTAATTTCAGAAACCAATTCATTCTTCTCATTTAACTTAGAGGAATATTCTTCTATCACTTGTAATTCTTTCTCTGAAGTAGAAGAAGTAAGAACCGCATCATAAGAAGAAATATCACGAAGAATTCCTGCTAAAGATTCTTTTAATTCCATCAATGTTTCTAACTTCAGCCTTAATTTTTCTTGTTTAGCAATCAAGTTACTTTGAATATCATAAGACTTTTCTTCTAAATCTTTTCTTAAGGATTCCATCTCTTTCAAAGAGGTATCTAATTCTAAAATTGCCCCTTTCAAATCAACTTTCAATGCTTTTTTTTGTGTTAATTCTTGTTTTAGAGAAGCAATACTTTTCTGAAGACTGAGACTTCCTCCCGTAATACTTCCTCCCACTTGAATGATTTCACCATCTAAGGTAACCACTCGGTACCGAGAAGAAAGTTTCTTAGAAATTCTCGTTGCTGCATCAAAGGAAGAAGCAACAATAATATTTCCTAGTTGGCTAGAAACTACGGAAGAAAACTTTTCTTCACAAGAAACCAAATTTTCTAAGATATGAACAAAACCTTCTTCTTTTTGTAAAATTTGTAAGGAATTAGAATCTACACTTTTGGGTTTCATGGAAGAAATCGGATAAAAAGTAGCTCGTCCCAATCGTTGTTCTTTTAAGTAGGCGATTGCTCCCTTAGCATCTTCTTCCCGGTTTACAACAATCGCATTTTTACTTGCTGTTGTTGCTACTTCAAAAGCTTTAAGATAAGTATCAGGAACTTCTACTAAGTTAGAAAATATCGAATGTATTCCCGTAAGTCTTGGATTATTCAACACGGCTTTAACAGAAGAAGGCGCACCCCCTCCCGCTTCAATATTATTCTCTAAAATCGAAATTTGACTTTTTGTTTCTAAATATTCCCGACTCTTAGTATTATATTCTCGTAAATCATCTTCTCGTCTTTTATTCCAAGAGGCAATTTCAGCTTCTAATTTAGCTTTTTTATCTTTAAGCGTATTTTCTTCTACTTGTTCTACTTCTAATTCTTTTTCTACACTAAAAATTTGATTTTCTAATGCTAATTTTCTCTCGTTTAATGCAAGTATCTCTTGATTTACTTTATCTGTCTCACCATCTAACTTACTACGTTCCTTTAATAGAAGTTTCTCACTATTTAAACGTTCCACTTCTTCTGTAAGTTTTAAAAGACGAGCGTTTTTATTTCGTAAATCGTCTTCTAATTTTAAAAGTTCCACACGTTTCTCATCAGTTTTGATATCCCCCGTAGAGTTACTAGAAGAAAGATGAAAACTTTCGGATTCCACTTCTTTTAGTCGAGCTTTCTTTTTTTCACTATCGCTAGTCAGTAAAGAAATCTCCTCGGCAAGTAAAGAAACCTCATATTTTTCTAAATCCTCTTTGACTTGAATATATTCTTTGGCTTTTCTACTCTGCTCGCGAAGAGGTTCCACCTGCCCTTCTAATTCAGCAATAATATCTGAAACGCGGTCTAAGTTTTGGTTCGTTCTTTCTAATTTGCGAATCGCTTCTTCTTTTCTTTTTTTATATTTTAAAACTCTTGCGGCTTCTTCAAAAATAATTCTTCTGTCATAAGGAGAATTAGACAAAATTCTCATCACTTCTCCTTGAGAAATAATATTAAAACTAAACTTTCCAATACCAGAATCTAAAAATAAATCCGTAATATCTTTTAATCGACATTTTTCTCCATTTAAAAAATATTCATTCTCACCAGTTCGATAAATTCTTCGTTTAATGCTAACTTCTGTAAAAGGAACGGATAAATAATGGTCAGAGTTATCAAAAATAAGGGCCACACTAGCAACACTAGAGGCTCCTCTTGATTTACTTCCCGAAAATATGACATCACTCATATTCCCGTCTCCTCTTAATGATTTTACCGATTGCTCTCCTAAAACCCAACGAACAGCATCAACAACATTACTTTTCCCACTACCATTTGGTCCTACAATACAAGTAATATTCTGGTCAAGTTTAAATTCTAATTTATCGGCAAAACTTTTAAATCCAGCAACTTCAATTTCTTTTAAGTACATATCTTTCACCTTACCACTATTTAAGATTATACTAGAAAATTATAGTTCTTTCAAGGAAAAAAGATATGGGATAAGAAAATTCCTTTTATATAATGAATTGTAAAAGTAAGTATAACCTTTAATGTCAAGTCAGTTTTAATCTAACTTCAAATAAAAAAGAGGCTATGCCCCTAATTCTATTTCATATGGATGTTCATATGTTCCATCCCCTGTATTATCTTTTGCGATTACTACATTTGATTTCAAATATAAGGATGGACGTACATTATTGCTACTCGATGTAGCAGCACTACTTCCATATCCACTTTTTTGAACTACGTGTATATTTTGACTACTACTATGAGGAGTAATTAGCCAGAAATCTTCTTGATTCCCTCTTGTAATCTGACTCGCAAACATTTCACCTATTCGTGACATTCCGATATTAGAGGATACACTCGATGTGGTTTTCTCACAAGTAGAAATAAGTGTATCAAATTCCACTGTATTACCTGCACAAATCCCCAACTTATAATTAGAATCTGCCACATTATACGAACCCTGCTTCGTAACAATCCCATAGTACCATATCATATTTTGTTGAATCATATTCTTGAATACACCATCCAATTTTTGATAGTACATTTCTAATTCTGACTTAATATCAGTTGTTGGAAAAGGATGAGAAGGAACATTAGAATCAAAAACCTTGCTCTTCAAAGATTCTGGAGTAGTAACAGCGATTATTTTAACAAACTCATTTTCTATATTCATAATTCTATACAATTCATTATTAAAGTTTACGTACTCTCCACTATATCTAGTTGAAAGTGGAGTCACTCCATTTATAGTATTTTGACTATCACTAATTAATTTAAAGGGTTCTGAGATGCTTCCATTACCAGAAACAATCTTCACATCAGACCTCATATTAACTACAGGCCTAACACCAAGAACAGCATCACCATATGTATAATTAATAGCACCTGTATTGTGTACTTTATAAACTTGATTCTTTCCTTTATAATAATTATGCAACCAAAATGCTACATCATTGTTTAAATACCCTGTATAATAACTAGCAATCCCATTAGAAGCATTGTAAGTTGTATAATATTCATAAACATTTAATAAACCTACAGGTCCACTTAAGGTAGTCTCTCCAGGCAATCTAGTAGGAGTAGTAGTACTAATTGAAGAAACATCCCATACACTATCTGTAACCAAATAGTCATCGTAATCATGTAAGCTTGGTAAAAATTCCTGTTTTAGCCATTGCTCTACATAACTTATATCTAAAATATTAGAATCTTCTCTTTCAGCTAAGGTGATTACAGTAATTGCATTATCCGTCACCATCTTGACTGCACCAGTTTCATTATTTTTAAGAACCACACGCCATAATTTTCCTGAATACCATACATAGTTGTTTTGACATTGACCCACTAGAAAAGTATCTACTCCATCATTATAAGTCGTACAATTCTCTCCTAAATTCTCACTTGCAAATACCTTATCTGTTGCCGGTTCTCCACTTGGTTCTGGAGTTGAAGTTGGCGTTGGATTATCAACGTCCCCCGATGTTTGCTCGATTTCTACTTTAAAACTTAAACTTTTTCCAGCAATCCGTGCGTCATCTTCTACACTATCCTTTATCCATAAACGAAGAGCATATTCAATCGTTTGATTTCCCAAAATTACTCCACTATTTATCGTATTATCTTGTAAATCTGAAAGTAAGTGAATAGTAACTTGTCCATCTTTTGTAAGTCCACATTTCACGTCTTCTAAGAATAGTTTCTCACCACTAGTAATATCTGCTAGTTTCAAAATATAATTTGTGTCTTGTAAGGTTTTGTTAATTAATCGAAAAGTAAAAGCATTCCCTATCATTCCTACTTCATCATAAGTTGGAAATGCATCTACTATCGTTAAATTATTATCATCTTCTTGTAATTCTAAAGATAAGTTACCAACATTGATGACTTGTTTCTTTGTTCCGGTTAAAGCCCGATTCGTGAAGGCATACGTAATTCCTAAGAAAACAACGAAAATACCTGTAATCAAAAGACCTACACTTACAAGTTTTTTCGTTCTATCTAATTTTTGGTGCCCCCCCCCGAACGTATTTTTGTCTTCCATACTTCTTTCCTCCTTCAGTTGAAGAATAACACTTGTTACCCTCCTACGATAATAAAATAATATCATAAGATGGAAGAATATTCAATACGAAAATAAAGAAAACTTTAAATAAAATTGTAAGTTCCCGCTTTATCACAAACGGGAATTAAGTGTTAA
>CAJUNG010000052.1 GCA_910587725.1 uncultured Bacilli bacterium
CTATTTTATAACGGTTTACGAAGATTTGCTATTTAAAAAGTGATAAACTCCCGTGTTGATTCTGGCGTATCAAAAGTTAGCCAAAGTAATGGAAATATCACCGGAAATGGTGTCGGTAAAATTAAATTTTTAAAATTTTAGAAAATTTTAAAAAATGCTTGAACAACCAAAAAATATGTGTTATATTTGAAATGTAATAAAAATAGAAGGAGAAAGAATATGGAAAAGAAAGATAACAAAAAGAAAACCATGGTTGCTGTACTTGCGTTATGTGCTTTAGTATTAGTTATCGGAGCAACTTATGCGTTTATTACGATTGTTCTTCAAGGTGAGAAAGAAAACGTAATTACCGGTGGAAGTCTTCGTGTAGTATTAGATGATACGACAGAAGGACTTGGAAATGGAGAAGGAGATATCACTATTGAAAATGCATTTCCAGTAAGTGATGCCGTTGGTAAAACGCAAACCCCATATACATTTGTGCTTAAAAATGAAAGTGCAAAAGACGCTAGTTATACCATTTTCTTAGATGAACAACCAATTGAAGAAACTAATGAAAAAGGAAGAATTAGTGATAACTTTATTAAAGTATATTTATCTAATCAAGATGGTTCAGAAGTTTATAAAGATGTAACTACAGTAACTGATTTAGGTGCAAAAAAAGATAGAACTGTAGATGGTGTAGCGGTTAAGAGTAGCACACTTTATAGTGGTGTACTTTCTGCTAACAGTGAAAATACTTTTGTATTGCGTTTATTTATTGCATCTAATGCAGATTCTACAATTATGGGACAACAATATGCAACGAAAATTAGTGTAGATGCTGTTCAAGTTCCAGAATATGCGGTTACCGTTGTTAATGGTGAAGAAACAAAATCTATGGCAGTATTTAGAAGTGGAAACGCTGTTCTTGAAATTACTCCAGGAACAGGAACACCAAGTGTTAGTTGTACGAATGGTATGACTGGAGCTTTAGTAGATAATAAAGTTACCGTTAGCAATGTAACTGCACATACAGTTTGTACAGTAACCTATACTACAGAATAAATTAAATAAGGCTAGCAAAATGCTAGTTTTTTTGTGCTTTTTTAAATCATCATTGCATAGATTTCATTAGGTGATGAGTTTTGCGAAAGAATATTAGTCGATATTTGGGCGTATTTGTCCTACTTTTGTTTAGCTTTTACTATACGGATAAAGCAGTAGAAATTGTCAAAAGAAATGACCCAGTAATGAAAAGTATTTTAGAAGTCGAAGAAAAATATAAAGTTTCTAGTGTTTCGGCAATTATTGATGGTGATACAATTGTTCCAGGATTAAATGGTGTAGAAGTCGATGTAGATGAAAGCTATAAAAAAATGAAAAAAGTTAATGGATACTATGAAAGCATGTTGACGTTAAAAGAAGTTGTACCAGATGACTCCGTTCTTCGTAGTTATGATAAATTTATTGTCAAAGGAAATGGATATAAAAGTGATGTTGCCCTCGTTGTGAAAGTAAATAATGCAAATTATTTAGAGAAAGCTTACCAAATATTTTTAGATAAAAACGCGACCGCTACCTTTTTTATGGATGGTACGATTATCGAGGATAAAATGAATTTGATTGAAAAAATGGCAGGAGATGGATTTGAACTTGAAAACTTCGGCTATAATGATACCTATCAAGAATCCATGTTTTCTTGGACGAATAATATGCTCTATTCGATTACGAACAAAGAACCTTTGTTTTGTTATAGTGAATACAATAATTATGACATTTTAAAACTTTGTAGTAGAAATGAAATGTATACGATAAGGCCTACGATTGTAGTAAAATCTAGTCCCTTTTATTCTGTAAAAAATAATCTTCAAGAAGGAAGTATCATCAGTTTATCTCTTACCCAAGAAACGATAAAAGAACTTCCTACCATCCTTAGTTATATTAAACAGAAGGGATATCAACTAGTGACTTTAGAAGAGGTTATTTCTGAAGCGAGAGAGGTAGAGAAATAGAAGGATTGCTATCCTTTTTTCTTTTTGCTATAATCCTATTAGGAGCTGATTGGTAAATGAAAACAGACTATCAAAAATATTTAGAACAAATAGATATGATTCAAAAACAAGAGAAAAAACCAACATTACTTTTGCATAGTTGTTGTGGACCTTGTTCTAGTTATGTGTTAGAATGCCTTTCCTCTTTTTTTGATATTACGGTCCTTTATTATAATCCAAATATTTATCCAGAAGAGGAGTATATTAGAAGAAGAGATGAACTTCAACGATTTTTAAACGAGATAGGAATCATGAAATTTGTGGAACTTCCTTATCGAAAAGAGTCTTTTGATGAGGCAGTTTTCGGGTTAGAAAATTTAGGTGAACGAAGTGAACGTTGTTATCAGTGCTATTCCTTTCGGATGAGGAAAGCAGCAGAATATGCAAATTCTCATCATTTTGATTACTTTACGACGACTTTATCGATTTCTCCTTATAAAAATAGCCATTTTATTAATGAAATAGGAAAAAAATTAGAAGAGAAATATTCAGTTTCTTATCTTTATTCAGATTTTAAGAAAAAGGGAGGATATCAAAGAAGCTTGGTTTTATCTCAACTTCATCATTTGTATCGCCAAGATTATTGTGGATGTATTTACTCTAAAATAGAAAGAGAAAGACACTTGCAAAAGTAAAGTGTTTTTACATTTCTTGACAACAATTTTTATTGTTCTGATTTAAAAGAATAGAATTTTTTTTCTATTTGTGCTATACTTTTATTAAAGTAGTGAGGTGTTTAAAGATGTATTTAGATTTAGTTGTCGTATTAATTATTTTTGTTATTGGATTGATTAAGTATAAACATTTTTCTAGTTATGTGTATTTATTCTGTTTTACCGACATGTTGTTTCGCGTTTTAAACTTTATTAATACCCATGTTTCTTTGGGTACGGTGAATGGGTATATTTCTAAGTATGTGCCTTCTAGTTTGTATGGTGTGATTGTCAAATATACTTCCGATATCGTTGAGACTGTTCTTGTTTGGGGTTATGTGATTTTGTTTATTGTATTTTTATATTATACTTTGCAAATTATGCTTAAGAAGAAATAATTCTTCTTTTTTTTCTGTCTTTTCTGTGATAGTATAATGGAGTAGGAGGAGTTTGATTATGGCGTCTTTTGTTGCTCATTATATTGCCGGAGAGATGGTATTAAATCGAATTGAAAGTAGATATCCTGTAATTTTATCGAAATCTTTTAAATATAAGTTTTTACTTGGTAACTTAGTTCCCGATTCGACAAGATTAAAAAATTTGGAAATGTTAGAAAGAAGGAAAAGAAGAAACTTAATTCAAGAAGAAAAGCGAAAGACTCATTTTCGGAGTGAAGAAAGACTTAATCGATGTATTCAATACCCTGATTTAGCTCAATTTTTATCACTCTATGGGGGTTTGATGAAGAAAGATTCCTCAGTTTTGGGCTATTTTTTTCATCTTTATACAGATAAAATTTTCTTTGAACATTTGTGTTCTCAGGCTTTCACGTTTTTAGATAGAAATCAAAATCCAACCCCTTATTTAGATGATTCTTGTTTGGTAAAAATCGAGAAGAATCAAAATATACTGACAACGGGTGAGTTTTGGGATAATCCTTATCTTGGTTTATATCATGACTATGCACTTTTGAATCAAGTTTTTCTTCGACATTATGGAACTTCTTTTGATTTTTATCGTCTTTTTTCTTTTTTGCCTAATTTTATCAATCCTGGGATTTGTGAGGTAGATTATCAAGAGGTGTTACCAATCTTAGAAAAGATGCACGAGTATTGTGAAAGAGAAGCTCGGTTTCTTGATGTGCGACTCAATGTTTTTACCCTTTCTTCGTTTTTTTCCTTTTTCCCTTTTGTTGTTGAAGACTTTTTTCAACACTATTCTCCGCTTATCGAAGAGGTAATGATTGAAGAGGGAAATCAAAAAAAGTTATCGATTCCATAGTATTTTCTTTGTTTCTTGGTTTATATTAATACTGGTGATGATGATGAAAGTACTAATTACTGGTGCTGCAAGTGGAATCGGTTATCAACTGGCAAGAGTTCTTGCTTATTTAGGGCATGAAGTCTATGCCGGATGTCACAAAGAAAAAGAAATTCTTTTTCAACCATCCGTACCAGGAATTACTTTTATTTCTCTTGATTTATTATCTTTAGATGATTTTTCTCTTTTTGATGAGGAACATTTTGATTGTGTTGTCTGTCAAGCGGGGATTGGTCATGGTGGGGATGTCCTTTCTTCACTTGACTCTTTAAAAGAATGTTTCGATACAAATGTTTTTGGTACGTTTCGTTTGATTCAAAAATATACAGATTCTTTAGCACGAACGAAAAAGTGTGGTAAAATTTTAATTACTTCTTCGCTTTTAGGGGATTTTCCGGTTCCTTATTTAGGTGCATATTCTTCTAGTAAAGCTTGTCTTACGCATCTTTCTAAAGTTTTGCGTAGGGAAATGGAGTGTACGCAAAAAAATATTCGCGTACATTTGGTTTTACCAGGAGCTTATCATACGGGATTTAATCAAGTCATGTTAGAAGAAATCGAGGATTCTTTTGTGAGAAAGCGATTAGAACATATTTTTATGCTTTTAGAAAAAAAGGAAACAAAGACGATTGTCAACAAAATGGTGAAAGTGATTTTAAACGATTCTTCTCAATTTGTGGTTTCTGCGCCTTTTTTCCAAAGTCTTAGTATCCGCATTTTAAGGATATTTTCTTTTTAATCACCAAAAATTGTAATTAAGAGTAAGGTTGTTATTACGGCAAATAGGACATGAAGAATACGATAAAGAAAAAACTTTTGATAGGAAGTTTTACATCCTTCTAAAATACTGAATATTTGAGTATGAATACAAATTCCACCAAAAGCTATAATGGATGATGATAATAACATACGAAGAGGGAGTGAAACTTTTAGTGAAGAGACACTTTTTAATCCTTGGGTCATTTCTAGGCATCCACGTAAAAGGGTACTAGAAAATTCATCGATTGGGATAAATTGTAAAATTAAATTGATGAAAACTAAAAAAAAGGTAATGATTCCTAGTAGTAGAAACATTGTGTTCAGACTTTCAAGGCAGGCTTCTTTTAGCACAACAGCAAAAGATGGGGATTGATTTACTTTCTTTTTTATTTGCTGAAAAGTACGTCTTAGTTGAAAATTTTCATGAGATTTCTTTTCTTTTGGTCGATTAAGAATTGCGATGACAAAGCTTGCTAAGAGATGAGAAATGAAAATAATGCCTCCTAATTTTGCACTGCCTAAAAATAAGGTTCCTACTGTTCCGATGACAAAGAGTGGATTAGGATAAAAGCAAAACGACAATAAATGATTGACCATCTCATCATCGATTTCCCCCTTTTTTTTGGCATCATAAATAAATTTGGCATTAGAAGGAAATCCCGAGAGAATCGATAAAACGATGATGAATCCACATGAAGAGGGAAGGTGGAATAAATTTTTGGTAATTGGCTTTAAAATTTCGGAAACAAGATAAGAAATTCCATAATTTGTAAATAGAAAGCTGATGATTAAGAATGGAAATAAGCTAGGAAATAGATTGTCTTTCCAAATCGAAACAGAA
This sequence comes from uncultured Bacilli bacterium, assembly GCA_910587725.1. Taxonomy (GTDB): domain Bacteria; phylum Bacillota_I; class Bacilli_A; order RF39; family UBA660; genus MGBC162581. The sequence continues at coordinate 5,607 of CAJUNG010000052.1, forward strand.
AATGTTACCGAGTCCATCACGGTTTTCGGAAAGAGAAAAAAACAGAAGAGAAGGGATAAAATACTGGTAATAATTAGCAAAATTTCTAGATTTTTCTTCATAAATTCTCTCCTTGTATGGTATAATTTTTTTAGGGTGGATAAAAATGTTTACTAAATATTATGAAAAAATTTATTCCTTCATGAAGGAAAACTTACAAATTCTGTTATTTTACTTGGTTTTGATTGCAACGCTTACTTATCCGCTACCGTTTTATATTTATACGGGTGGAGGATTAATCGATACAGAAAATAGGGTAGAAATCGAAGGAGAAGAACAGACGGAAGGAAGTCTTCATTTTCTTTATGTATCACAAAGAAATGCGACGATTCCGACCTATTTGCTTTCTTTTTTAATTCCTACCTGGGATTTAGAAAGTATTTCTAGTTATCAAATTACGGAAGAAGAAGAGCGTGAAGAAATTCAAATTCGTGATCGACTTTATTTGGAAGAGGCGAACACTGCAGCAATTTTTGTTGCTTATCAAAAAGCTTCAAAACATATTCAAGTTCACGAGGTTAAAAACCATGTTATCTATATTTTAGATAAAAGTAAAACGAATTTAAAAATTGGTGATGTTGTTCTTTCGGTTGAGGGAGAAAAGATAGAGGATATTGAAGATGTAAAAACTTTGGTACGAAAGCATTCTGTTGGGGATCGACTTCGTATTCAAGTACTTAGAAATCAAAAAGAGATAGAATGTTTTTCAGAAATTTATGAGGCGAATCAAGAGAAATATTTGGGTATTTCTTTATTAAAAACCTATGACTATGATTTGGATCCTTCACTTACGTTAAAGTTTAAAAGCAATGAATCCGGTCCTTCTGGCGGTTTGATGCTTGCACTTACGATATATAATAAATTGGTTAGTGAAGATGTTACAGGTGGCTTAAAAATTGCTGGAACAGGAACTATTGATCAAGAAGGAAATGTAGGAACAATCGGTGGAGTTAAATATAAATTGAGGGGAGCAGTAGAAGCAAAAGTAGATTTGATGTTAGTTCCTAGTGGGGAAAATTATGAGGAATGTCTAAGAATCAAGGAACAAGAACATTTAGATATTGAACTTGTTAGTGTTAGTACTTTTGATGAGGCATTAAGGGCATTAGAGAACTTTTCTCATTCTTAGTGTTGATTCTTAATTTTGTTATGGAAAATGCTAATTGAATGTTGGTTTTACCTAGGAGGAGAATTAAAATTAATAAAAATGAAATACGAAGCGCAAAGTAGACTTGGTATTTTTTTTTGCATAAAATTAGAAAAAAATGCAACTTTTTTGTAGAAAATTGGAAATTATTGCAAATATTTATTATAGAGGATACTTTTTCTACTTAAGTTCCGCGGGTTAAGGGGAAGAGAATTCTCAAAATAATAATTATCCAGGAGGTATTTCATGATAGATACGAAAGAAGAAGTAAAAGATTACCGAATATTAGGGAAGGTAACGGGAAAAACACCAATTAATTTATGGAATGATGCAGCAATTAAAGCAATATTTACGGCAAAAGAATCCAGAAATGTGTTGGTCCGTTTTTTATCGTCTACTACACATTATACGAAAGAGGAACTAAGAAGAGCAAGTGTGAAAAGTGTAGAGTTACCGAACTTAAAACATAAAGAAAAAGTAAAACGAACTGACATATTAACAACCCTTGACCACCAACAGGGAAACATTATTGTAGAAATTAATCAATTTCCTAGTAGAGTCCAAAGGGAGAAGAATGCAAGATACGCGTTTTCTTTGATTTTAACAGAGACTTTAGAAGGAACCCAGGAAACAGCAAAAACGATAGAAATCAATATTGATAAAACCAATACATTTAAGACGCATCCAGAAGCCCCTGTTCGAGAATGTAAAATTAGAGACCAGTTTGGAGAAGAAGTAACGGATATTTATTTAGGGTATTATTTTATCGTTGCAAATCAAGACCAGTTAGATTATAATAATCCTAGAGATAGAGAAGTCTTGATGTTGATGAAGGTACTTTCCTGTACGACATTAGATGAATTAAGAGAATTAGTAGAAGGGGATGAAGATTATATGAGTTTAGCAAAGAAGGTAGAGAACTTTTTTGTATATGATGAACTTGTTGAATGGTACAACAGTGAAGAAGGACAAGCAACATTTAAACGATGTGAAAATCAAGAATATTTAGAACGTGGGCGAGAAGAGGGCTGTAAAGTGAAAGAAGTCCAAATTGTTCAATCGATGCATAGTCATGGAATGGGAACCTTAGAGATTGCTGAGATTTGTAATTTAACTGAAGAGGAAGTACAAAAAATAGTAGAAAGTAATGTTAAAGAATAGAAAGCGAATAGTGGGATAAAATGTTAGGAATCCAAAATCGGATGCTTAACATTTTTCTTTGTCAAAAAATTTGAAAAAAATGCAACTTTTTTGTAGAAAATTGGAAATTTTTGCAAATATTTATTATAGAGGATACTTTTTCTACTTAAGTTCCGCGGGTTAAGG
>CAJUNG010000053.1 GCA_910587725.1 uncultured Bacilli bacterium
TATTTTTTGAATTTTTTTCCTTTTGGCTTATATATTTTCTTAATTTTTATCTAAACAGTTGCATTTACCTTTGCTATTGACCAAATGTTTCAGGAAATTAATTCTATAATAAATTTATTCCTTATTTTACATGAAAAAAACGAAAACTAGAGCCTCTCCATCAAAAAGAGTTTTAGAAAAAAAAGATATAATAAATTCAAAAAAAGGACAAGTCCAAAACCCTATATTAATCCTTGTCCATTCTGATAAATAATCAAACCAATCAAAATCAACGCTCTTTTTCTAATATTATAGTTTAGATAAATAACCATAACCTAACCTTCATCATTTTGGATAAACTTTACTTCAACATTCATTTAAAACTTTCTACATAACTTCTAAGATGACTCCAAAAAATTTACCATCACCTAATCAAAAACAAAAATAGTATAATAAATCAATAAATTAAAAATCACAATCTACAACATATTGATTGCCTTGATTTAAAAAAGAAATATTATTCTCTAAAAAAATGGCAAAAGCAGAAACATTTGTCAAATTATCTAATTCATTCCTTATTGAAAGATGCAGTAATGACTATCACAAGAAAAGAACAGGATTCTAGGAAAATAAAAAATCCCAATTCAATATGAATTGAATCAGGATTTCAATCAATTATTCATCATCTATCTAGTTTTACTTAACTAATACAATGGATTACTTTAAAATCTATTAAATAGATCTACCTCTTGTATTTTCAATAACTGAAGAATCATTCATCGCATTAGCAAGCAACATCTCAGCTAGAGCTTCAATATCTACTTTTCGAGAAAGTGATTGTATTGCTTCTTCAACAGGAACTTCTTCTGTCTCAGTGTAAGTTGGCTCTTCAGAACTAGGTTGAGTACCACGTTCACTATGCGCACCCATAAAATCACCCATAGCTGCAATATCTGCAGGGATACTACCTTGCATTGCAGAATTTGATGCATTATCTTCATGTGCTCCACCAGGTACCCCATAATCACCAGGATTAAACATTTCATCATTTGATGACTCAGATTGAGAACCTTGACTATTTTCAGGAGCTGCAGGTTGTGTTTCTTCAGGAAGTTTAATTGCTTCGTCATAGTCCACTTCTTCTGTTTCCTCTACTGGTGGTGTTTCTGGCTCTGATGGAACTGTTGGTGTTTCCCCATTGTCACCTGGTTGTTGATTTGGATTATCATGGTGATCTCCACCGATTTCTTGAGTTTCTCCTTCAGTTGGCGCTTCAGTTGCTCCACTAGGATCAGTCGTAATCGTTCCTTCTTCTACTCTATCGCCTACTACAGAACCTGTAATATTATCTTTTTCATCTACAACTTCTTTTACTGGTTCTTTATTAGCTTCATTCTTAATCTTGTCTTGTTCATCAACTTTTTGATTATATTCATCGTTGGTAATTACACCGTTATTTTTCGCTTCTTCCTCTGCATCTTTCTCTGCTGCAGCAATTTGGCTAGGGCTAAAAGCAGCATTTACTTGCTCTTCAGTAAGTTCTACACCAACTTCAGTTGTTCCAGAAAATGAATCCCCTGGTTTACCCCCATATGGAATTTCTTCACTAAAAGGTAAAGAATCTAAAATCGCTAAAATTTCTTCAATTGATGCTTCTTCAAGATTTAGTGGATTAGTTAATTCTTCAAGAGTCCATTTTACAGAATCGACTGCAAATTGATTACCTAAATTACATAGATATCCATACTCGTAAGTATCAGCAATTTTTTCCTCTTTAACTTGCATTACTAAACGATAATCTCTATAATCATTACCCAAACGATCGGCTACATATCCACAAAGAGAGTTTACCCAACCATCGATTTTGTAAAGAGTATCTCTACCCTCAGTTTCAACTTGAATTTCTTGCCCACCATCGATTACTGTATAAGATTCTCCAGAAGTAGCATAACTATTTTCTTGTCCTCTTAAATAAAATTTCATATCTTCTGGAATGTTAATTCCATAATTATCAATAGCTGGTGTTATTTGCGCTAATACAAGGAAATAAGTAGCTGGATCGGTAGTACGGTCAACAAAAACTTCACCTTCTGCTCTCTCAAAGAAATTTGCTCTTAATTTCGCTTCGATTTTTTCGCGAATTGCTTTCTTTTCCTCAGATTTTTCTGCATTTTTCCAATCTATAATTAAGGATACATATTCACTAACTAATTGATTTGCTACTTCATTATCACAAGTAACAGTTAAAACATCATCTTTATCTTTTGCAACAAAAATACTATCAGCAATTTTTCTCATTGCGCTATGTAAATCTAATCGTAATTGAGATAAATCATAATCTCCAAGAATTGCATATAAATCTTCGTTAGAATAAGAATGCATATCTACATATAGACGAACAGCATTAGCTTCTTGCATCGTTAATCCATAACGAAGAACTTCTCCATTAGAAAGCGTAACTTCTTTTAAATTAGGAAGTACATTATTTTGCATTGTCGTTAACAAGAATTCTCTTTGTACGCTATCTGGATATTCATTTGCATATTCTTCCCAAGTAGATGGAAGACCAGTTTTAATTACTGGCGAAGTTTCCTCAATGACTGGCGAAGTTTCTTCAACCGCTAAAGTGGTTTCTTCAACTTCTGAGGTAGTTTCCGTTTCTGCAAAATTAACTTTTTCTTCTTTGCTACATGCTACAAAATAAGAAGTACCGATTAATATAGCAGCAACACCAGCAACAGCAACACCATGTTTAAGCACTTTTCCCGCGTTAAAGTTTTGGACTGGTTTTCCTTCATATTTTGAAGATTTATTTAATGAAAGACCGGTTGTTTGTTCTTGCTCTGTTGTTTGCTCTTGCTCTTTTGTTTGTTCTTGCTCTTTTGTTTGTTCTTGCTTTTTCGTTTGTTCTTGTACATGAACTCTTGCACTAATATGATTATACCAGTCTTCCACCTTTGCTCTAATATTTCCGTCTTTATCATGTAAATTAGCACATTGATAAACTTGTGGAGGTAAACTAGCTAATTGTTTTTTATCACTCATCCCGTTTTGTTTAGCAAGAAGACTAGCATAGTAATTAACCTCAGCTAAAGAAGAAACTTCTTTTTTCTCTCCATTACCTAATACAACAATAGCTTTTACAGACTTAGTCGCTGCATCAGTCTGTAAAATGTATAAACTTTTAACATTTTCCATATTTTAAAACCCCTTTCTTATTGCACCTTACGTTTTTCACCAGTGGCAACCCAACCAGCATTTTTTAATAGTGCATCATCTTTGATTTTTGTCCAAGTATATTGAGTTACAATTTTCTTAGGTGAAATTAAAGTACGAGTTCTATCACGATAGAAACTTTGATATCCATATAGAGGAATAGTTTCTTTAATCGTCTCAGAGCGTTGACGAATTTCATAAGTATCTACTGATTTTGTTTCAACTTTACAAGTTGCTGATAAATTATCATAATTCGTAACTTCTTCTATGTCACGAACTTGTTTTTTATAAGTCGTAACTACTTGACCTGAACATTCAGTACAATTTGATGGGAAATCGTGTTTAGTTGGTACCCAACGAGTTCTCATCGTATTTTTTGATGGAGTTTGTGTATATTCTCCAGTATCTCTCCAATCAGATTTTACTGTATAAACAGTTGTAGCATCAGCAACATAATTAAATCCTGTACATACTCTATACGTTTTTGTTCCTGTTTTTACAAGTTCATTATAAGTAACTACTGCGGTAACATCTCTAGTTCCAACTTGAACTTTTCTAGAACCTAAATCTTCAATCTGATAAAGTGTGGTATTTGTCCAGTTAATTTTATCGTTAGAGGTATATGACCATACTTTCCAAACTGACCAATCTGAATATACAGCCTTTTTTTCTACCGTTCTCTTATATTGGTATTCATAAGTAACTGCATCCGGTTTATCCGTAGGTTTAGGTGATTCGCTTGGTTTTGGAGAATCACTTGGTTTCGGATTACTACTTGGTATTGGTTTACCACTTGGTTTTGGATTTGGTGATTCACTTGGTTTTGGTAAACTTGATGGTCTAGGTACATCTGATGGTTTTGGTTTACCACTTGGTTTAGGATCTGGCGATGGTGATGGTTTTGGTTCTGGTTTATCTGGTTTTGGTTCGTTTGGTTTAGGCGTACTAGGTTTATCTGGATTTGTTGGTTTCGATGGATTTGATGGTTTTTCATCATCTATCTTCTCACAAATCGCTCCCTCACAATACGAATAGCATCCTAAATAAACTAAGATATAGTCTTCCTTGTCACTACATTTTAAGTTGACTTTCATAACATAGTTATATTCATCTTCATCAACTTTTTCAATCGTGACATAAGATTCTGTTAAACTACAAGTATTTCCATTCTTATCTACAAATGGTAAAAGTAAATGCATGTCTAACATTTCTTGAAGCGTAAGAGTTTTCTTATCTCCAACATTTTGTGGTAATCTCTCTGTTGTATAATAAGTAAGGGCAGCTTCTTTCATCGCTTGAAGATTATTATTGAATATCTGCTCTTGTAATGGAGCGATTCCGCTCATATCTGGCCATGGTACAAGCCAAATCAATAGTAACACAAAAATTACTATCAAAATAAGTTTCATTATGAATTGTTTCAATAATGATAAATCCTTTTTGCCTTTGTTCTCGTTTTCGTATTCATTATACATAACTTTTCCCCCTCTTTCTGGATTTATGTGTCATATTATACCACAAGGTTTCAAAATTGTCAAACATTTTTTTTTAATTTTACAATCGTCTGTCCAACGTTAAAAAAATCAAGATAAAATTCTTCGACTTTCGGATGATTTTTTAATACTTCTTGTACTACTTTTTTTAAGATGCCTTCTCCTAATCCATGAATGATGACAACTTCGGAGTATCCCATTTTATAACTTTCTTGAATAAAGTCTTTCACTAAGATTCTCGCAAAATCTCTCGTCTCTCCATGTAAGTCTAATTGATGATTATCAATCAAAGTAAATCCCCCGCTTTAGCAAGTACTTCTTCTAACTTCGGTTGACTTTCTTTACTTCCTAATTTAGTAACTGAAAGAGCTCCAGCAATATTTGCATAACGCATTACTTCTTCTAATGGTTTTTCCTGAAGAAGAAAGTAAGCAAATGCTCCATGATAAATATCCCCTGCCCCTGTAGAATCTACGGGAGTAACTGAAATACTAGGAACGAACAAATCCTCTTTTTCCTGAGAAAAACTTCCCATCGCTTCTAAGGTGATAACTACCTGGTTAGAAAATGTACTTTTAATTTTTTCATATGCTTCTTTTATATTTTCTAAAGAATCACAAGGAATACCCGTAAACTCTTCCGCAAAATCTTTACTACAAACAAAGTAATCTACATGTTTTCCAAGCGTTAATACTTCTTCACAAAGTTTTCCGGCATCAATTACCGATATTGCCTTGGGATACTTTTCTAATAATTTTAAACTGAGTTCTACTTCATTCGAATCCAATACTAACATGTCGTAGGACTCTTCTGGAAGTTCATCATGATAAATTAAATCTAGATTTTTATCCGTAACAATTGTTCTTGTACCATTTTTTAAATTGGCCAAAATGTAACTTGTCGTCGTCCTTCCTGGACAAACAGAAAGCTTAGTACGAAGATAAACTTCTTCGGCTTCCCGCTTAATTTTTTCTTGGATTTCATCATCGCCAACTGAACCGATAAAGGTTGTATCGATATTCCAAGAAGCCAGAAGGTAAGCTGAGTTAAACGCGCTTCCTCCTGCACATTCCTGTTTTTCTTTGGCTCGCATCTTTTTATTTTCTTCTGGAAAATCTTCTACCGCTAAAGTAATGTCATAAGCAACTTGCCCAACACAAAGTACTTTTTTACTCATTTTAGAAAATCCAACTCTTAAGCCATTGTAAAGAATCGATATAAGTTTCTGGCATTGGATAACCAGAGGCTACTGGATAGAAGAAAATAAAGAATAGAATCACAATTCCTAAATAGATAAGAACCACCCATTTTGATTTTAATTTTTCTTTTAACATTTTCAAGAATTCTACAATGGCTAACATCAAGAATGGAATGACTGGGAAATAGTGATATAAGAACATACATCTTCCAATAAAGGCATATGGTAACCACAAACAAAGTAGAATAACCGTAAGGAAAATCATCGGTAATTTTCTTTTCTGAATACTTTTTACAAGTACACAGAAGAAAGCCAAAACACCTACCCACCAAATTGCTGGGTTTCCGATTGCTGCGATTGTTGATTTAAATCCAGCAGTAGGATAACTAACGTAATACCAAACTGGTTTCAATGTTAGTGGCCATGTATACCAAGAAGAAGAGAATGGATGTTCTTCTGTCAAAGTAGAATGATAACTAAACATTCCTTTAATTTGTTCGATTAATTCTCTTAAGTTTGTCACTGGATATGGATATACGTTTGGTGCTAAGAAGTAAATGCTTGCATAAATGATACAAGGAATAATAATAAAGAAGACAATACAAGCAAGAATAATCGTCACATAATCATGGCGTAATTCTTTTCTTTCTTCACCCTTCGTTTTTACAAAGTCGTAAATCATTTTTCCAAAGAACATGATACAAAGTCCAAGTCCTAAATAAAGTCCCGTCCATTTTACACAAGTGGCAAAGGCAAAGAATAAACCACAAAGTGCCAAGTTAATCAATTTCTTTTTCATCTTATCGTGCTTTTCACAAGTTAAATATCCATACATGAAGTAAGCCGATATCATCATAAATAAAACTAAGAAACTATCTACGGTTCCCATTCTCGTCTGCGTAAAATGGAAAGTATCAAACATCATCAAAAGTCCAGCAATAATTGCATACTTTCTATTTTTAAACATTTTCTTAGCAAATGCATAAAGAACAAAAATCATCAAAATTCCAGCAATATTTCCCATAAGACGATAAGCAAAAGGGGTCATTCCCAAAAATACGATAGGAATTGCTTGAATTAATTTTCCAAGTGGCGGATGTACCCATTCCATAACTTGAATATCATTAACATATTGATAAGCACTTCTAGCAAAATAGATTTCATCAAAGTAAGTAGAGTTCATATAGCTAATATTAGCAGGAACAGTATCCTTTTCATCTAGCAATAATTCTCCTCTCTCACTCATCGCTTTGATTTCTATTTTTTCTCCATATTGGTCATATAATTGAATTTCTCCTAACTGTGTAGCATCATTTAAAGCAACAAATTTAAGATAAATCAACTTTGCTTCTACTTCTGTATCTACCCAGGTAAAAGAATATTCATTTTCTAGCGTTCCTAATTCTTCAAATTCTTCACCATCCATGGAGATTAAGATTTGATAAGCCCCTGGTTCATCTCCTGCATAATGGCGAATTTTAGAAATTTCCGTCTCTTCATCAAACATCAACATGACTTCATTTCCTGCTTCTTCAAATGTCAAGAACGTCTGTGGATTTTTTGTACTACCTAAATTCCAAAAAGAAAATACTCCATAAGCCAAAATTAAAAGACCGACAATAACAAAGTCTTTCCACTTCATTTTACTAGAGTCATCTTGTAAGAATGTTTTCAAGCGAGCAAAAAGTCCTGATAATTTCTCTTTCATAAACTTCCTCCTTTGATAAAAATATAATGGTAAGGATTTTTATTTAAGAAACCTCACCACCTAATTCAATTTTACCATGATTCAAAGAAAAAGACAAGGTTTTCGCAAGAAAAAGACAAAAGAAAAAAAGCGTTATTTTTCTTTTTTTAACGCTTTCATTTCCTCTTTTATCAGTTTTACTTGACTTCTTTGATTTCCCATTTTCTTCAAGTTTTTGATTTGTAATCTTTTCATCTTAATTTTTTCTTTGAATACTTTTCGGTGAGCCTCCATCTCTTCTAGTTTTAAGTGAATGATGGAAAAAGCTTCACGACGTTCTTTTTGGTACTATAAAAGTGTAATAATTAATTACAGAAATGTGATTGAATAT
>CAJUNG010000054.1 GCA_910587725.1 uncultured Bacilli bacterium
AAGTAAATTCCACTTTATTTTAATTTGAGGTGGAATTTACTTTTACAATTCAGATTTACTACTTTTAAAAAAGAATTTTATATTTTGAGGTTTCTATAATATCAAAAATATGTTATCCTATATTTAGGAGGCAATTATGGAACAAATAGTACAAAGAGTAATTCGAATAATGAATGCATCATATAATGTAAGTTATGATCAAATTGTAGCCATGTCAGAACAAACTAAAGCACTAGCAGAACAAATAGTTTTAATATTTGGAGTAGAAACAATATCAAGTATGGGAGATTTAGAGATTTTAAAACTAGGGAAACTAATAGATACTGGATTTTCAATGGGATTTAAGACAGGTTTTAGACATGCTAAATCATCAATTGATAAAGGTAGAACAATATAATAAATATATTACATGGGTTTAATCCACAATTTTACAATTATCATTTTTAATAATTATTAAACTTTGCTACATGCTTCATGCTACATAATAAGGGTAATACTAGTCCTTATTATAGCGAGGACTTTGTGGCTACACCACTAGCCTCGCTTATAATATATTAACTACTATGTCACTGCATAGTAGTTTTTAAAAATATTACACATTTTAATCATATAAGAAATCAATACTATAAAATTTACTACTAATTTACTACTTTTGAATGTGAAAATATAAGAACTTATGAAAATATATGTGACTATTTTCTAAAAGCAAAAATATTATAAATACTTATAAATAAAGATTATAACGACATTTAAGAACATATAAAAGAATAATCAAAAATTTCTATATTTTTTATAACAAAAAAAGAGAAAAAAGAAAAGAAAAATCAAAGGTATGTCTCCCCACTAGTCAAAATTTTACAATTTAGGTATTCCCATTTCAAAAAAAATATGATATAGTAAGTTAGTAATTTGAATTCGATGGGATTCATTTGAATTTAAAGTTATGTCTCCTTAGCTCAGTTGGTAGAGCAACTGACTCTTGGTCACACATCCGGGAGCGTGCGAACAGTAATGTCGCAATGAAAATCGAGCAAAAACGGTGAACGCTGAAATGCCAATACCGTGCTAACTTAAAGAATTACGATAAGGTTTTTAAGTAGTGTAACGCATAGAGGTTGAATAAATATAATACCTCCACGAGTGTTCGACAACCGATAACGGTTGATGATGTATGCTGAACTATACAGAATAAGTAATGTATAGAGGTAGATGATAAAAAACATTTACGGTAACAAAATGTAATCAGTGGGTCTGGAGTTCGAGCCTCCAAGGGGACACCATAAAGATTTAAAAGATTAGGAAACTAGTCTTTTTATTTTCGAAAAAAAAAGAGAACAAATCAATTTGTATCCCTTTAAAAACATCAAAATTATTTCTTTTTACTATGATTGATTTCAGAAATATTTCTTAAAAGATGTCCTTGCCATTCTACAAGAATAGGTGAGAAAAAGGCTGAAATTGCAAGAGGAACTAAGGTGAACAACATCGCTAATGCTTCATCTCTGCCATCTAATAAACCAACAAGAGCAACAAAGAAGATAATAACACCTGCAATGACATGGAGCATACGAATCACTTTAGCAATCAAAAATAGATTCTCAATATTTTCCTCCGTCGTAGAAGGTTTTAAATATCGTTTAATAAAACCTTCCTGATTAGTAGTAGAAACACATTTTCCACAATGTTCACAAAATGATGAAGTCTCCTCAATTTCCTTTCCACAAAATTTACAAGTAATTATTGCCATACGATTACTCCTTTCAGGAAATAGTATAGCAAATATGATAAAAATTAGCAACTAAGGAACAAATTAAAGCATTAATTCTCTACGATGGAAATATAACCATCATATTTTCCCTTCGGATCTTTTACACAACTTCCACCAGAAATATTACATCCATTTAAACTATATGGTGCAGTAAAGGTAAGATTTTGATAATGAGTAGATGCAGTAGCAGTATAATAATTATAGCCACAACCACCACTACCTCCAAAGTCTCCTGCTCCTTGTGTTCCGCTCCCAATAGCAGTAAGCCACCAAGAAGCATGAAAATAATGATTTGTACCCGCAGGAAAGCCTCCTCCTCCTCCGCCACCATCTGCTTTTGCATTTTCAATGACAGTACAACTTGTTTTTTTATCTGTAAGTCCATACTGACTTAAATAGTAGTCTAATGAAGAACAATTAGAAACACGATCATCATAATAAGTTTGACCATTACGCCCGTTATAACTAGCAGAAAAAGAAGTATAGCTATTACTAGTATTACTACATCGATTTCCATATCCAGCGCCTCCTGAAGAAGCCTGTCCTCCACCTCCACCTCCGCCAACGGCAAAGAGAAGCTTATTTCCTAGCCAAATAGAAGAGCTACCGCCCCCTCCACCAGAAGAAAGGCCTATCTGTCCATCTGGTCTTCCAGCATTATTCCATTCTCCACGACCACCGGCATAAAGAGTAACTGTAGTATCACTAGAGGCACGAACATTAAAGGTTTGATATCCGCCACCACCACCAAGATAAGTATCCGCTCCCCCAGCACCTCCTGCCATCATAACAGTATAAGTTTTGTTGGCTTCAAATACATAAGATTTGCTAACAAGTTGATTTTCATTCCCGACTAACAAAATCGTATGACTATAACGTGCATATAAAGTTTGATTAGAGGTAAGGGATACTAAAGTATCTGGACTTATCTTAACCCCACCAACTAAAGAAGTATACCATCCTAAAAAAGTATAATCACTCTTGATAGGCGTAGGAAGTACTCCATAAGTCTCTGCATAATTCACTACCTTAGAAGAAGGAGAAACTACTCCACCATTGGCATGAAAAGTAACCGTAAAAGAAATTCTTTTCCAATGAGCATACAATGTTTGATTTTGTGCCACAGCAACTTTAGTATCTGATGTAACTTGGGTTCCTCCAACAATAGAAGTAAACCAACCCAAAAATTCATAGCCTACACGATGAACGGTAGGAAAAGCACCATAGTTTTGATGATAAGTTACGTTTTTCGTCTGTACAGATGGACTTCCGCCATTTCCATGTAGAGTCACGACATACCGATTTGCTTTCCAATGTGCATATAATGTCTGATTCGTAGTTTGACTTACAATTGTACTTTCGGTTATTTTAATCCCACCACTTATTTCAGTGAACCAACCTTCAAAAGTATAACCAGTCCTAGTAGGAATTGGTAAAGTTCCATAAGGTTCCTGATAAATAACCGACTTTTTCGTAGGAGAAACCACACCACCATTGGCCTGGAAAGTAACCGTTGATGGTGCTGTAATTACAACTTGAGTTTGTGCCTCCGTTTGAATATGAGCACCTGTAATTGCAGAACAATGAATATTTGAGCGTCTAGTAAGCCCAAACTCCCGTATAAATCGGTCAATAGAAACTTTTCCATTATCATTAAGATAAACAATCTCATTCCCTGCTTTACATTCTATCTTTCCACCACTTGGTCCAAATGAACCCATGATAAACAAATCAGAGATTTTGGTATTTTGATAATCTGCACCTCTCCAAAGGAAGTCATTGACAGGATTTTTACTAACTAAAACAATCGGATTTTTATCAATTCTCACTCGATAAACATCTGTTGGCTCTGAAATATTACCATCAATATCAATCGCTCTAACAGAAACATCATGAGATTCTTCTAATACAAAGGAATTTCCCTCAAAGTCTTCCCAAGCACTACCATCGATAGATTTCTGATATACATCTACCCTAACTCCATATAATTGATTATGAAAAAATTCTTGATAAATATTAGTAGCACTCCATGTTCCTTCTAGATAACTTTGACCGTTTTTATCCTTATGCCTTAATACATAATCTACTGTATATTTAGAATCATTCTGTATACATTCCTTGTTATTCGTCTTAAAACTTCCACAAGTAAAACAAGGTGTATATTGATAAGAATCATTCCCCTTTTTATGAATCACTACGTATCCGTCTTGACAAGGATTCCCGTCTTTATCTGTAATCGCATCCATTTCTGAGTATTTCAAAATTTGCTCTAAGGTAATCCTTTTGTATCCACCAATCATTTTTGGTAAAAAACTAGGATTGTCTGCCGAAAAATCAATAGCAGAAAATTCAATACTTTTTTCTAAATTCGCATAATATTGCCTATCTACTTGAAAGATAATATCTAATATATTCGGATAAGCAATCGTAATAATCACACCAAAGATAACCAATACTGCCATTAGTTCTATAACAGTTAATCCCTTTTGATTCATTCTCATTTTCATCACTTCACTACCCTTTACTTCAAAACCAAAACCATTGTTTTATAAGACATTTCAAAATAAGAATCAAAATAAGAATCTTTTTCATTCACTGCTAATAAAAGATATTCTTTTTCCAATATATTTTCTGAGAATGAAGAAGGTGCATTTTTTAAATCTTCTAAAGAAAATATAGTTAAAAATTCATCTCCCAATTGTTTATTTTTAGCAAATGACAAATAGGAAGCAATGCTTTTTCTTAAGCTCTCCCGGATATTATCTAGGCTTTGTGCAAAAACAATCACTTCTTGTCCAAAAGAATCCCTATACTTTTTGATGATAATATAGCCTTTTCGATAGTAAGTAGTCTCCCCTATCACTTCTTTTAAATTATCCCTTTGATAATCAATTATCGTGAAAGGAGAATCTAAACTTTCTTTTTCTCGAATTTCTTTTTTTAAATGAATCGCTAACCGATATGTATTTTCCTGTTTCAAGATTTCAATACCATCGTCTTCTAATGTATAATCATTAATCGTATTCATATTAAAAACTCTAAGAAAGCTTTGACCTTTTGTCTGTAAATTTAAAATTGTATCAATGATTTGTAAAGCCAGTTTTTCTTCTAAATACTCTTGACTTTTTAAAATATGGTTTTCTAATATAAACACATAAGGATGGGAATCAGAGGAATAAATAACAAGGGAGGAATTTCCTTTTTTTTCAGCGCTTAATTTAATTTCCTGTTCATCATTTTGTTGATGATTAAAAGCATTTACAATTTGGTCTAATTCATCACTTTGAGAATTTTGACTATTTTTTAAAATAAAAGTAATTCCCAAAAGTAACAAAATAATAGCAAAAACAAATAGGATTAATATTATCCATCTAAATTTATTACCTTTCATCGTATCACTCCACTACTACTTCAAATCATCAATACCAAAACGCTAAAGATAATCAAAAAGTAAACAAAAATTCTAAAGTATTTAATTTCTAATAAAAAAACAAAAAAAGAAAATAGCAACTTCGAATTCTTTATCACTATTTTAACATTTGTACCCCCTCCCGGTCAATACCGAAATTTTTGTTTGTATCATTTTGAACAAAAAAACGTCCAATATAACTTTGTCGTTATAGCCTACGTTTGATTTTTTATTTTCCTCACTTGTGATTTACTGATTCCTTTATATTCATCTTCACGATTTCTCTTAATTAAAGTTTATTTTTATTAGATAACAAAAAACACCATATGCAGGTGTTTTAACATGTTTCAAACAATCCTTATATTGTAGGAAAAATCACAACTAATTAGTGATAAAAAGTAAAAGAAAAATTTATCAGTTTTTCACCAAAACAAAATTTTGAGAAAATCTACATAACTTAAATTCCTAAAATTCAAACTTATCAAAAAAGTAGATTACCTAAATATTTGCTAAAATAAGAATCAAATGACATAATATATTTTATTATCACTTAATTTAGGTTCAATGATTACGCTAAAGCAATAGAAAAAGAAGACGAAAAGTCTCCTAATGAATTATTACAATAATTTTACTTATCTTTCTTTATAGGGGGCACAGATGAAGTAGCTACCGTTTCCTCATTTTTTGCAATTTCATAATGCTCTCTTACCTTTTTATCAATTTCTGTAAAAATCTCAGGGTGCGACTTCAAGAACAATTTAACATTTTCTTTTCCTTGACCAATCTTCTCACCTTTATAAGAATACCATGCACCAGATTTTTCAATAATGTTATTATCTGAAGCAAGATCGATTAATTCACCTTCGCGGCTTACTCCCTCTCCATACATAATATCAACAACTGCAGTTCTAAACGGAGGTGCTACTTTATTTTTGACCACCTTTACGGTTGTCTTATTCCCAATAATTTTATCTCCATTTTTAATTGCTTCACTACGTCTTACTTCCAAACGAATTGTCGAATAGAATTTCAACGCTCTACCACCTGGTGTAGTTTCAGGATTACCAAACATCACTCCCACTTTTTCTCTTAACTGATTAATAAAAATGGCTGTTGTTTTGGTTTTATTAATTGTTCCTGAAAGCTTACGTAGTGCCTGAGACATAAGACGAGCCTGAAGTCCTACATGAGAATCCCCCATCTCACCATCAATCTCCGCTTTTGGCACTAATGCGGCAACAGAGTCAATAACAATAATGTTAACTGCTTGACTACGCACTAAAGCTTCGCAAATTTCTAAAGCTTGCTCTCCAGTATCTGGTTGTGCAAGTAAAAGTTCATTAATATTTACACCTAAATTCTTAGCATAAGTTGGATCTAACGCATGCTCTGCATCAATAAATGCTGCCCGTCCTCCATTTTTTTGTGCCATTGCAATCGCATGAAGAGCAAAAGTCGTCTTACCACTAGACTCTGGTCCATAAATTTCAATAATTCTCCCCTTTGGATATCCTCCAACACCTAAAGCAATATCTAAAGCTAAAGAACCAGTAGAAGTAACATCTAACTCCATATGCTTGTTATCTCCAAGCTTCATAATTGCCCCTTTTCCAAATTGTTTTTCAATATCTTTTAGCACTTGTTCTAATGCTGCATCTTTTTCTTTCAAACTAATACCTCCTTGATTCATTCGTCATGACTTACAAATTAATCATATACTACTTTTTATCAAAAAGCAAGAGTTTTTTTCAAACAATTGTTTAATATTTGGTTAACTTTTGGAAACTATTGGTAAACACTTAAAAAAGATGAATTTAAAATTAAAAAATAAGTGAATTTTTCATTATTTTGAAATAAAAATCCTTACAATTTTTCCCTCTCAATAATTTCTTGAATCCCATTTTTTGACAGTTCACTAATTCTTACAATCTCTTCGATTTCCAGTCCATTTTTATACATCGCTAAAATTATTTTTTTACGCTCACTATTTTGACCCTCTTCTCGGCCTTCCTCACGTCCACGTTCTAAATATTCTTGATTTTCACATCGTTTAAACGTCGCTTGTCCTTCTTCACTGTTGTACCAATCAACAAGTGCATCATATACAAAAAAGTTCTCTACCTTTTTTGCTAAACTCATATAATCTTCATCCCCTTCAACTAATTCTCTTAATTCATCTAATGTCGTACAGGAAAGTACCTTCATCAACATCAAGACTTCTCTATCTCTAGGATTATTATAATCTAACTGGTCTTGATTTGCAACGATAAAATAATACCCTAAATAAATATCCGTTACTTCTTCTCCAAACTGGTCTCTAATTTTACATTCTCGAACAGGGGCTTCTGGATGCGTCTTAAATGTATTGGTTTTATCAATATTGATTTCTATCGTTTTTGCTGTTTCCTGGGTTCCTTCTAAAGTCTCTGTTAAAATCAAAGAAAACGCGTATCTTGCATTCTTCTCCCTTTGTATTTAACATGAAATACCTCCTGAATAATGATTATTTTGAGAATTCTCTTCTCCTTAACCCGCGGAAATTAAATAGAAAAAGTATCCTCTATAATAAATATTTGCAAAAATTTCCAGTTTTCTACAAAAAAGTTGCATTTTTTTCAAATTTTTTGACAAATAAAAAATGTTAAGTATCCGACTTTGGATTCTCAACATTTTATCACATCATTCACTTTCTACTATTTTTTGTACTTCCTCTTCAGTTAAATTACAAATCTTAGCAATTTCTTTGATTTCCATTCCATGGTCATGCATCA
>CAJUNG010000055.1 GCA_910587725.1 uncultured Bacilli bacterium
AGTTTTTAACTTTAAGATAGTTAAAAGGGGGAATTGGAAATGGGAAATGAAAAGATAACAGGCGATATGAATATAATAGATATGATAATGGTCATGTCAGAAGGGAATCCTGGAGCATTAACTGTTTTAATGCAAATGATGCAAAATCCTACAAGTTTTTTTGATGTTCTTCTATTAGATTCATTAGATATTAGAGGTTCAAAAATCTGGATGCTTTATAGTGATAGTTGTGGAAAAAATACAGGAAAATTTAATAGAACTTTGATGGCATTGAGATGTGGTGCATATTCTCAAGAAGAAATTCAAGGAAATTTGGGACTATGTTATGCAATGCCTTTCTTAGATGATTCAATTCAAATTGAAGGTGTACCTTCTTATGATGAAGATTTTGGACCAACGCACGATAAATGGGATGAATATATTAAAGCTAATAGAGAAGTTGTTGCACAAAAAATTCATGAACAAATAGACGCTAAAGCCCAAAAAAGGTTATAAAAAATCTATTTAAAATAAAGACAAAAAGTCTTAAAGTGTAATGCTTTAGGACTTTTTTCGAGTCCGAATCTCTAAAAGAATTTGCCAAGTTTCATCACTATAGTTATTTTCTTCTTCATATGCCATTAGATATGCAACTGTTTTTCTGTTACCATCTTTGTAATAATTTTTTTCGATATAGGGTAAAATATAAGCGTAAGGAACACCTTTGATTTTCTTGTTATTGAAAATACGTAGTTCACTATTTTGTTGTTTTAAATCTAACCATTCTTTTTGATAAAGTTTTTTTGCCAGTACTTTTTCCTGTTTTAAAACTTTAGCAAACTCACTTTTGCTCACTGCTCCTAAAAAGTAGATTTTTTCTTTATCATTTCATCTGTTTCACCCTTATTAAATATTTTTCTGGAAATGAATTTCATTTTAGTTCTCTTATCAATTTTATTTAAAGAAATGCAAAAAAGCAGTTGCATTTCTACAAAAATATGTTATAATCATAGATGTACGAAAGAAATGTCCGCGTAGCTCAGCTGGATAGAGCAATCGCCTTCTAAGCGATCGGTCACGTGTTCGAATCACGTCGTGGACACCACGTTGAAACTCAAGCCCTATGGGCTTTTTCTTTGGCCAACTTTTGGATTAGTACCCATTTTTTTAAATTTTAGTACCCTTTTTAGTACCCGCTTTTGTTCATTTAATTCAGGCAAAAGGATGTTAAACTTTTAAGGTGCCAAAATTAGCATTTATTTTGAGATAACAGACTTCTAAATCATTACTTTAATTTAAAGACTTTTTATCAGAAGTTTGATACAATAGATTTACGATTTATAGAAAGAGGTTTACCGATGAAAATAAAAAATCATAGACAAATTGTAGAAATGTTATTTAAAGAGTGGGATTTAGGAAAGCAAGCATCCCATGCAAAAGGAAAAACCTGTGCCTGGATATATTGGTTTGAAATATTAAGTGAAGCTGAGGAAATCATTATAGAAAAAGAAAATGGTAATATCCTTGGGATATGTGGTTATTCGAAATGGAATTCTAAAAAGCATAGAATACGAAAAAAAATATATCAATTATTGAAATGGCTTTTGATTCATAGCTTTTTAATAAAAAATCGAGAAGCGATTATCAAGTATGATAATGATTATAGATATTTACCTAAAGAGTTAGAAAATTATTTTGATGGAGAAATCGCCATTCTTATTGTCGACAAACAACATCGAGGAAAGAAAATTGGCAAAAAACTTTTAAATGAAGTATTTAAAATGGCCGCTGATGATGGAATGAAAAATATTCAAATATTAAGTGACGAATCATGTAATTATAAATTCTATGAAAATTTAGGGTGTACTAAAATATATGAGACTTTGATTCCTAATGGAGAACCCGATAAATGCGGAAAAATCACCTCGGAAAAAGGGTTTATCTATGAGAAAAAATTATCCATATAGGTAGTGGAAAGACTTAAGCAATAGATTAATCGGATAGGTGGGAAAAAGATGTATACTGAAATTATTTTTGAAAAAGGAACAAAAAATATAGATACTATTGAGGTTTGTTTTGGATATTCAGCTTTCGGTCTTCTTCATCAAAGTGAGTTTAAAGAACATCACTTATGTGGTATTTTTACTGATTTTTCTTTAGGAAAAATAGAAGAAAAAAACTTCGGTTTAAGCTTAGATTCAAGCAAAAAAATTCGTATTTTTTCTAGCAGAAAGAATGTTCAAGAATATCTAAACTTCCTTGCCATTTGCCATCAATTTAAAAAGAATGCGATTTCTGTTATTTTTGTTGATGAATATAAAGAAGAACTCTATTCTTTAGGAGCAATGACTAAAAGAGAATTTATTGAGGTTTTAAAACAGGAAAAAGGACTGACAGAAAAGGAAAAAAATGAATTTAGCAAAGAATGGTTAGATTTAAAACAACAAAATAGTGAACTACGTATTTTCGATAACAAGAAAATTAAAGGTGTTCCCTATTCTTATATTTTTCCCTATATTGAAAAACATTATTGTAAAGATAGTGACAGGAAGACAATTACCAATCTAATGGCATATGATGAAGAAAATAACTATAGTGATGAAACTTGGCAAATTCTTTTAGAGATTTGGGCGCAAAAAAGGTAGTTTATTCCTACTTCGTTTGACAAAACTTTCTATCTATATATCATTTTCCTGTTCTGAAAGGGAGTATTGCAATGTTAGGAATAAGAACATGGGACTTGAATAAAGTAATTTACAAAAAATGGGTAAGAAGTCTGGATGTGCTTATGTCCCTCAAGACTTTGCTTCTTTAGAAATTAAAAAAATAGCAAAAATCACTTAGAAAATAAAAGAAGAACCATTTCTAGTTCTTCGTTATCCAAAAGGTTACCCCTCCTTTTTTTTCATTTTTTATTGTAATATCATAATTCATATAATTTAAAGTTTTCTTCACAATGGAAAGCCCAAGTCCAAATTCTCCTTTCATCCCCTTTCTAAAGGGTACGAAGATGCTTTCTAACAAATCCTTATCGATTTTTTCTCCATCATTATATAGTGTTATTCTATCTTTTTTGATTTGTATAATAATTTTACTTTTGGCATATCTTAAAAAGTTATTTAAGATATTATCGATAATGGTTTCCCAAGAATCATTCGTTCCATAATAAGCGATATGCTTGTCTACTTTTAAAATAAATTCTAAATCTTTTCTTCGATACTTGAACTTTTCGATTGAAGATGTAACAATGCTTTCTAAGTCGATGACTTCTAATTGTTTTTCTTTAATATCGGATAAGTAATCTAATTTATTTAAGTATAGTAAGGAGTGTACTTTGTTTTCTAATTTTTCTGTTTGTTCTTCAATTACTTTTAATCCTTCGCTTGTCTCTAGTGCCTCGTCGTGAATTGCTTCAATATAGGATTTTATTACAGTGAGAGGTGTCTTAAAATCATGGGACACGTTTTGAAACATTTGATTTCGATATTCTTCGTTATTTTTCAGAGAAATTCGCATATCTTCTAAAGCAAGCTCTAGTGTTTGAATTTCACTGGCATTATTATATCTATTTTTAATGGAATGAGGGAAAGAATCGTCTTCAAAATGTTCAATTTTTTTCTTTAGAAACTCTAGCTTTTTCACAATGGTTAAACTCCACGCAATAAGAATCATCGAAATAAATAAGACGGTTATTAGTATAATAGGAAAGAAGTTATGTAGCGCATCCATCTGCGCTTGTTTTATATAATTGTCGTTTGTAATACTGATTTTTGTTACTCGATCAGTACTTGTTGTATAATAGTAGTAAGTTTTTTTACCAAGGGTAATTTTCCCAAATTTTTCATTTATTTTCTCTAGGATGTCTCTTACCTTTTCAACATCAATTAGTGCTGTAAAATTATCGCTGATAATCACATTGCTGTCGTATATATAAACATAGGCAATCTCTTGATTTTTTATGCTAGATATATCCGCATCTACAAACTCTAGTGGCTGTCTTAGATAGTTATAGATATTTTTTTCATATATAGGTAACATTTGTTTTGGTAGTAAAATGCCAATTAGTAAGTAAATCATCAGGACGATAACAAATATGATGATGAGAAGTTGTTGACTTAATTTATTTCCTTCGAAATTCATGATAGGCGGTATCCGTATCCATAAATCGTATTAATGTTTAATCTCGGCATTTTTTTTCTAAGACGTCTTACTAAGTCATCTACTGCCCGGTCGGCACCGTAATAATCACTTCCCCATACATGACTTAATAGTTCATCTCTTGAGAAAGTTTTGTTTTTGTTTTCGACAAGTAAGATTAGTAAATCAAACTCTAATGTGGTCAGTTTAATTTCTTCATCTTTCTCAAGTACGATTCTTCTATCTGTATCTATGCTATAATTGAGATAAGTATATAGATTGCTATTTTTTTCTTTATAAGTGCGTCTTAAAATGTTTCCGACACGAAGAACTAACTCTTTTAAGGAATATGGTTTCGTTAAGTAATCATCACTTCCTAACTCTAGTCCGATAATTCGGTCTAAGTCTTGGTCTCTAGCAGAGGTGAATATCACAGGAACATCGATATCTTTTTGTCTAATTTTTTTGATGATATCATAACCCGTTACATCATCTTTTAACATGATATCTAAAATGTATAAGTGATATTCTTCATTATCTTCTAGGACATCTTTTCCTTTCTCATAACAGGTTACTTCGTAGTCTTCTTTTTCAAGATAACTCTTTACTAACTTGCTTAAGTCTTCTTCGTCTTCTACTAAACATATTTTGTACATATTATCGCCACCAATATTAGTATATCATAAAATCTCGAGTATTTTTTATATTTTATCATTCCTCCTTTCATACCTACCATTCTACTCGGAGAAATACGCCTAATTATCTAACAATTGTGGGAAATTATGAAAAAAAGAATAAAACGTTTTGTCTTATTCTTCTTTCATATTGTGATAAACATCTTGTACGTCATCTAATTCCTCTAAGGATTCGATTAAAGCATACACTTTTTCTCTTGTCTCTTCGGAATCAATTTCAATTTCGTTTTCAGCGACATAAGTTATTTCACTAGTGAGAAAAGTTGCCCTAAGTTTTTCTAATTCTTCCTTTACACTTAAGAAGGCATCACTCGGAGTATAGATTAAATAAGAATCTTCTTCGGTAATAAAGTCATCTGCTCCGGCATCTAATGCACTCATCATTGCACTTTCTTCCTCTAAAGTTTTGGCAATTTCAATAACTCCTTTTCGATTAAATAAGTAGCTAACAGAACCATCCGTTCCTAAATTTCCTCCACGTTTAGTAAAGGTGCTTCTTACAAATGATGCTGTACGATTTCTGTTATCGGTTAAACAATCAATCATAATCGCAATTCCACTTGGTGCGTATCCTTCATAACGAATACTTTCAAAATCTTCTGTTGCGTCCTTTCCGATTGCCTTATCAATTGCCTTTTGAATATTATCTTTTGGCATATTTTGACTTCGACATTTTTCTACTACCATTCTTAATGTTGGATTATCATCGACATTTCCATTAGTCCCCCGTGCTGCAACATAGATTTCTTTGGCAAGTTTTTGGAATATTTTTCCACGTTCTGCATCTGCTGCTCCTTTGGCCCGATGAATTTTGGCCCACTTTGAATGTCCACTCATGAATTTTCCTCCTTCTTTCGTATCTATTATTATTAAAACATCATTCATTTACTTTTTCAAGCAATTTCTAAATATTCGCGAAGAAAAAAGAGAAATTTGATTTTCCTCTTTTATTTTATGCTGCTCTTCCTAAAGTTTTTTGGTAAGTCTCCTCTAAATCAAAATCTGTATTTTCTAAAGATTCCCCATCCCCTTCTAGAGAAGAGAATTTATCTACTCGTCTATTTTTATAGTCATCTAAAGAAGAAATGCTATCGTTTTGTTTTGATTCATCTAGCGAAAGCCCTTCTGGTAGGGTAATGGCATTAATAATTTCTTTTAGGCTCCCTAATTGTGCTCGTTGTTCTGCCAATTTTTTTAGTTCTTCTGTTTCTTTCTGTGATAATCTTTGTTGTTCTTCAGCTATACTTTCTAATCTACCTTTTCCTTCGCCTATTTTTGCCCCAACATTACTGATTTCTTTAATGACTTCTTGCTCTTTTTTCTCTGTATTTCTTTTCTTCAGTAATGTTTCTTCTTTCTTACGATTAATTTTTGCTTCTAAACGAACTAAGTTTTGTCTAGTTTCTTGAATCTCTTTTTCGATTGCTTTAGCATCTTTCTGGGCATTGGCAATGGATTCTTGTTGACCAATAATTTGATTTTTTCCTCTGACAATATCTTCTTCGATTCCTGCAAGTTCTTTTTTTGTCGTTGCTAAACGGTCTTGTTGCTCATTTAATCTTTCTTTTGCTTCTTCGAAGGCGTTTACGACATCGGTATATTCTTTTGTCGCTTTTTGTAGTCTTGCAAACTCTGTTAACTCTACTTCTGGTTCTTCTACTGGCCGATTCATGGTCGCTTCTACTACAGGTTGTTCCATTTCTTGTGTTTGTGTATAGGCTTTTTGTCTTACTTTATCGATATCATCTAGAGAAATGGTTTGCCTTTCTTCTACTTGCGGAATAACTTCACTCACACTAGGAGCTACAGTCTGGACTTCTACTTGTTGTAGAGGCTCTTGACTAGCTTGTACTGTTACTGTTGGTACAACTTCTTCGCTTATTTCTGTTTTTGCCTCTTCTTGAAAAGGTCGATAAACGCTAGCCTTTTTCCCATTCGTTGCTACTGCTTGTTTTTGTGCTGGTAGTATTCTTAGTTTTTTCGCATCGATTGGACTTCTTAAAACATGTGGGTCTTTTCCTCCATCGATGATGGTAAAATGACTTCCTCCCGTTACTGTTCCATCCTCATCATCACTTGTCATCGTAGGCATTGCTGCAGCAGGAATTGCGAAAGCATTAGGGAATGCATTGAAATTCATTTTTCTCTCTGTTGGTTTTCTTCTACGATCGATTGAACGATAAATCCCTTGGAATGTATTTTTTCTCACTTTTAATCTTGCTGGAGTATCAGCAAGCACCATTCTACTTCCATTTTCTACTCTGGCATCACAATATGTAAATTCATTTAAAACATTGTTCATCCTGTCGTTCTCCTTTCCGAGGTATTACTCATTCTTTGACAATTCTCGTAATACGTTCTTAATTCTAGCCCACTCTTCATCACTTTCTACTCCACCAAGTCTTGGCATACTTCCACCGCGAGTTACTGATGAAACATAAATTGTGATGTTTCCATTTTCGTCAGTTTCATTTTTTGTATATACAACATATTCTTTTTTATTATCATTAAATTCGAAAGATAGTAACAATTCTACTTGATCTGTCGTACCATCTTCCAAAACGATAGACATCATTTTTTTCTCCACTTTTGTATCCTCCTTTTATCTTTATAAAATAATTGTACCATAAATTCTTAATTTTTCAACTATTAATTTGTTTTTTTATTAAAAAGTACCGACACTCGTGTGGACAAAAGTTTTTGATGTATTCTTCTAAACGCTCGATATGATTAATTTTATTTGCCTTTTTATTCGTTTTGTCGCAGAAACCTTTAAGACGTAACTGTTCTTGAGAATAATCTCCAAAGATATAGTCATAGTCTTTAAAATAGTCCGTATAACGGTTTTTAAAGTCACTCTCGTTCCATGCATCTTTATAATTTCTTTCTAAGGTATATTTTACATTTTCAATGGTGATTACTACTGGATTCATATTTTTAACCTACCCTTCTTAATCATTGTACCACAGTAGTGAAAAAATACTAGCATTTTTATCTATTTTTAGAAAACTAAAAAAGAAAGCACAAAAACTTGCTAATAAAAATCAATAGTTTTTTACAACTTTTAAAAATTTATA
>CAJUNG010000056.1 GCA_910587725.1 uncultured Bacilli bacterium
ATAAAATTTTATCATTCTTTTTATTTAGTGTGAACCTTAAAGGTATTATAATCAAGTTCTTTCTAGGTTACTCTTCAATCCTTCTAAATTCTTAATTTTTTGGTCTGACAATTACAGAACAAATATTGCTAAAGTCTAACTTAGAAATTACCTCTTTCATTTTATCATAACTAAGGGATTTGTAAATTTCTAACTTGTTCGGTATGATATGGCCATACTCAATAAGTTCATAGACAATATTATCTAAAGTAATATCAATATTATCAATCATCATAACTTCTGAAGCTAACCAAACCTTTAAGGTCCGTTTGAAATCTCTTTCACTTATATCAATATGATTAAGTTCTTTCTTAATCTCATCAATAAGTGCTTCTGGTTCTTCAGTTTCCGCATAAAAAGTCACATAGATAATATGATTACTGATGTCTTTTGAGTAATATAGTGAAGTATATCGATTCGCGCGCCGATTTCTTTCACGAAAATCACTCGCAAGACCAAATAAAACAGTAAGGATTACAGATAAATATAAATTTACTTGGTACAAACCATCACCTTTAGTTTGATCCTCTTCAAGGGCAATTTTTAAGGAACATGCCAATTTAGTAGTATTTGTATTAAATTTTAACTCTTGAATTTCTTGATGTACCTCCACAGGTTCAGAAATTCGAGAGCGAGCGATAGGAATATTCGTAACAGCTTGGTTCAACGCCTTGTTGCTACGAACAATTTCTATCGCTTTTTCTGGGTCAAAATTTCCTGTTGCTACTAAAAACATATTACTTGGTTGATAAAATGTTCGGTAAGTAATATCCAAATCTTCTTTTGTTATCTTTTGAATAGAGTCTACTGTACCACCGATGTCGACACGAACAGGGTCTTGTGCAAAAATTCCCTCTCTTACTACATCGTCCATGACACAATCAACCATATCTTGATATTGTCTTAACTCTTCGGCAATAATCCCCTTTTCCTTTTCCACATTTTCATCCGTAAAATAAGGACTATGTACATAAGTTAATAAATAGTCAAGATTTTCATAGAAATTTTGATTTCCTTGAAACAAATAACGGGTACAATGGAAAGAAGTAGAAGCATTACAATCCGTTCCACTCTTCGATGCAAATGTAAAAGGATCTACACCATCTTCACTTTCAAACATCTTATGCTCTAAAAAATGAGCAATTCCATCAGGAACCTTAACTTCCCGATTAGAACCAACGGGAACAAAAGACGTATCGACAGAACCAAATCTAGTGACATAATGCATAGAATAATTCATTTTATTTGCATAAGGAACAAAATAAACTTCTAATCCATTTGCTAACTTCTCATAATATAAATCCTGCTTTAACCCCTTTAACTCAATTTTCTTCATTATCCATATCCCCTTCTAATAAGTAAATGGTATCCATTTTTACTTTTTTCGCTAATTTCACAACTTCTTCTTTGGTAATTTTTGAAATGACCTCTTTTCTCACATCAATATCATCCAATCCAAGTAAATCGGTAGCGACATACGCTTCGATTAAAGCTTCAGGACTATCATAAACTTCATCTAGCGAAGTAATATATGTACTTTTTCCCGCTTCTAGTTCCATATCTGTAATATTACCATCCGCTATACTCTTCATCTCTTTTTTAATTAACTTTACACATTCCTCAAAATTTTCCTTACTAATTCCACTACGAATCAATAAAAGATTATCAAGCTTTCTTAAAGACGAATTCACATAATAACAAAGCGAATGTGCTTCACGGATATTCTTAAAGAACTTACTATCGGCACTTCCACCTAAAATTATATTATATAAACTAAGAACATAATTTCTTTCTTTTTCAGATAAATCCATTAACTTACAACCAATCGTTAACTTGGATTGATTAAAATGGTCCTTTTCCTTCACCACTTGTGGCTTTTTCAAATAATCTTCATGAACAATCAGTAAATCATCTTTTTCTTTTTTTAACGTATCAAAAAGCATATACTTTTCTATCCATTTTTCCATTTCCTTATCATCATATGAACCAATGACATAAATATCGACAAGACCTGATTTAATTACCTTCTTGTAATACTCATATAATGTTTTCGGCGTAACCAAATCAAAATATTCTTGATACCCACTTCCACGATATCCATAAGCGTCTTCATCCGCCATATTCTCTAACATACGAATCAAACTATAATGTTTCGGATCATCTTTTACTGACTTTAATACAGCTTGTAAATTATTCTTGACAATATCGAAAGCCTCTTTTGAAAACTCCCCATTTTCGACATTCGGATGAAACAACACTTCCGAAAGTAGTTCGATACTCTTCTCTACCATTCCTTCTTCTGTATACTCTTCATTAAGAAAAGTCGTAAAAAGATTAATTGAATTATATTTTCCGATACGATAACTTCTTCCATAGATACTAGTCGCATATAAATCTTGCGTGTATTCTACTAAAGATTTTCTAGTTTTATAATTCTCTGTAGAGAAAGTCAAAATATCCATTAAAAAATTACGGAGGTTAATTTCCTCCTTATGACATTTTTCACGAATATTGACACGAATACTGATAGTTTTAAACCTGTCCGTCTTAATCAAATGCAAATGATAAGATTTTTTATCTATCTTCTTATATTCCATCACTTTCTCACCTCGTACTCTTAGTATATGTATTTTTCTAAAAATTATTTAACAGAAGTTAAAAGTGCCAACTCAATCATCGCATTTAATGAATTTTGACGGTCTTCTGGTGAGATAACAACGTCTGGTTGATACTTAGAATCTACTACCGTAAGTAAGCATGCAGCTTCTTTTCCTAGATGTTTCGCTAAAAAAAACAAGGCAAATGCTTCCATCTCTGTAGCAAGATACGTCTTACGTTCAAAATTTTTCATAAATGAATCGTGATCGACATAAACATCAAACACATCTGAAGTAATGATATCCCCTACTTTTAACTCTTGCCCTTTTTCTTTTGCCACCATCGAAATTTTTTCATTTAACTGTGCACTAGCAGGATAAAACCTCTCTTCATCCCCAGCAAATAATTTCGCAAAATTTGAAGCACTCGTTGCACTACTAGCAAGAACGACATCGCCAACTTGAACTGAAGAATCTCCTGCTCCACAAGAACCAACACGAATAATTCGTTCTACATGATAAAAGTGAAATAATTCGTAGGCATAAATTCCTATGGATGGGATTCCCATACCTGAAGCAAACACAGTAACTTCCTTTCCTAAATATTTTCCTGTATAAGCAAGCATTCCTCGAATACTATTTACAAGTCTTGCATCCTCTAAATATTTCTCTGCAATCATCTTTGCCCGAAGTGGATCTCCTGGCATAATTACCGTACTAGCAATATCCTCTAGTCGGCTTTCAATATGTGCTGTCACACGCATCCCTCTTTTCTTAAGGTATATATTACCAAATATTACTAAATCTTTCAAGTTATTTTATCATATTTTGAAACTGTCCTAAACTTGTCGTGTTGTAAATAACATACCGAGGAATATGATAAATATCACCATTCCTAGTCGCTTTTTTATTTCCTCCAACAAAGGCTAGTTTAAACTCTTCCTTTACTGCACTAACTAAACGCTCATTATAGGCATAAAAAGGATAGCAAAAAGCAATCGGATTACCAATCGTAGACTTCGAAAGTCTTAAATCTTGTAAAAGTTCTTCTTTAGGAAGTAAAAGCCCTTTAACTCCAGTTTTTCCTTGATAAGAAAAGTTATTATGATGTAAATCATGACCATGAGACTGAATTTCTAAATGACCTACTTTATATCTAGACATCGGCCACCAACCACTAATTAAAAATAAAGTCGCCCTTAAATCATATTTTTCTAATAAATCTGGCAAATAAGAAAATGTGCCTGCTGCACCATCATCTACCGTTAAAAGTACAGACTTTTTCGGAAGATTAATTTTCCCTTGATACCAATCATAAAACTCTTGCATCGTTAATGTCTTATATCCATTTTCTTTCAAGTAGTTTAGTTGTTCTTCAAATTTCGTTTTCTCTAAACAGATTGATTCATCACAAACTTCTATATTCGGATCATAAAAGAAATGATAATTCAGTACAGGAATACTCGTAGCATAATTCTTAACGACATCTTCCTTCTTTCCCTTTAGCATATCTTGAAAACGAAGTTTAGAAGTATTCCCATCAACAACATATTTCACTAAATGGTCAAGACGACTTACTTGCTCATCCCCTTTTTGATAAGTAAGGGTTAACTGATTCTCCTCATTGATGGTCAAATGATATAATTCTTGAAGTGTAGTAACTTTTTCATCGATTTCTTTAAAAATGAGCATTGTTGTATGTTTAGGAAGAACGATATTGCCATTGAAAAAGGAAATTAGTTCTTTTTCTGAGATAAACGTATAGTTGTCCTCCTTCAAAAGTTGTAACTTGTCTTCTATATTATCGGAAGTTTCAAAGTAAAAAATACTCAATTTTTCTAAAGTTTCTTCATGGCAATTTTCACTTTCTACAAAAGTTTCAATCGAGTTTTTTTCTACTTCTAAAATTATTTCTCCGTTCGTAAGTTTATAAATATCCCCTTTTTCTAGTACAGAAAGTCTTATTTTTTTAGGAAGCTCTATTTGTTTTTGCCCCAAAACAGAAAGTGGAGAATTTTCTAATACAACGGCATCTTGATTAAATAATAAATAATGATTTTCTAAATCAACTATTTTTTCTCCTTCCTCTACCTTATCATATTTTACATAATAGTCGGTTCCTTTAATCTGAAAATATTCTCCAGAAATTTTCTCAAGTTCTAATATTGCCTTTTGATAAAGTTTTCCTACCTTAAAAAAATCATCTCCTTTTTGCTCATAAAGCTCTGTATCCTCAATCACCTGAACAACATCATGATAATGAGAAAGAATTGCTAAACGATGTGATTCTCTTCTTTTGTTTTGAAAAATAGAAAAAGAAAACAACGAAACGCCAACCACAAAAATTACCAATCCCAAAAATAACCATCTTTTTTTTCTTGGCACAAAAACACTTCCCTTCTTTTCTTTATTTTACCACGATAATGAAAAAAATTACGAAAAATGTGAAGATTTTTTTGAATCTTCACATTTTTCTTAAAAAGAAAAGTTAGTTTTTCTTATATTCACAAGTTTTACTACTGCATTCTACCACGTCATTTTTTTGTACTAATAAACTTCCACATTCAGGACAAACCTCTCCAGTTGGCAAGTCCCAAGTTGCCGCTTTACATTTTGGATAATGACTGCAACCATAGAATATTTTTCCTCGTTTAGTTTTACGTTCTACCAACATTCCTGTTTTACAAAGTGGACAAGAAACAATTTCCGTGACTTGTTTTTCTTCTTTTTTGATATATTTACATTCTGGATAATTACTACAAGCTTCAAATTCCCCAAAACGACCTCTCTTTATCACCATAGGACTTCCACAATTCGGACATACTTCACCAGTTTCTACCGGTGCTTTTTTCTCCATTGTCTCAAAAGCATATTCTACCTTAGGTTCAAAAATTTGATAAAAATCTTGTAATACTTTAACATGGTCAATATGTTCATCAGCAATCTTATCTAAATCATTTTCCATATTTCTAGTATACTCAACATTAATTAAATCACTAAAAAACTCTTGAAGCTTATCTGTTGTTTCAAATCCAATTTCTGTAGGAACGAATTTCTTTTCTTCGACCGTAACATAATCTCTTTCCTTAATCGTATCAATAATTTTCGCATAAGTAGACGGTCTTCCAATTCCCAATTCCTCTAAATCTTGAATTAATTTGGCCTCCGTGTAACGTGCTGGCGGTTTGGTAAAATGTTGTTCTTTTTCTACATCTGTACTTTCTAATGTATCTTCCTTTAATTCTGGTAAAATTTTATCTTCACTAGATTCATAATCCTTATAAACTTTTAAATATCCATCAAATACTAAAACTTGCCCTGTAGCTTTAAACTGATAATCTTGATTATCAAATATCAATGTCGTTTGTAGTACTGATGCATCTTTCATTAAAGAAGCCAGTGCGCGAATGTAAATAAAACGATATAATTTATATTCATCATTAGATAAGAACTTTTTCACGGACTCAGGTGTTCTCAAAATTGAAGTTGGACGAATCGCTTCATGGGCATCTTGAACATTTTCTTGTTTTTTCTGTGCTTTCGCAAACCCAATATAATCCCGTCCAAAAGTTTCCTCAATATAATGATTTACTGACCCAATAAACTCATCAGATAAACGAACAGAATCCGTTCTCATATAAGTAATTAATCCGACTGGTCCATTCTCAAGTTCAATTCCTTCATATAACTTTTGCGCAATAGACATCGTCTTTTTAGCCGGAAAGCCTAACTTAGTCGATGCTTCTTGTTGCAAAGTACTAGTAATAAAAGGCGGACGAGCTTTTTTATTCTTTTTCTTTTCCTCTTTATTTAATAACGTATAAGTACTGCTAATTTTTGCAAGAACTTGATTGGCATCTTCTTCCGTTTTAAGTTCAATTTTTTTATTTAAATAAGCAAAAAGGTTAGCATCAAACGAGTCAAAATGAGTAGTAATCGTCCAATACTCTTCAGGTATAAAAGCTTCAATTTCTCGTTCTCTATCTACAATTAGTTTTAAAGCAACACTTTGCACACGTCCTGCACTTTTTCCACTCGTTTTTCTCTGCATTAATTTACTAAGACGAAATCCAATAATTCGGTCTAAAATTCTTCTCGTTTCTTGACTATGAACCAAAAAGTCATCAATTTTACCTTCATGCTTCATTGCCTCAATAATCTTATCTTTCGTAATTTCATGAAATAAAACTCTACTATAACTATCTTCCGGAATTTTCAATTCTTTTAAAAGATGCCAACTGATTGCTTCCCCTTCACGGTCGGGGTCGGTAGCAAGATAGATATGTTTTGCATTTTTAACCTCTTGTTTTAATTCTTTAATCACCGCTTTTTTATTAGAAAGCGGAATGTAGGAAGGCTCAAAGTTATTTTCGATATCTACTCCTAAACCGAATTTTCCACTCGTTGCCAAATCTCGAATATGCCCTTTTGATGATACAACCTTATATTCATCTCCTAAGTATTTTTCAATCGTTTTACTCTTTGATGGAGACTCCACAATGACCAATTTTTCTTTCATAAGTTTTTCCTTTCTGCCGTTTGTACTTACTCCAACTAAATTTATACCCTAGCAACTGGTATTTGTCAACTATTTTTTTAAAATTCAAAAAGAATCATAATAAATCGTATAACAAATCTTCGCTTCCTATTCCTCAAATGTTAAATTTTTAAGGAAAAAAAAAGAAAGGATAATTTTTATCCCTCCTTTTCTTTACTTTTTTTGATTTTCTCTAAAATTTGTTTTTTCCCATTCCAAAGTGATTCGATATCCCCACCTTTATTTAACGTATGAATAATAGAAGCAAGATAAGAAGAAATCGAAACTTCCACATACCATGGATTCATTTTAACTTCTTCAGGAACAAAAGATAAGTTCGTAGAATATAACTGATTAAATATTCCCCTTTCATACGATTGTTGAAACTTTTCTATTCCTTCGGTAAATAAAGAGAATGTCGCAATTAAATAGATTCTTCTTGCCCCCTGTTTTCTTAAAATGAACCACCCCGCTGCAGAGCAGACGGGGTATCACAAGGTGTTACAACATC
>CAJUNG010000057.1 GCA_910587725.1 uncultured Bacilli bacterium
ACCTATTTTATAACGGTTTACGAAGATTTGCTATTTAAAAAGTGATAAACTCCCGAGTCAAAAATCTTCCCTATTATACACCACATTGCTAAAAAGTTCAAGAAATACGGAAAACTCTTTATAATTTCCTAAAACTTTCTTTCCATTTTAAGAGAAGTTTGATAAAATACTATTAGAGGATGAATCATATGAAAGAAGTATTACTAAAAAATATAAAATACCTATTAAATTATAAACTAAATACCTCTGATGCACGATACGAAGTCTTATTAGAAAAAATTTTCTATGAATTTTTAGTGAACATGGAAGCTCTTTATAACCGGAGTATGGAAAGAAAGGCGTATTATCAGTTTTTACTTTCGCGTCTAAATAAAAATATTCAATCGATAATTATTCCTGCGAAGAAATTTGCTTACCATAAAGATGGTTTTTTAGAACTTGGCATTAGTTTAAAAGAGAAATTAGGTGCCTATAAGGAAGAAGGAATATCCCTTTCTGAAAAAGAGAAGGAAGAACTGTTAAAAATGACGTACTTTTCCTACTTACTCCTTGCTTTAAAATGTAATGACCACGTAATTGGTTGGAAAAGAGAAGATGTATCAAAAATTAATGAAGTTTTAACCGAGGTCCAGGCGATAAAACTAACAAAATTCTCGAAGTTTTATAAAAAAGAGTATCAAGCAATATATCCAGATGGAACCAATCATGAATATTTTATTTACACCAAATATTTTACCAGTAAAAATCTTTTGGCCATCAACCAAGTGGCCATCTTAGAAACCATTATCGGTTCTTCCCGTTTAATGGACGCCTCATTAAAAGGAGAAATAGAAATATTTGATGAATTTAATCTTCGTTATGGGTATTTACTTTCGACAAAAGAGGAAAAAAGCGACAAAAAATATATGTTGAGCGAAATGATTAATCAATATTTATTATCTATGGAAGAAGCAAAAACAACCAAAGAAAAAATTGAATACTCGATTCGTTTGAATACTTTCTTATTTGACTGTTACAATTACAAAATAACCACTTTGCTAAGTCAAAAAAAGAAAGAAGAGTTAAAACACTTAACCGAAGAGGTTCGCGATATAGAAACCTATATGATATATAACAAAGATAAATCGTTAAATACCAGAATGAAACATGTCGAAATCTTGAAAAAGATAAAGACGAAACTTGCAAACGTTCAAAACCAAAAGGAAGATAAGGTAGAAAGAGAATATACGATTTATAGCTTAGATAAATCAAGAAAAAGTGTAGTGAAATCTTCTGTAGAACCGATTCACTTAGAAAATAAATACGTATTGTTACACATCATAGATACTAAAGTCATCAACAACCGTGTTTTAGTACAAGCTGATTTTAATGTTGTCGACTATCAAAATTTAGTCAGTAAAATCTATAGCAAACTCTACTTATCTTTAAAAGAGTTAAAACATCTTTATTCCTCAAAAGACCTAGGAGTAATTACAAAGTCGTCGGAAGTCATTCGTAAATCCATTGCCCAAAGAATTTTAAATCCGACCATTTTAGATATTATTAAAACGGAAAGGCACAACTTCCTAGGAGAATTTATCTATGATGAAATTGAAGAACGATGCATTATCTATAAAAATAAAAGTATAGAAAAGATATTAGAAAAAATGAAGTAAAATAAAAGCGGAGTACTAGCCAGAAAAAGGCTAGTTTTCTTTTTTAGAAATTTCGACATTTTTTGTTTTTGTCTTACCATATACTTAACTAAAGAGGTGGTAAACATGAAACATAAATTTTTGCTTTCGATTCTTTTTACGATATTATTGGGAATCATACTTGCGAATTATACTTATTATCGATATCAGGAGAATTATACGAGAAAGCCCGATTTTTATTACATCAAACAGACAAAAAAGGTGGGTGAACAAGGAAAACAACTCTCTTCTTCCTTGGCGACAACGATAGAAGATAATGAAGTATCGATACTTGGCATGACTAAAGATAAGCGTCTTGCAGAAATCATCAAAACACGATATGAAGAAAATCATATCATAGTAGAAATCAAAGCAGGAACAACCGATAACAAAGAGTTTTTAAATGAATTAAGCCAGTATGATATTTTACTAGATAATGCTTCTAGTTTTGAAGAGACAGAAAACATTTTAAAGACAGTTCTTGCAACTTTTGAAGAAACTATTGGACAAAAGTGAAGAAAAATCGAAAAAATTGCAAATAATAATATATAGGAGGTAATTTTTATGATATTAGAAGAACTGCCAAAATCTGAGCGTCCGAGAGAAAGATTCTTAAATTATGGAAAAGACTATCTTTCGAATGAAGAATTGTTAGCCATTATCCTGAAAACAGGAACTCGGGGAAAATCGGTGAAAGAATTGTCGATGGAAGTATTAAAAGAAATCAATAAGGTCGAAGATTTGCAAGAATTATCGATGGAAAAGATAACAAAAATTAATGGAATTGGCAAAGTAAAAGCCATTGAACTCATTGCAAGTATTGAATTAGGAAAAAGAATTTGCCTATCTTGTGAAGAAAGAAATCGGAAAAAACTTCAACAACCAAAAGAAATATTTGAAGAAATGAGATATTTACTGCGGAGAAAAAAACAAGAACATTTTTATTGTTTATACTTTAATAGTAAAAGAGAATTAATCGAGAAGAAACTTTTATTTATAGGAACAACAAATCGAAGTATCGTTCATCCCAGAGAAGTATTTAAAGAAGCTTATTTAAGTAGTGCTGCTAGCATCATTTGTGTGCATAATCATCCATCAGGGGATGTAACACCAAGTAGAGAAGATATCTATCTAACCGAAAAATTAGTGGAGATTGGTCGGATGAATGGAATTCCGATTACCGACCACATAATTATTAGTGATAACGCTTATTATAGCTTTTGTGAACATCGAATGTTAAAAGAATAAAAGAAGAAAGGAAAGTTGCAAAAAATGAAGAAAAAATTTCATCTATGGATACGAAGAAATCAAATTGTTGTTTATTTTGTCCTATTAATTTTAGTATTTGCTTTTGCCTCATTTACCGTTTATGAAAAGCAAGGAAATTATCCAGGAGAAGCATTTTTAAAAAATATCATCGCATCAATTCAAAATATCATCACACCAAAATACCAAGTAAATTATCAAAAAGTTGTAGAAAATTTTGATAAGGAAAAGGAAGAAGAGTTAGCCAATTTAAGAAGTCTTTTAGACTTACAGGAAAATTCCTCTTATGATTTAGAACATGCATCGACGATTCATCGACAAGCAAGTTTTTATTTTAGCGAAGTGACAGTGAACAAAGGACAGAAAGATGGAATTAAAGAAGGAATGTTAGCCATTACGGAAAAAGGACTTTTAGGAAAAGTTAAATCGACGACGAAAGATACAGCAAATATTAAATTACTAACTGCAAAAGATGATTCTTTTAAAGTTGCTGTTGTCGTTTACAGTAAAGAAAATATTTATAATGGAATCATTACTGGATATGATGAAGATACAAATGAAATTTTAGTGACGAGTATTCGAAGTCAAAGTGATATTGAAATCGGTAGTAAAGTCGAAACGAATGCCCTTGGAAATTTATATCCGAAAGGAATCGAAGTAGGAACAGTAGCAAAAATTGAAATGGATTCTGTTGGCGTTAGTAAAATCTTACGAATCAAAAGTGAAGTGGATTTTAATAATGTAAAATATGTATCGATTATTCGAGGTGAGAAGGAATGATTTCTTATACGATTTTTATTATCCTTTCTTTCTTTTTAGAGGGGATTTTCAGTAATTACTTTTTATTTTCTCCCTTTTTTTTCATGACGACATTAATGGTTAGTTATCCTTTCTTTCAAAAAGCGAGAAAAACGTATTTCATTTTATCTATCATTTTTACCATACTCTACGATATCGTTTATACAGGGGTTTTATTTTGGACAACCTTTCTTTTTCTCTTGATTGATGAATTCATCTTAAAAAGAAGAGACATCGAAATACCAGAATTTATTTTAGCTTATGTACTTTATCATTTTTTAACCATTTCTCTTCTTTTCTCTCTAAAAATAAAAACGAATTTTCTTTCTTGCTATGAATATGCCTTTTCCTCTTTTCCTATCAATCTGCTATTTGCCTTACTTCTTTTTTTCATCGTGAGAAGAAAGCGATTTACGCAGAAGTTAAATTATTAATAAATTTTCTTTTTCTTGCATAATATGAAGTGGGTGATATGATGGACGAGTATAAATCATTAAAAAAGTTTTCTAAGAAAAAAGAAGAAAATTCCTATCGAAAAGTGATTTTTCGTTTTATCAGTCAAGTGATGATTTCAGCAATTCTTTTACTTGTTGCTTTAATTTTAACGAAGAATGTGGAATTAAAAGAGAAGGTTTATCGATATGTCTATGAAGATAATCTATCATTTAAAAAAATTGAGAGTTTGTATAAAAAATATTTTGGTGCAATCATCCCAGAAAAAGAAAAAGAGAATAAGGGGAATAATCCCGTGGCAAGTGAAGTGATGGAGTATAAAGAAAAAGAAGAAATCGAAGGTGGTGTTCGCTTGCATTTTGAGGGAACAAAACTAATCACCGCAGTAGAAAGTGGATTGGTTTTATTTATCGGAGAAAAGGAAGGATATGGAAAAACTTTAATTTTAGAACAGACAGATGGTGTAGAAGCATGGTATGTAGGAATTACAGATTGCAATTATAAAATTTATGACTACATTGAAAAGAAAGATATTTTAGGAAATGCCGAAAAAGATACCATCGACATCTATTTTAAAAAGAAGGGAGAAGTTGTCAGTTATCAAGAATATATTTTCTAAAGTTAAAATTCATCCACTCATGTATCTATTCATTTTTCTTTTTCTATTAATGGGAAATATCCGCTATTTAATTCTTTTTATGAGCTTGATATTCGTCCATGAGATAGGGCATTTTTTAACCGCTTTATTACTTGGATGGAAGGTTGGAGAAATTCATTTATATCCTTATGGTGGAATGACTAAGTTGAATGAAAAAATCAATGTTTCCTTAAAGGAGGAATTTCTTGTATTAGGAATGGGACCGATTTTTCAGACCCTTTTCTTTTTTCTAATGATGTCGATTCTAGAAGAACGGTATCAAAGCATTTTTAGAAGTTATCATTTTTTTATTTTGTTTTTTAATTTATTACCCATTTATCCTTTAGATGGGGGAAGGTTGTTAAATTTAATATTATCGGAAGTAATTCCCTTTAAAAAAAGCCTTGTGCTATCAGTCAAATTATCCTATCTTGTGATTGTGATTTCTTGCCTTTTTCTTTTTCAAAATTCTTCTTATTTTCTGTTCCTTGTCTTTTTCTTTTTCATCATTAAATTACAGAAGGAAAAAAGAGATATTCCTTTTGTGTTTTCCAAATTTTTATTAGAAAGAAGACTCTATCACTTTACTTTTCCGAAAAGAAAAAAGATTAATTTACCAGAAGAGATGATGAGAGATACTCTCCATTTTTTTAAAAAAGATTCTAGTTTAATCAGTGAAAAGGAATTTTTAAACTATTTATGGAAAAAAGAAAGATGAAAAATGAATAGAAGGGGATTTCTATTCTTATCAATTTGTAGTATAATGATTAAAGAATAGGAGAGATGAATCATGCTAGGAAAGATAATCGAGATTAAAGATACACAGATTACAGTAAAACTAGAAATTGATATTACTACGCAAGCAAGTCTGATGAATTTACATGTCGTTTTTGAGGACCAGGGAAAAAAACAGGTAGGAGAAATTATCTCTATTTCGAAAGACACGATTTTAATTCAAATTTTAGGAGAATTCATCGGCGATCGATTTGCTCCAGGATTCAATAAAAAACCATCGTTTAAAGCAACGGTTCGAATGATTAGTTTAGAAGAATTATCTAGCATTTATGGACATCAACAAATTAAAGAAGCTGGATATATGTATCTTGGAACCTCGACCCTTTACAATAATTATCGTATTAATGTCAATGTCAATGACCTTTTTGCGCACCATTTCGGGGTCATTGGAAATACAGGAAGTGGAAAGAGCTTTGCGGTATCTAGAATTTTTCAAAATCTATTTTCTGCTAGTAGTTATGTTCCATTGAAGTCAAACATTATGATTTTTGATGCTTATGGTGAATATACGAATGCGTTTTCAAATTTATCTTCGACAAATCCCAATATCGGTTATAAGACATTTACGACAAATATTAAAAATCCAGAGGGAGAAATTTTAAGAATTCCTCTTTGGTTGTTGGATGTAGATGACCTAGCGATTCTTTTAGGTGTAGACTCGGCTAGTCAAATTCCGATTTTAGAAAAAGCATTAAAATTAGTGGTTCTGCTTCGCTCGGATAACAAGGATGTTCTTGCCCATAAAAATGATATTATTGCTCGGGCAATCATGGATATTTTAATGAGTGGAAAAGAGTCGACAAAAATTCGTGACCAAGTGATGGCAGTACTGACGAATTTTAATACGAATGAATTAAACTTAGAAACGCCGATTATTGAACCAGGATATACAAGGACATTAAAACAATGCCTATTTGTAGATAAGAGCGGAAAAATGCAAGATGTGGAAGTTGTAGTGGATACAATCAGTAAATTTATGATAGAAAACTTAGAGTTAAAGACTCCAGATGGGACAATTCCTTATACATTGTCCGACTTAGAAAAAGCAATGGATTTTGCACTGATTTCTGAAGGAGTATTAAAAAGTGATAAAGTATTTGATAATGCCAATGTATTAAGTGTACGTCTTCATTCTTTAGTTAGTAGTGATTATCGTGAGTTCTTTAGTTATCCAGAAATGACGGATAAGGCAACCTATATCGACTATTTAATGAGCATTCCAGGAACAGGAAGAAAAGCACAAATTGTGAATTTCAATATTAACTACGTTGATGATCGATTTGCTAAATCCTTAGTAAAAGTGATTACCAAATTGGTATTTTCTTACACTTTAGAACTTAGAAGAAGAGCTAGTATGCCATTTCATATCATTATTGAAGAAGCCCATCGTTACGTACAAAATGATAAGGATGAAGAAATTTTGGGATACAATATTTTTAATCGAATTGCTAAAGAAGGAAGAAAATATGGAGTACTCCTTGGATTTATTACCCAACGTCCATCAGAATTAAGTGAAACTTCCATTTCCCAGTGTTCTAATTTTCTCATTTTAAGAACGGTTCATCCTAGGGATGTAGAATATATTAAAAATTTGATTCCTAATATTTCTGAGGAAATTATTAGTGAACTAAAAACATTGCAACCAGGATGTTGTATGGCATTTGGAAGTGCATTTAAAGTACCAATTGCCATTAAGTTTGATAAGCCTAATCCAGAGCCCCTAAGTAATAATGCAGATATTATTAAACTTTGGTATTAAATATAGAAAATAAAAGGAATAGAAAATATTAAGATTTCTATAAGGGTCTTAATATTTTTTTAATTGTGCAAAAAATTTAAAAAAAAATGAAGTTTTTTGTAGAAATTTGGAAATTATTGCAAATATTAATATAT
>CAJUNG010000058.1 GCA_910587725.1 uncultured Bacilli bacterium
AAGTAAATTCCACTTTATTTTAATTTGAGGTGGAATTTACTTTTACAATTCAGATAATACATGGTTACACTACCCATATTGTGATTATCCTTGAAGTTAACTACAAAATATGATAATATCTAAGAAGAGGGATTTCTATGAATAAAAATCAAGAGTTGGAGCATAGCATTATAACAGGATATCGAAAAAAAATATGGCGTCCTTTGATGAAAGCAGTCAGAGAGTTTGAATTGGTGAACGAAAATGATAAAATTGCCGTTTGCATTTCTGGAGGAAAAGACTCATTTTTACTGGCAAAATGTATGCAAGAGTTAAAAAAGCACGGAAAATATGATTTCCAGTTAGAATTTATTGTTATGGATCCAGGTTATCTACCAAAAAACCGTAAACTAATTGAAGATAATGCAAAATTATTGGAAATTCCTATCCATATTTTTGAAACGGACATTTTTAATATTGTCCACGATATCAAAGATTCACCATGCTATTTATGTGCAAGAATGCGAAGAGGAAATCTTTATCATTTTGCCAAAAGCCTTGGTTGTAATAAAATTGCTCTCGGGCATCATTTTGATGATGTTGTCGAAACAATTCTTCTCTCACAACTTTATGGAGGAGAATATAAAACGATGATGCCTAAACTCAAAAGTACTAACTTTGAAGGGATGGAACTCATTAGACCACTTTATTACGTAAGAGAAAAGGATATTATTTCTTTGATGAAATCACATGAACTTCAATTTTTAAATTGTGCTTGTCGCTTTACAGAAGAAGTAAACAATAAAGAACAAACAAGTAAGAGAAAAGAAATCAAAGAATTATTAGAAGTCTTACGGAAAAAAAATCCTAACGTAGATAATAATCTGATGAAAAGCACATTCCATGTCAATTTAAATACCATTTTAGGATATTCAGATAATACCCATACATATTTCTTCTTAGATGATTACGACCAGAAAAAAAATTAAAGAATGGTGAAGGGAAGGATAGTTATGAAAGTATTACTTTATACAGAAGGAGAAAAAGTCGTTGGAAAAAGTGGGCTGGGGAAGGCGATTAAACACCAAATGAAAGCCTTAGAAAGTGTCGGGATAGAATATACGACGAATCCTAAAGAGGATTATGATATTTTACACATTAATACTTACTTTTTCAAAAGTTATTTACTAGCAAAACAAGCGAAAAGAAAAGGAAAAAAAATTGTATATCATGCCCATTCTACCGAAGAAGACTTTAAAGGTGGTTTTATCTTCTCCAAACAACTATCGCCACTATTTAAAAAATGGATTATTCGTTGCTATAATCTAGGGGATGTGATTGTAACACCGACACCATATGCAAAGAAAATATTAGAAAACTATGGAATCAAAAAGAAAATTTATGCTATCAGCAATGGAATAGAATTAGAAAAATTTCAAAAAAATAAAGCGTTAGGAGAGAATTTTCGGCGAAAATATCATATTGAAAATACAGAAAAAGTCGTTATTGGCATCGGTTTATACATCGAAAGAAAAGGGATTATTGATTTTATTGAATTAGCAAGAAGCTTACCTGATTATAAATTTATTTGGTTTGGTTATAGTCCACTATCCGTAAGTAGCCAAAGTGTAAGAGATGCCTTCAAAAAAATTCCAGGAAACTTGACTATGGCCGGATATGTCGAACAAGAAGAAATTGTAGAAGCCATGAATGGTTGCGATTTATATTTATTTCCAACCTTAGAAGAAACTGAAGGAATCCCCATTATCGAAGCATGTGCATGTGAGACGAATGCCATTATTCGCGATATTCCGATTTTTGAAGACTGGTTAGAAGACGGGAAAACAGTATATAAAGCAAAGAATAGAAAAGAATTTCAAGAAAAAATTGAATTATTCTTTTCTGGAAAACTTAAAAGCGTTGCGAAAAACAGTAGAAAAATTGCCGAGGAACGCTCCATACAGAATGTGGGAAAAAGTTTGAAAGAAGTATACCAAACCTTAATTCCCAAAGAAAAAGACCTTTAAATAAAAAAGGCCGGATTAGAAGAAGAACGTACTTCTTCTTTTCTTTTTTCTGTTCTCTTTGTCTGAATTTCTTCTCGAGTCTCTCCTCTAGCATTTACTTTTGTATTTCTGCTTTCCCCATTTCCATCGTCCGACTTAATAATATCGGCAATCTTAAACAACGTAGAAGCATTCTTAACTAATGGTTTTACTTGATAATAAAGTGGAATTGCCTGATTGATTACATTCAATGTTTTAGAAGTCCCGCTGAGAAAATTACTCCAATTGATACCTCCCCGTAATTTTGAAAAAAGAGATACCTTTGGTAATACAGAAGGCGTCATAGAAGAATAAGCAAACGGATTTCCATAAGGAACACCAAAAGGATTGTTATACATACTGTTTCCCCCTTTACTGTAATATATGCACAACAGGCAACAAAAATTTCTAAAAAGTATTGGGAATTTAAAAAAAATATGCTATAATTTTCTTAAGATAGGAAGGGATTTCATGAATATATTTATCTTTACGTATCATAAAGTAAGAGACTTTTTTACCTTTCCCATTCGTTGGGTGAAAAATTCAAAGAATAGAAAACTAGTTGCAGAAGTAAGAGAAGAGCAAAGAAAAAAATTAGAAAAAACGTTAGCAGAAACTGTCAAAGGGGAAGAAAATGAGAAACCTTTAGAAAATCAAGAACCAGAAAATGAAGGACTAAAAAGAATTACCTTTGATTATGAAGTGGTCAATCAAAATGGGCAAACCGTAAAAAGTAGTTTTGATGCTCAAACAGAAAGTGAAGTTCGGGCATTTCTAATTAACGAAGGATATAAAATTGTAAAAATTACGCCACGTTCTAAATGGAGTTTAAATGTTGAAATTGGAACAACAAAACTATCTATTGCCGAGTTAACGTTTGCTTTAACTCAACTTTCTACCTATATCAAGGCAGGAATTCCTTTAATTGACTCAGTTCGCATTTTAGCTAAACAAACCGTAAAACCAACAAAAAGAAAAATATATGAAAGAATTGTATACGATTTAATTACTGGGGAGAACTTTTCAACTGCACTAGAAAACCAATCCAAAGTCTTTCCTAGATTGTTAATTAATATGGTAAAAACTTCAGAGATGACAGGAGATTTACCTAGCGTATTAGATG
Source organism: uncultured Bacilli bacterium (assembly GCA_910587725.1). Taxonomy (GTDB): domain Bacteria; phylum Bacillota_I; class Bacilli_A; order RF39; family UBA660; genus MGBC162581. The sequence goes on from CAJUNG010000058.1 coordinate 3,148, forward strand.
AAATGAGTGAGTATTATACGTCCATTGAACAAACGAGAAAACAAATGATTTCCGCTCTCATTTATCCAGCTGTAATTTTAGTTGTCTCGATTGTGGTTGTCATCTTTTGTTTAGTCTATGTAGTCCCATCCTTTACGACAATGTATGTATCTAGTGATACTCCTCTTCCAACAATTACGCAAGTGACCTTAAACATGAGTGATTTTATCCAAGACAATTATATCTATATCTTATTAATGATTGTTATCATAGCGATTGTCTATCGTCAAGCCTTTAAAAATGTCAAATCTTTCCGTAGAGTTATGCAATCGATTTATATGAAACTTCCAGTCATCGGAAATATCATTATTTATAAAGAAGTCATGATGTTTACCAAAACATTTGCATCCCTAATTAATCACAATGTTAATATTACCCAAACGATGGAAGTTCTATCAAAAATTAGTAATAACGAAATCTATAAAGAAATTATTTATAATACTATCGATAATTTACAAAAGGGAGGAAAAATTAGTGATTCCTTCCGTGGGGAATGGGCTTTCCCGATTGTTGCTTATGAAATGTTAGTAACGGGAGAATCAACAGGACAATTAGGACTGATGATGGAAAAAGTAGCAGAACACTATGGAACTTTACATAAAAGTAGTGTTGCCGCCATTAAAAGTTTAGTAGAACCAATTACGATTGTATTTCTAGCAGTGTGTGTTGGATTTATTCTAGTTTCGATGTTTGTTCCGATGTTTGGTTCTTATGGAACAATCGGATAGGAGTGGTGTTATGAAAATTATCATTACCCTCCTTTTCTTTCTTATTGGTTGTACTTTAGGAAGTTTCTTTCATGTCGTTGGATATCGTTTACCCAAGGGGGAGAGCTTATTAAAGCCCAAACGGTCCTACTGTCCAAATTGTCATCATCAATTGCAGGGAAAAGACTTAGTTCCTGTACTTTCTTATCTTTTTTCTTTCGGAAAATGTCGATACTGTAAACGGCCAATTTCCGTTTCTTATCCCATTTTAGAGCTTCTCACAGGAACTCTTTTTTCTCTTAGTTTTCATCTTTTTGGACTTTCCTACCAATTATTAAATGCACTAATTTTATCTAGTTTATTTAGTATCATTTTAATTAGTGACCTCGAGTATTTAATGATTCCTGATGAGATAACGGGAGTAGGGGTAGTTTTATTCATCCTCGTCTCTTTAATAGAAAATGGATGGATTTCTACACTTTATTCTTTAGGAAATGGACTATTTGCGTTTTCCTTTATGTATTTCTTGATGCTTATTGGAAATTGGCTATTCAAAAAAGAAAGTCTCGGAGGAGCAGATATCAAACTCATGTTTTTGGTCGGTTTCCTCTTAGGACCAATTTCTTCTTTAATCGTTATTTTCTTATCAAGTATCATTGCCTTACCCATTGCTATAATCCTTTATCAAATTAGCAAAGAACATGTCATTGCTTTTGGCCCCTTTATTATGATTAGCTTGATTCTCCTTTATTTTTTTCAAGTTAATCCGATTCTTCTATTACAGACGATATTTTCTATAAAATAAAAATGCAAAATGAATTTACATTCTGCATTTTTTCTTTTCTATTTTGCGATATCTTTTTCCTAGATTTTCAAGTGTCTTTAACTCTTCTTGTAAGTATTTTTCCTCTAGAGTAGATAAAGCACAGCCATTTACATTTGCCTCTAATTGATTGAGTATGTGATTGATTCTGACCGCATTATAATAATTTAAAAAATGGATAGAGGAATCATTAAGAACAGGAATTCGCTCCTTTGCCTCATACAATTTTCCGCGTTCTTTCAAAACTCTTCTTCTATACATTTTCTCCATACAAGCGATTGCGATAAAACGTTGTTGATCTTCAACTAATACTAATTTCTTATTTCGTTTTACTCTACAAAGTACGGAAGATAAATCGACGAAACAAATTCCAAAATCAAGAGAAAGAATTTTTAATTGATTATTTTCCTCTTCTAGATATTGATTTAATTCAACATTGTTTTGGGTTAATGGAAAACCTAATTGATAAATCGTTGCTGAAGGATTAAGAGAAAGAATCGCATCTAAGTTTTCTTTTCTTACTTCCATTTCTTTTTTTTGAATCTTAGGTAATTCTTTTCTTGATGGCATCTCTTCAAATCCAGAAGAGTAAAAAATGTTGACATCTCCTTTTTCCGTTAAAAAGCTTCGGAGTCCAATTTTCTCATCTTCTTTACTTATGGTCTTCGAATGAGAAAAAGGTAAATCAAAATTTTGTATACGTTTAATATCTGCCAAAGAAATATTGGCTTGTAACATCTCACGAATATGATGCTCTTTCAAATTTTGAGGAAAGGTTGCATTCCATACTTTTAAGTTGATTTCTGAAAAATTGATGGATTTCACGAGATATTCTAAATAAGTCGGATTCTTTAATGATGTAGAAAATGCATCGATAAGACCTATGATTTTTACATTTTTCCCTTGAAAGGTATCCGCAATTGCATCGATTTCTGCGCCGTATTCTAATCCTGCTAGCTTTATCATCTGCTCATTTGTCACAAAAATACACTCCTTTTTTTAAACAGGAATTTATTATAACATATGCTCTTAATTTTGTCTAGCCATCAATTTTGATGCTTTAAATAAAATTGTAAGTTCCCGCTTTATCACAAACGGGAATTAAGTGTTAAA
>CAJUNG010000059.1 GCA_910587725.1 uncultured Bacilli bacterium
TTCAAACCAACAGTACTACGTTTTGTCGGAATTAAGTACTTCTTACCGACATCATTATAATATCATATTTCTACAATATTTGTCAACAATAATGTTAGAAGTTGCCTAACATATTTTTGTGAGGTATTACTCTACAATTATATTTAGGAGATATGAAGTTATTATGAAGAGGAAAGAAACGTTAAAATTTGATACCGACATCTATAATACAATTCGTAAAAACATTAAGAAATATAGAAAATTAAAAGGTATTACTGCTATGGAATTATCGGAAATGGTAGACTTATCACACGACTTTATAAGACAAATAGAGAGTGAAAAAACAGCATATAATTTTAGTGTTGATACATTTTATAAAATATCAGTTGCTCTAGGAGTTAAACTTGATGATTTAATCAAAAAACAAAAATGACTAAATTCAGTTCATGAACTAGTCATTTTTAATTGTTTCAATTTGTAAAGGTTCATCACTTACAATAATTAAATGATATTCTTCCTTTAATAGTTGTTCTACCTCGTTTCTCAATTCAGAAAATAAATAGGTTACATTAAATAAATCTCCTATTGAATTCACATATTGATTTAAACTAGTATCTCGATTAATCAATAACCCATAATCATAGTATTTAGAAAGTTGTCTAGCATAAGTTTTAACCATTATATCTCTTATATACAAGTCATATTCTTTATAATAATCATCATATTTTTTTCTTAAATCTTTTCTCATATATAAAACACCACCTAGTGTAATTATCTACTAGAAACAAGAGAATAACAACATACAAAGACTATTCTTTTTTACTTTCAAACAAGAACAGATAAATATCATCTTGTATATTTTGAATTCCATAAATCCATACTGTTTTATATTCTTCTCCAGTCATATCTTCAAACATTACATCAACTGAACCACCTTTTTGATACTCTTTTAGGAATTCTAGAGTCAAACTACCTAATGTAACATTCTTCATATCAAAACAAACATATCCAATAAAGTGATTTTCATTATCATCATACATATAGATATTAAAACTCTTTAAGGAATTCTCTAATATACGAAATTTTTCTTCACAAAAATCAAATTTAATATCTATTCCAATTATTTTAGGTACTTCAATTTTCTTTGTAATAGTATCTTCATTTAATAATTTCAATTTATTTACTTGACCCTCTGTTAAACCAACTCTAACACCATTTTCCATAGTAAATAACTTACCATTTTTAGTATTTTTATAAAATGTGAATTTATTACCTCTAGGATCCTCAAACACATTTCCTTTTACAAATTTACTTCCGTTATACAATAACATAATCAATTCCTTTTATCATCTATAATTCTTTCTCCCATAAATAATAGGATACTATTTCCACTATCTAACTCATAAAATAACGAATTCCAATTAACTCGTACATCTATGAAATCTCCATTTTCATATTGTACGGATATTTTGTTAATCTTATTCTTTCTATTATCATTTCCAAATTCTTCATCACGATAACTCCAAACACAATTTTTATCTTTGTCAAAATATAAATAACCAACAACAATATCAGGAACTGAAAATAACTTAAATGAATTGTTTGGAACTGAAAATATATCAATTTGTAGTTCATTTTTACTATTATAAACTTCTATAAAATCTATACCAATTTCTTCAGTTGTAACAAAACTATCTAATTTGTCTAACATCTCAAATAACTTATTATTCATTACATCTTCCTTTATAATCTCTTTCAAGTATATTTTCTCTACTGGTTGAACTATCGACCATTACTAAATCTATCTTTAAATCAAACTTAAAATACACTTCATTTTAATATATAATGTATATCCAAATACAAACTTTTAATAATACTTCGTTAAACACATCAAATTAACGAATTTGATACTTTCTACATCAATTACACTAGTTTGATATTTATATCGTGTTAAAACAAGTTTAACACGATTAAAATTTGTGATTAATATTTTATTATTGATAAGGGAGCATATTCTAACTACACTCCCACTACCAATATCGTATATATTAATACAGAGATACTAAAAATCAAAAGAATCAGGATTTGTTCGTTGAGACTCTTCATACAACCTCAAACGTTCTTGTTCCTCTTTTTCTTGATTTTTAAGATATCTTAACACTTCATAATCTTTTTCACTAGGACCTCTTGTTAGGGATAATCTTTTTAAATTATAGAATTCTTTTACTATAATATTAGACCAACTTTGTTTTTTATCTTCAAGAGTTAATCTTAGTACTGACTTAAATGTAGGAGCTATATATCCTACACTTTTTTTGTATTCGTGGTACTTTTTTCTCTCTATATTAGATACTTTCTTAAGACCTCTTGATGGACGTAATATTCTAAAACCTGGTGGAATTAGATTAGCGATACCATTTTTAACAAAATACCTTGGTTTATCCAACTTCTTACCATCTATCTCATCTACAATTTTTACATCTTTTATCTCATAGGGAATATTGTATTTATCCATATCTTCCATAGGAATATCACAGAATTGTGATGATAGATACACCCCTAAATCATCAACATTTTTATCAATTTTAGATACATCTATACTACCTTTACCCCATAAATTCGATATTTCTTGATATGGAATATAAGGAGCAATAGTATCAAATATAAAAATTATATGAGCGTGATATGTTCCTCTTAATTGAGGTACACATACTTTGATATTCTTATTAGTTTTATAACGATAATTAAAATTCTTTACGAATAGGTTTATATCATCGTTAAAAACCTTTGTATCTCTCATTTCTCCTTTATAAGTTAATGTTATAAATTTACATTTATCTGGTTCTACAACATTAGTATTAATAATATCTATTATATCCCTTCTAGTTTTACGAAGTGAAGGAACACTATCAGACCTTTTCTTCGTATGTTTCCTTTCTTTTATCTTTCCAGTTTTAATAACCTCATAGTGATCCTTATCAATATTTCTAATTCGTGCTTCACAATTTGGATTACGATTATATATTACCTTCTGTAAATGAGGAGCAGTAGTTATGATTTTCACATATTCGAATTCTCCTATATCATAACTATCTAATTTTTCAAATTTAATTTCCACTTCTCATTCCTTTTAATCTACTAATAAAACTAACTACATTCTTTTTCACCTTCTTTCTTAAATTAAGTACCTTCTTCATATTATCTCCTTTAAACTCTACTATTAAATATTTTTAAATACTTAACTACTTCAATATATAAAATTTTCCTATTATATAACTATTAATAAATATTAATATAAGAATAGGACTTTCGAGATTATGGAGGGACTCCTTTAATATTAATAATTTCATATTTAATAAATAGCATCACTCTTTCTTTTTATAATAATACGAGTGAATCTTTTAAGAACATAAAAAAGTTCCTATTTATTTAGGAACTTTCGTATTATAATACATTAATTATATTTTATAAAAAAGTTAAACCTTTGGGTGTCAAGACATAAACACCTTCTTCGTTCTTTAATATAATTTGTTCATGATTATTACTTTTATTCTTTAAACTGACCCGATATTTATCATCTTTTTGAAAATATACATCGACATCATATTTAAAGATATCTTCATTATTGGTAATTTCTAGTTCTCCTTCTAAATGATAAGCTTTTAAATTTTTGTATTTTTTTTCTAAATCAGCAACCATATCTTTTGCATCATATTTGAAACATCCAGTTGTAAAAACGAGTAATATTAAAAACAATGTTAGTAATTTTTTTTTCACTTTCTCACCTCTTACAATTACTTACACTTCATTATATGGATTTTATTTTTTTATTATTCGTGAATAATTTTTTAAAAAGTGATTATCATAATACTGAAATACATAAAAGGAGGAAGAAAAATGCACACATTACAAAAAGTAGCACTAGTTCTTACCATTATTGGTGCCGTAAACTGGGGATTAATCGGACTTTTTGATTTTAACTTGGTTTCAGCACTATTTGGAGATGAGAATGTCATTACTAGAATTATCTATGTGTTAGTCGGTATTGCTGGAATTATCAATATCGGGTTATTATTTGAAGATTGGGACGATTAAAAAAAGCGATATTGGTTCGCTTTTTTTGTATTTTCTTTTTAATTGAATATTAATTTTTAGTGTTCTTAAAAAAGTGATTTGGCAATCGTGTAAGGACTAGATAGAGTTCCTGCTCCTCCAGTAATATAAATTCCTTGAGATAAGCGAATGATTGGTCTTAATCCAGCAGCTCCAGAGTATGCACCCGTTTGAACCCAAGAAGAAGAGCTATTTGAAAAATGACGAACCCGTTCTGTATCGCTAGCAGAAGCAGCAAACCAATAATATCCACCAGCATTGATTAAGTCCGTCTGATGTCCACATTGTCGATTATTTTTTACATTATAACACCTAATCGCTCCAGAAATTGCTACATTCAAATATCCTCCTCCAGTTCCCGTCGCTTGCTTAGTTATCTTATTAAAATCAGCATTCCCTATTGCCCAACTATCATTGTTATTGCTACAATCTCCATCAACATAATTTTTATTACAGTACTTTCTAGATTGATTATTC
>CAJUNG010000060.1 GCA_910587725.1 uncultured Bacilli bacterium
ACCAATAAGACCTGTATCAATCAGTAAATTTTCTAAATCGCTTAAAGTAGAAATCGATGTTTCCCCATTTTTAGTTAATCCTAGTTTTACATCAGTATAGGATAATTTTTCACCAGTCGTGATATCTTCTAAGCTCAACACATAACTTGCTTTTTCATCTGAATTATTGATTAGGCGAAAGTTAAATGATTTACTAAGCATTCCCACTTCATCATAGACAGGTAAAGTATTATCAATCGTAAAGTTATCATCTTCTTCTAAATCGATATCTAAATTTCCGACCGTAATCACTTGACGTCTTGTCCCATTAATCGTTACATTAATAAACGCATAGGTTACACTTAAAAAGATAATAAAGATACTTGTTAAAAATACAGTTATTTTCGCAATTTGCTTTTTATTTTCTTTCTTCATTAAAATCCCTACTCTCTTAGAATATCATACCCCCCCCCCAGGCATTTTTGTCAAGGGGTATTACGTTTTTGAATTTTTCTCGTGCTACGGGGCAAGAACGACACGGAAGGAAATGTACGTACCCATTCCACCACTAGCGTTGTTGAACGAGAAGGCGCCAGAACCGGCACCGTGGCACCAGTTCCCACCGCGTACGAACCAAGGGTAAACAGGGTTGACGAAGTGAGCCAAATCAGAGTACCAACTTGTACGATATCTCAACATTTCATCCAGGTCTACCACACTTCCGAATGGCCCCACCTCACGAGTTGCATCTCCTAATAATCCTGATTGATATTTATTTGCCTCTATTTCTGAATTTAAGTACTTATCATAATACATTTCCCATTTATCATTGATAAAAAAATCTGCATAAATACCCGTTAATCCACTTTCTCCTCCTACGGAATTTGCATTTGTATTATATCCCATGACATATTCCCAAGCTCCACCGCTCGTATCGTAAATTCCGGTGATATTTCCAGTTGTACTTGCCGTATATCCAGTCGGTGTATTATAGGGTTGTGTAACATCAGCAGTCGTTCCATTTAAATTACCTGGAATACTTGTTCCATTAGTATTATATCCCAGAGTTGGTTCCGAAATAGAGGCATATCCAGTCTTATATGAATTGTTGTTGTTATTTCTTACACTCATACTACTTCCATATTTCGAGTGTTGTAAGTATGCTACTGCTCCCCATTCCGTGTTTTTCATTAGATGCGATTCATCACTTCTTAAGTAATCGTAACCGACTTTAAAAGCATTTCCAACTGTAATATTTCTCCAACTATAAACGCTTGGTTTAATCTGTAGTTTTGCAGAATCACTAGAATTAACCTGAGCAGTTTCTGTTGAAGTTGCTTCTTTATATCCAGATTCAAACTTTCCTACCCAGAATCCGTTCGAGTTAAATGAAGTAAATGCTGGATGAGTTAACCAACTTCCGGTGGTTGTCCCATTCGATATTGCCGTTTCTTTATTTTCAAATTCGATTTCTATCTCTTGTGCTCTATCTTCAATTTCTGTTAAACCAGTGTATACGATATCATTAAATATTTTATATTTATATCTTGGTATCCAGACAAAGTATGACTCTATATTGTCTTCAGGGATTATCTCATTACCTGCATAATTGACAGACTTATCTAACAATACTACTGCATTTGCCCAAAGCTTTTGTTCATAAGAGTACCATTCTTCATAAATGCTTGCCTTATGGACAGTCCCATCATTTTCAATGGTTACAGGTACCAAGTTATTACTTAATACTGGGTCTGTTCCGTTTAAAATGGACTCTGTATAAATCTCTTTAGGAATTTGTTCCGCACTGACTTGAATTCTGAATCTAAGGCTCTTACCTTGAATTGACTCATTATCGGTAACACTATCCTTTATCCATAGACGAAGATTGTATTCAATCGTTTCGTTACCATCAATAATACCTGTATCAATCACTAATTTTTCTAAATCGCTTAAAGTAGAAATCGAAGTTTCTCCATTTTTAGTTAAACCCAATTTAACATCACTAAACGATAATTTCTCACCAGTCGTAATATCTTCTAAACTTAGGGCGTAATTTGCTTTTTCATCCGAATTATTAATCAGACGAAAATCAAACGACTTACTTAACATTCCAACTTCATCATAGACAGGTAAAGTATTATCAATTGTAAAGTTATCATCTTCTTCTAAATCGATATTTAAGTTTCCTACAGTAATGACCTGTCTTCTTGTCCCATTAATCGTCACGTTGATGAAGGCATAAGTTACACTTAAAAAGATAATAAAGATACTTGTTAAAAATACAGTTATTTTCGCAATTTGCTTTTTATTCTCTTTCTCCATTATAATCCCTACTTTCTTTGATTTTTCCCCCTGCTATCCTAAAAAGGGAAACAACTTTTTATTAACTTTACCTGTTTTATGGGGTAAGAACGACACGGAAGGAAAAGATCGTACTCACTCTACCACTACTGCTGCCGAACGCAAAGACGCCGGATGCGACACCGTAGATCCAAACCCCACCGCGCCCGAACCAAGGGTTAACAGGGTAGACGAAGTGCGCCAAGTCTCCATACCAACTCGTACGATATCTTGAACTTCCATCGGGGTCCTTTACTGTTCCAAATGGTCCCATTTCTCTTGTTGCATCCCCAAGTAGTCCTGTTTGATACTTACTAGCATCAACTTCTGCATTAGAGTACTGATCATAATATTTTTCCCATCTACTGTTTGTAAAGAAATCCCCATAAATACTAGTTAACTCACTACTTCCTCCTACAGTATTTGCATCAATATTGTATCCCGTCACGTATTCCCAAGCACCACCTGACATATCATAAATTCCCGTAATATTTCCGGTAGTTGATGCTTTGTAGCCGAATTTAGTATTATACGATAGAGTTACATCCGGGGTTGTTCCATTTAGATTTCCAGGAATGCTAGCTCCAGCGTTATATCCCAAGGTTGGCGATATTACTGAGGCATACCCCGTTTTATAGGCATTGTTATTATTAATTTCTACATTCACACTGCTTCCATATTCTGAGTGCTGTAGGTAGGCTACTGCTCCCCATTCCGTATTCTTCATCATATGACTTTCATCGTTTCTTAAATAATCGTAACTTACTTTAAAAGCATTTCCAACCGTAATATTTCTCCAACTATAAACATCTGGTTTTATCTGTAGTTTCGTACTATCACTAGAGTTTACTTGAGCAGTCTCTATTGAGGTTGCTCCTTTATATCCTGATTCAAATTTTCCTACCCAAAAGCCTGTTGAGTCAAAGGATAAGAAGGCAGGATGTGTCATATAATCATAAACTTTACAGTTTCCATTTCCACTCGTCGGGGTTGTACATTCTCCTTCTTTAGCATCTGTTGTATTTTCTGTTCCAAAACGAATTGGAATCGTATGAATTTTGCTGCTATCCATATTAGTAATACTAGAGTATTCTTCTAAATTCCAGAGTTGATAACTATACTTTGGTATCCAAACAAAATAACTTTGGATGTCACTTTCTGGGATTACTTCTTCTACTTTAACTTCTTTCGTTTTATCTTCTAAAACTATAGCATTCGCCCATAGCTTATTTTCATAATTATACCATTCATCGTATAGACTTGCTCTTCTTACCACTCCATCACTTTCTATTTTTACAGGAATTAAGTTATCTGTTAACACTGGGTCGGTTCCATTTAAAACCGTATCCTGATAGACTTCTCCATTTTGTTCTCCTTCGATTCTTAAATGCCCTGAATATTTTGTTCCTTTACAATCATTTCCTGCATTTAATCCTAACCAGATTTTCAAGGTATAGTTATATGTCGTATTTCCTGGAATCGTCGTTGAATGAAGTACTCGATTTCCTTTAGTTCCTAAATCCTCAATTCCTTCTGTTTTATCGATTGACTCTTCATTCATGGTTAAATTATAACGAAGTCCATAAATCGGCGTGGTTGAATCATCATCTTCATCTAAATATATCGTATAAGTAACAGGAAAGTTTTCCTCATTCACAATTGAAAAAAGATATGGAGTTGTCTCTTTTCCTTCTTTGTCAGTTACAGGAATGTTTTTACTTCCACTTACGATATCCCCAACATTTTTTGATTCATCTAGATAGATTCTTAAGCTATTTACCGTTAGCACATACTTCTTTGTTCCATTTAAATTTACTAAAAAGTACGCAAAAGATACCTCGATAATTGCAACAAGTACCAATAGTACTCCCACTAACTTTAGCAATTTTCTTTTATTACCCTTTTCCATAAGCAACTTTCTCCTTATTTGTAGGTAATCTTTTTATCCTACTATTCTATCTTTAAGTATAGCTTAAAATCCAAAATTCAGCAAGCACTTTTCCTGTTTTATTAGGGCAATCGCAAGAAAAAAGTCAATAATGTTTTGAAATACTTCAAATATTC
>CAJUNG010000061.1 GCA_910587725.1 uncultured Bacilli bacterium
TCCTAAAATTTTCATCTTTTTATGTTACACGGGAACTTCTATTTTAATTCAAGCCATCAATTTTGATGGTTCCTCTTTCACAACGATTGCCCCAACTATCAATTAATTTTTTATTTTGTCTGACGGCGATAATTTCACAGTGATTTGGGCATCCTTTACATTCACATCCTTTGGTTTCAAAGTCTTCCATAGAAAAATCAAAAGTAAAATGACATCTTTTTGGAGAAAGACTAGCAAGGATAGCAACACCAATTGCTCCCATTAAATGACCAACTTCACTAACTTGAACTTCTTCTCCTAAAATTTCCTCAAAGAAATGTTTAACACCAATATTTTTACTTACTCCACCTTGAAAGATAATGGGTGGTTCAATTCTTTTTCCTTTTCCTACATTGTTTAAGTAGTTTAACGCAACACTTTTGCAAAGACCGGCAATAATATCTTCCTTTTTATAACCCATCTGCATTTTATGAACCAAGTCACTTTCGGCAAAAACTGTACAACGTGCAGCAATATTAGTCGGATTTTTACTCGTGAGTGCAATTTTTCCAAAATCTTCTACTTGAACATCGAGACGTGCTGCTTGACTCGATAAAAAGGCACCAGTTCCGGCGGCACATAAGGTATTCATTGCATAATCTGTAACAATCTTATCCTTTAATAAAATAATTTTCGAGTCTTGCCCACCAATTTCTAAAATTGTTCGGACATCAGGATAGTAATTACACGTTCCGACTGCATGTGCCGTAATTTCATTTTTAATGACTGTTGCTCCAAGAATTGTCCCCATTAATTTTCTTGCTGAACCAGTTGTTCCAACCCCTACAATTTTTACTTCCTGCTCATCGATTTGTTCTTGTAAATTTTTTAGTACACGCTTTACCGCCTGCATTGGATTTCCTTTCGTTTCTAAATAAGAAGAAGCGATAATTTCTCGCCTCTGACTAAGAATCACCGCCTTAGTAGAAATACTTCCAATGTCTACCCCTAAAAAACATTCCATTTATATCCCTCGCTTTTTGTTTACAATCATGTCATAAAATGCTTCTAATCTCGTTTTTATCCCTGTATCACTTGTACTTGAATCAAAAGAAAAGTAAATAATAGGCATATCGCTACTTTTACAAACTTTATCGATAATCGGAATTGCTCCAATTTCTGGAGTGCATCCAAATGGCTTCGTGTGAATAATTCCATCAAACCCCTGATCAATTAATTCCATCGCCCGATACACATTATCCATTCCATCAGCACCTAGCGTATAGGTACAATATTTTCGTGCTCGTCTTAACATCCGCTTCGTTTGCCACTTCTTTAAAAAAAGTAAATAGGTGAGATTAGTAAATCGTTTTACTTCGATATTCATTTTTGCCAATTCTTCTTCTAGAAAGAACGTAGAAAAAGGTTCCATTGCTGTATAAAGTTCTCCGATAATTCCAATTCGCAGGTGCTTTTCTGGCTTATTTATCGGCAAATGTAAAAATAAAGATTTATACTTTCGATAAGTTCTAGTTAACGAGAAGAAACCTTTGGTGTGAGAAAAATCTTCTAACATGCGCTCTCTCAAGGATTTAAATTCATTAGGATTCAATGCAAAACCAATTCGTGGACGAATCAAAGCATCAATTTTATCCATATAAATAATCATGAGAATCGTTAATAATCCAAAATAAGAAAATCGGAAAAAAGACAGAGTAGGAGAGAGTTCTTTCATTACTTTAAACGTATGAGAGATAGTAAAATGGTCCCCATCCACAAGAGAAAAGAATTTAAATTGATACCCCAAATCTCGTAATATTTTCTCCTGTACTTCGGCATAATATCCATACCTACAACCTCCACCGGCCTGCATTAAAATCGTAGCTCCATTTTCTAATGCCTCGATATAGTTTCCTAGATTATATTTAAAAGGAATACATACAGTATCTGGAGCATATTTACTTCCAAGTAACAATGTATTTTTTGTAATTTTTGGTGCTTCTCTTATTTCATGATTTGTCGTATTTCTTAAAAAGAAAGAAATGGGAGTACAATAAGACGCTAAATGGGGAAAGCTAATGACTTCTTCTTTCATCAATTCTTGCTCCTTTCCTCTAAAATATCTAAGAAACTCTCTAGTCTTGTAAGTAGTCCAGTATCACTATTCAATTCATCGAAGGTTAACGTAATGAGTGGGATTTTCACATATCTCGTAATCATTTCGTTACATAAAGAATCTGGTCCACAAGGAAATGTCGTAATGAGAATAATCCCATCCACTTCACTTTCTAAAGAATGAATACAACCCATAATATCTTTGTTATAAGTAAAATAATTTTTGGGTGAAATATAGGAAGAGTCCGTATCCGTATACTTTGTATCGTAAAGGTCAGAATACAAAACATCGATATTTTCTTTTTCTAAGTAATGACTAATTTCTTTTCCAATAAAGCTATCATATAAATTATAAGGATGTCCTGCAAGTAAGATTTTCCGCCTTTTACTACTACCTAAAATCATTTTTTGCTTAGATATCTCCCGATTTTTGATGAGATTTTGATAGTTTAGCGCATCTTTATAAGCGGATTTCACTTTTCTGTAAGGAAATCCTAGAGAAAGTCCCATCGATAAAAATGCAAATTCTTGGGATTCTTTTTTATCGACATCAATATTAAAATATACAAAGCGTTTATCAAAACTATTCCGGCATAAATCATAAAGTGCCATAAAATTTGTACAAACTTTTTCATTCTTTTTCACTGAAGCAACACGGTAGGTTAAGATGTAGTCACATTTATCAAGAAGATAAAAAACATGTCCCATATAGATTTTCATCGATAAACAAGCTTCATCCAAAACGAATTTTTTTCCCTGTTCTAGTGTCTCTTTGGTCGTATTTGGACTAATGACGATATCGCAATCTAGATTTTCAAAGAATCGGGTAAGTAAATCTTTATACTGATAATATAGTAATGCCTTTGGTATGCCAATTTTTAATCGCATTTTATATCACTCTCCCTCCACAACACTATATGAAGAGGAGTACCAAAAAATGCCAAAAAGAAAAATTTTGAAAAAAACAACAAAAAAGAGAACAATGCTTGAAACACGCCTCTCTTTATCATGACTCATACGGTTTTAATGACATTACGAATACCAAACATTGCACCGAACATAGAACTAAGAAGGATGATGAGATAATAAATAGTACCAGGAAAGGAAAGAACGACATCGAATCCTAAGTAGGAGATAAGAAAAAATAAAATAATAAAAATTCCGCCTAACTTCAGTCCTTCTAACCAACCATTTTCTTTAGAATGTTTTCCTAAATATACACCACCAAGAAAGAAAGATAATACGGGAATGAAAATTTTAAAAATGTTTTGAATAGAATTGCTAGTGATATTAAAATAGTAAAGAATACTCACCATAAAACTTAAAACAATAAACGGAACAATAACAAATAATGCGCTTTTTAAATAATTCATCAACATAAAACCACCTAGTATTATTTATGTTTTTGTATAAATAAATATGAACGAATTCATAATAATAAGGGTGAAATCTATGGAATATATGACTGTTTTGTATCGAACTTTATTATTTTATATTTTAATTACGGTGCTTTATCGTTTTATGGGGAAAAGGGAAATCGGACAACTTGGGATGGTGGATTTAATTGTGTCGATTTTGATTGCAGAACTTGCTGCGATGTCAATTGATAATCGCGATGAAAGTGTGTATTTATCGATTGTACCAATCGTTTTATTGGTTGTTGTACAAATGACAATGAGTTTTCTTTCCTTAAAGTTTTCAAAAGTAAGAGATTGCTTTGATGGAACACCTTCAGTAATGATTAATCGGGGTGTGATTAATTTTAAAGAGATGGTAAGACAACGCTATAATATTGATGATTTGTTAACTCAACTTAGGGAACAACATGTAAAAAGTATTGAGGAAGTGGATTACGCAGTATTAGAAACTAGTGGAAAGTTGAGCGTTTTTAAGAAAAAAGAAGGAAAATTTGGGGATTATCCTCTTCCTTTAGTACTAGATGGAGAAATTCAGGAAGATACCGTAAAACAAATCAAGAAAGATAGTAAATGGATTAAAAAGACTTTAGAAAGCGAAGGCGTAAAGTTAGCTGATGTATTTTATGCATTTTACAAAGAAAAAAGTTTATTCATTATTAAGCAAAGTGATTTGAATCGTTAAAAGATAAGGGGGGGTAGCAAGACAAAAGAAAAAATTCTTGCTTTTTGTATGGAGATTTTAAGAAAGAAAAAAATAATAAGATGCTTGAATTAAAATAGAAGTTCCCGTGTAACATAAAAAGATGAAAATTTTAGG
>CAJUNG010000062.1 GCA_910587725.1 uncultured Bacilli bacterium
CAGGGCTTATTGATGGTAACGAAACGATTGAATACAATCTTCGTCTATGGATAAAGGATAGTGTTACCGATAATGAGTCAATTCAAGGTAAGAGCCTTAGATTCAGAATTCAAGTCAGTGCGGAACAAATTCCTAAAGAGATTTATACAGAGTCCATTTTAAACGGAACAGACCCAGTATTAAGTAATAACTTGGTACCTGTAACCATTGAAAATGATGGGACTGTCCATAAGGCAAGCATTTATGAAGAATGGTACTCTTATGAACAAAAGCTTTGGGCAAATGCAGTAGTATTGTTAGATAAGTCTGTCAATTATGCAGATAATGAGATAATCCCTGAAGAAAATATTGAAAGTTATTTTGTCTGGATACCAAGATACAAATATAAAATATTCAATGATACCGTCTATACTGGAGTTACTACATTAGAAAATAGAGTACAGGAGATAGAGGTAGAATTTGAAAATAAAGATACTGCTATATCAAACGGGACAACCATCGGAAGTTGGTTAACGCACCCGGCATTTATTTCATTTGACACGAATGGGTTTTGGGTAGGAAAATTTGAATCCGGATATAAAGGAGCGACATCCACAGAGACTGCTCAGGTTAATTCTAGTGATTCGGCAAAACTACAGATAAAACCAGATGTTTATAGCTGGAGAAATATTACGGTTGGGAATGCTTTCAAGGCAAGTTACGATTATTTAAGAAGTGATGAAAGTCATATGATGAAAAACACCGAATGGGGAGCAGTAGCATACTTACAACACTCGAAATATGGAAGTAGTATGAGTGTAAGAAATAACAACAACAATTCATATAAGACTGGATATGCCTCTATTTCGGAACCAACTCTGGGATATAATACTAATGGAACAAGTATTCCAGGTAATTTAAACGGAACGACTAGTGATGTTACGTTACCCTATAATACACCAACCGGGTATACTGCAAGTACAACTGGAAATATCACCGGAATTT
Organism: uncultured Bacilli bacterium; assembly: GCA_910587725.1. GTDB lineage: Bacteria > Bacillota_I > Bacilli_A > RF39 > UBA660 > MGBC162581. The sequence goes on from CAJUNG010000062.1 coordinate 985, forward strand.
ATGATACGAGCGGTGGAGCATGGGAATATGTGATGGGATATAATATTAACGCAAATGCCGTAGGAGGAAGTAGTGAGTTAACTAGTATTTATGGTGATTTCTTTACAAACAGTAAATGGGAGAAGTACTATGATAAGTATTCTAATGCAGAAGTTGATGCTAGCAAATATCAAACAGGACTACTTGGGGATGCAACAAGAGAAATGGGACCATTTGGAACAGTAAAGGACCCCGATGGAAGTTCAAGATATCGTACGAGTTGGTATGGAGACTTGGCTTCCTTCGTCAACCCTGTTAACCCTTGGTTTGAACGCGGTGGGTTTTGGGCTTACGGTGTCCAGTCTGGTGTTTTTGGGGTTAGCTACTCTAGTGGTGGAGTGAACACGTCCCTTTCCTTTCGTGTCGTTCTTACCCCATAAAACAGGTAAAGCTAATAAAAAGTTGTTTCCCTTTTTAAGATAGCAGGGGGAACAAATCAAAGAGAGTAGGGATTTTAATGAAGAAAGAAAATAAAAAGCAAATCGCAAAAATCACAGTATTTTTAACAAGTATCTTTATTATCTTTTTAAGTGTAACTTATGCATTTATTAATGTAACGATTAATGGGACAAGACGTCAAGTGATTACGGTCGGGAACTTAAATATCGATTTAGAAGAAGATGACAACTTTACGATTGATAATACTTTACCTGTCTATGATGAAGTAGGAATGTTAAGTAAGCCATTTAACTTTCGTCTAATCAATAATTCAGATGAAAAAGCAAATTATGTCTTAAGCTTAGAAGATATTACGACTGGTGAGAAATTATCGTTTAGTGATGTGAAATTGGGTTTAACTAAAAATGGAGAGACTTCAATTTCTACTTTAAGTGATTTAGAAAATTTAATAATTGATACAGATGTTATTGGCGTGAGCGAAACAATCGAGTATTCATTACGCCTATGGATAAAGGATAGTGTCACCGATAATGAAATTATTCAAGGTAAAAGCTTAAGATTTAGAATCCAGGTAAATGCAGAGCAAATTCCCAAAGAGATTTATACAGAGTCTATTTTAAACGGAACAGACCCAGTATTAAGTGATAACCTAGTTCCTATAACGATAGAAAATGATAGGACAGTCCGTAAGGCAGACCTTTATGAAAAATGGTATAGTTATGAAGAAAAACTATGGGCGAATGCCGTAGTGCTTGAAGATAAAACAGTAACTTATGAAAATGGAGAAGTCATTCCTGATGCAAATATCGAAAGTTACTTTGTATGGATACCAAGATACAAATATAAAATATTCAATGATACAGTTTATACTGGAGCGACGACTTTAGAAAATCGAGTACAGGAAATTGAAGTAGAATTTGAAAATAAAGACACCGCAATATCTACAGGAACAACTACGGGAAGTTGGTTAACTCACCCAGCATTTACTTCATTTGATGCGAATGGATTTTGGATAGGGAAGTTTGAATCAGGATACAAAGGAGCGACCACAACAACAGAAGCGCAAGTGAATGCTAGTGATAGTACGAAACTACAAATAAAACCCGATGTCTATAGCTGGAGAAGTATTACCGTTGGAAATGCATTCAAAGTAAGTTACGATTACTTAAGAGAAGATGAAAGTCATATGATGAAGAACATGGAATGGGGAGCAGTTGCTTATTTACAACATTCAAAATATGGAAGTATGATGAGTGTAAGAAACAATAACTACAACTCTTATAAAACTGGTTATGCTTCTATAGAGGAACCCACTTTAGGATATAATGTTGGAACGAGTATTCCTGGAAATCTAAATGGAACGACTGCTGATGTTACGTCATCCTATAATACAGAAATTGGCTATACCGCAAGTACGACGGGAAATATCACTGGTATCTATGATATGTCAGGTGGAGCATGGGAATATGTCATGGGTTACAATATGGATGCAACTACGCTAGGTGGTTCTAGTGAAATTACGGATATTTATTCTGATTTTTTTACTGATAGTAGGTGGGAAAAATATTATGATCAGTACTCTAATGCAGAAGTTGATGCTAGTAAGTATCAAACAGGACTACTAGGAGATGCCACTCGTGAAATGGGTCCATTTGGAAGTGTGAAAGACCCAGATAATAATATGAGTTACAGAACGAGTTGGTATGGCGATTCAGCTTCTTTTGTAGGTCCGAATCCCTCTTGGTTTGTTCGTGGAGGAAATTGGTACAATGGAAATAGTTCGGGGATTTTTGCATTTAGTAATGGTACTGGTGGGGTCTATACAGTCGTTTCCTTCCGTGTCGTTCTTACCCCATAAAACAGGTAAAACTAACAAAAAGTTGTTTCCCATTCTAAGATAACAGGGGGAACAAATCAAAGAGAGTAGGGATTTTAATGAAGAAAGAAAATAAAAAGCAAATTGCGAAAATAACTGTATTTTTAACAAGTATCTTTATTATCTTCTTAAGTGTAACCTATGCGTTTATTAATGTAACGATTAATGGGACAAGACGTCAAGTGATTACGGTCGGGAACTTAAATATCGATTTAGAAGAAGATAATAATTTTACGATTGATAATACTTTACCTGTCTATGATGAAGTAGGGATGCTTAGTAAACCATTTAACTTTCGTCTAATCAATAATTCAGATGAAAAGGCAAACTATACCTTAAGTTTAGAAGATATTACGACTGGTGAGAAATTATCCTTTAGTGACGTTAAATTAGGGCTAACAAAAAATGGAGAAGTTTCGATTTATTCTTTAGATACTTTAGAAAATTTAGTGATTGATACAGGTCTTATTAATGGGAATGAAACAATTGAATACAATCTTCGTTTATGGATAAAAGATACGGTTACTGATAATGAGTCAATTCAAGGTAAAAGTCTTAGATTCAGAATTCAAGTTAATGCAGAGCAAATTCCTAAAGAAATTTATGCAGAATCTATTTTAAATGGAACAGACCCAGTGTTGAGTGATAACCTAATTCCTGTAACCATTGAAAATGATGGAACAGTCCATAAGGCAGACCTTTATGATAAATGGTATTCTTATGAAGATAAACTATGGGCAAATGCTGTAGTACTTGAAGATAAAACCGTAAGTTATGAAAATGGAGAAGTCATTCCAGAAGGAAATATCGAGAGTTACTTTGTATGGATACCAAGATACAAATATAAAATATTCAATGATACCGTATACA
>CAJUNG010000063.1 GCA_910587725.1 uncultured Bacilli bacterium
GATGTTGTAACACCTTGTGATACCCCGTCTGCTCTGCAGCGGGGTGGTTCATTTTGAGGTGGAATTTACTTTTACAATTCAGAATATTAAGTAAGAGAGTAAATGGTATAAATTAGCAGTTGAAAATCGGTCTATTTTATGCTATAATCTCCTTATCTACGGGGCTGTAATGGTATCGACAGGATAGAGGAGATAGAAACTGCAAGTAGATGGCAATCTTAAAATGCATCAGTTAAATATAACTGGAAACAATTATCAAATGGCTTACGCTGCTTAAGATAAGCAAATAGCGTAGCGCTTCTTTAAAGTTTTACCTATGGACTATAATAGAGGCTCATTTTTAATAGGTTATATTCATAATTTGTCTGTGGTTATGAATGAATATGATACAGACTCGTTATTTTAAGCTATCAGTTTACTAGAGCTTAGAATAATTAAAGAAAATAGTAAACTAAACTTGTAGAAGTTTCTATGGAATTTATTTTGGACAGGAGTTCGATTCTCCTCAGCTCCACCAGATTGATAGGAAACTCGAATTTTCGAGTATTAAGTAAAACGACTTGTCAAAAAGTCGTTTTTATGATATTATGAATATGTCAAGGGAACTTGCATAAAATAAAAAAGGATACATTTGATTGAGAGAATCAGATGTAATCCCTTAAATGGAGTGCATCTGAAATCAACTAATGTTGAAATCAGATGCTTTTGCTATTTTAGAAGTAAAATGATTACAACTAAGAATAGGAGTAATATAATGAAATAAAGAGAAATTTCTCTTTTAGTCATAAATACCACCACCTTTCTTTTATCAAGAGATAATCGAAAGGGAAAGCACCTGATATATTTCAAATGTATCCAAAAATATTATAGCAAACATTTGTTCTTGATACAATACATTTATACTAAATTATGCCAATTTAGTAAACACACTTGCACATTGACTAAATCAATATACTTAATTATGGAAGTAGGTGATAGTATGGCAATAGATTCTCATATACATATTAATTCCGTCATTTTAAAAAATACACAAGAATATATTGAAGAAGTTAATAAAAATCATAACATTAAAAATGTTATAAATGTTGGACTAAATTTTGAATCATCTAGAGAATCAGTTTTAATTTCAAAAAATAATTCTAAGTTTTATTCAGCTATTGGAATTCATCCATTATATACAAAGTTACAAGATGCAGATTCTTTATACATATTAGCAGAAGATGACAAAGTGGTAGCTATCGGAGAAATAGGTTTAGATAGTTCAAAGAATAATTTTAATGAGCAAAAAAAATATTTAATTAAACAAATTATGATTGCTAACGAACTTCATTTACCAGTAATTATACATTCTAATAATTCAAATAAATTAGTAATAGAAATATTTGAAAAATATGTTAAGCCAAAATATGGTTGTGTTTTTCATTGCTTTCAACCTGATATAGATGATTTAAAATATTTGATTAGAAATGATTACTATATCTCATTTGCTGGAAGAATAACTTATAAAACTGCTAAAAAATCAATTGAAATAGCAAAAGCAGTTCCTAATAATTTGTTTTTAGTAGAAACTGATAGTCCTTATATATCACCAGAACCACATCGAGGAGAGATAAATAGATCATCATATATTAGTTTTATTATAAAAAAGATTGCAGAAGTAAAAAACATGAATTATGATGAAATTGAAGCTATAACAGAGCAAAATACAAGACAACTGTTCAAGAAAATGAAAAATAGTTGTTGAACGTCCTCTTTTAGGGCACCATTGGGAAATCTGTTCGAACTATTCGAACTTTGATATATAGAATCAATCGAAAGATTGGTTTTTTCTGTTTTTAGGAAGAAATCATAAGAAAGGTTGGTGTCTATGATTAATGTAATCAAAAAAGAAATTGATATGGAGGAATCTTTAAAGAAACGATTAGAAATAATATGTGATTTTTGTAATACTACTCCTACTATTATAAATGGTAGTATAAGAAAGATTGATAAGACTAATTTAAACTATATCGAACCTCATAGAATTATTATCAACAAAACAATGTTTCTTGCCTTTAATTATTCTAGTGAAATCTATATCAATAATTTAAGTAAGAAGATTAAAATATCAGAACTTGAAAACTACATAAAAACTATGAACTAATGCTTATTTCCTACAAATGGGTAATAGACAAAATAAGAAAAATGTTGTATTATGTAATTGATTTACAAAGACTTATTTTGAGAAGTAAAAGTATTAGTTTGTAGTACCTTTACTTCTCTTTTTTTGAAAAATTAGAAAAAGGAGATGATAATTGATGTATGATGATGTAAAAAAGATTGCAGGTTTGTATATTCGAGTGCCGTTGTAATACATAGGCAGACACATTATCTTCTTTTTCTTCTAACTCTTGCTTGGTTATTGTAAATCCATATTTACCAAAATTTGCTCCTATATCTAGTTTTCCATTAGGTAGATTTTCGCTCACTAATTCTCCAGTTTTTAAAATGAATTTAATTTTGTAAAAATCTTCTTCTCCATTTTCTGATTTTTCACCAATAATGATTTTATCAACTAGATTATTAAATACTTCCTCATTAAATTTAGTAAGACCTTTGTATTGTTTTAAGTTATTAAAAATTTTATCAATTTGTTCTAATTTTTGTTTTCTAGTTTTCTCTATATTTTCGTTATCTTTTAGTTGTTGCTCGTACTCTTTAATTTTGCTAGAAATTTCTTGATTTTTCTGATTCAGTATCTCTTTTGAAATAGAACCATCAAGTTGTAAATCAATTAAATTAGATAACTTATTTTCAAGTTTTGATATTTCTTCTTTTATCTTCTTTTGATTATTATAATCTTGATTTTCATTGATGACTTCATTTATTTTTTTCATAAATGAGTTGATGTATTTATCACTATCTTGAAATAATTTGTTATAAGCAATTACAAATATATCTTCTAATTTTTCTTGTTTGTAGTGTATCAAATTTGAACACTCAATCTTATTTCTATGACTTCTACATATCCAGTAAGCAACTTCTTTTCCATTACTTCTGATTTTATAAGAACACCTAATAAATCGCTCTCCACATATTCCACAAAAGACTTTACTACTAAATGGATATTTCCTGCTAAACTTATCTCTGTTGCCATCTGGCTTCATGATTTTACTTCTGATAGTTAATATTTCTTGGCACTTATTCCATAGTTCACGTGAGATAATAGGTTCGTGATGATTAGTTGTAAAAAATTGTTCTTTCTCTCCATAATTGACTTTCTTTTTATGAGTTAGTACGTTTTCAGTATAATATTTTCCTGTTTTTAAATCTCCTACATATTTTTCATTTACAATAATTCTTCGTACTGATGCATGACACCATTTTAAATTATAGGGGCTAGGTATTCCTAAATTATTAAGGTTAAGAGCAATCGTCCTAAAACCCACACCTTTGGAATATTCTTCAAAAATATAAGTAACAATATCTTTCTTATTTTCATCTGGTATTATTGTATCTTTTTCTTTGTCATATGAGTAACCGAATGGAGCATATTTACCAACCAATTCTCCACGTTTCATTTTCATACGAACTCCAGCTTTTACATTTTCTGATATTGATTCACTTTCTGCTTGAGCAAAAGCACTATATAAAGTTAAAAATAATTCGTTAGATAAACCTAGTGTATGAATGTTTTCTTTTTCAAAATAGACATCTACATTATGTTCACGAAGTAATCTAACACAGTTTAAAGTATCAACCGTATTACGAGCAAATCTTGATATAGATTTGGCTAATATCAAATCAATCTTACCACTTAAAGCGTCACTCATCATCTGATTAAATTGTTCTCTTTTCTTTGTTTGTGTACCAGTTATACCTTCATCAGCATATATTCCTACAAACTCCCAATCAGGATTTTCTTCAATCATATTTTTATAATGGATTCGTTGTGAGTCATAACTTGTTTTCTGATCTTCATTATCTGTAGAAACTCTACAAT
>CAJUNG010000064.1 GCA_910587725.1 uncultured Bacilli bacterium
CTGTTCCAAATGGTCCCATTTCTCTTGTTGCATCCCCAAGTAGTCCTGTTTGATACTTACTAGCATCAACTTCTGCATTAGAGTACTGATCATAATATTTTTCCCATCTACTGTTTGTAAAGAAATCCCCATAAATACTAGTTAACTCACTACTTCCTCCTACGGAATTTGCGTTAATATTATATCCCATCACATATTCCCAAGCTCCACCGCTCGTATCATAAATTCCCGTGATATTTCCTGTCGTACTTGCCGTATATCCAGTCGGTGTATTATAGGGTTGTGTAACATCAGCAGTCGTTCCATTTAAATTACCTGGAATACTTGTTCCATTAGTATTATATCCCAGAGTTGGTTCCGAAATAGAGGCATATCCAGTCTTATATGAACTGTTGTTGTTATTTCTTACACTCATACTACTTCCATATTTCGAGTGTTGTAAGTATGCTACTGCTCCCCATTCGGTGTTTTTCATCATATGACTTTCATCACTTCTTAAATAATCGTAACTTGCCTTGAAAGCATTCCCAACCGTAATATTTCTCCAACTATAAACGTTTGGTTTGATCTGTAGTTTTTCTGGAGCACTAGAATTAACTTGTGCGGTTTCTGTTGAGGTTGCTCCTTTATATCCTGTCTCAAACTTTCCTACCCAGAATCCATTCGTATCGAAACTTACAAATGCTGGGTGTGTTAACCAACTTCCTGTTGTTGTTCCTGTTGATTTTGCTGTCTCTTTATTTTCAAATTCTACCTCTATCTCCTGTACTCTATTTTCTAATGTAGTAACTCCAGTATAGACGGTATCATTGAATATTTTATATTTGTATCTTGGTATCCAGACAAAATAACTTTCAATATTTTCTTCAGGGATTATCTCATTATCTGCATAATTGACAGACTTATCTAACAATACTACTGCATTTGCCCAAAGCTTTTGTTCATAAGAGTACCATTCTTCATAAATGCTTGCCTTATGGACAGTCCCATCATTTTCAATGGTTACAGGTACCAAGTTATTACTTAATACTGGGTCTGTTCCGTTTAAAATGGACTCTGTATAAATCTCTTTAGGAATTTGTTCCGCACTGACTTGAATTCTGAATCTAAGACTTTTACCCTGAATTAACTCATTATCAGTAACCGTATCTTTTATCCATAGACGAAGATTGTATTCAATTGTTTCATTACCATCAATAATACCTGTATCAATCACTAAATTTTCTAAAACATCTAAGGAATAAATCGAAGTTTCTCCGTTTTTTGTTAATCCCAGTCTTACATCACTAAAGGATAATTTCTCACCAGTCGTAATATCCTCTAAACTTAAGATATAACTTGCCTTTTCATCCGAGTTATTAACCAAACGAAAGTTAAATGGCTTGCTTAACATTCCTACTTCATCATAAACAGGTAAAGTATTATCAATCGTAAAGTTATCATCTTCTTCTAAATCGATATTTAAGTTCCCGACCGTAATCACTTGGCGTCTTGTCCCATTAATCGTTACATTAATAAACGCATAGGTTACACTTAAGAAGATAATAAAGATACTTGTTAAAAATACAGTTATTTTCGCAATTTGCTTTTTATTTTCTTTCTTCATTAAAATCCCTACTCTCTTTGATTTGTTCCCCCTGCTATCTTAAAAAGGGAAACAACTTTTTATTAGCTTTACCTGTTTTATGGGGTAAGAACGACACGAAAGGAAAGGGACGTGTTCACTCCACCACTAGAGTAGCTAACCCCAAAAACACCAGACTGGACACCGTAAGCCCAAAACCCACCGCGTTCAAACCAAGGGTTAACAGGGTTGACGAAGGAAGCCAAGTCTCCATACCAACTCGTACGATATCTTGAACTTCCATCGGGGTCCTTTACTGTTCCAAATGGTCCCATTTCTCTTGTTGCATCCCCAAGTAGTCCTGTTTGATACTTACTAGCATCAACTTCTGCATTAGAGTACTGATCATAATATTTTTCCCATCTACTGTTTGTAAAGAAATCCCCATAAATACTAGTTAACTCACTACTTCCTCCTACGGAATTTGCGTTAATATTATATCCCATCACATATTCCCAAGCTCCACCGCTCGTATCATAAATTCCCGTGATATTTCCTGTCGTACTTGCCGTGTATCCAGTCGGTGTATTATAAGGTAACGTAACATCACTAGTCGTTCCATTCTTATTACCTTCAATACTTGTTCCACTATTATATCCTAGGGTTGGTTCTGTAACAGAAGCATATCCTGTTTTATAAGAACGGTTATTGTTGTTTCTTACACTCATACTACTTCCATATTTCGAGTGTTGTAGGTATGCTACTGCTCCCCATTCGGTGTTTTTCATCATATGAGACTCATCACTTCGTAAATAATCGTAACTTGCCTTAAAGGCATTTCCTACCGTAATATTTCTCCAACTATAAACGTTTGGTTTAATCTGTAGTTTTTCTGGAGCACTAGAATTGACTTGTGCGGTTTCTGTTGAGGTTGCTCCTTTATATCCTGTCTCAAACTTTCCTACCCAGAATCCATTCGTATCGAAACTTACAAATGCTGGGTGTGTTAACCAACTTCCTGTTGTTGTTCCTGTTGATTTTGCTGTCTCTTTATTTTCAAATTCTACCTCTATCTCCTGTACTCTATTTTCTAATGTAGTAACTCCAGTATAAACAGTATCATTGAATATTTTATACTTGTATCTTGGTATCCAAACAAAGTAACTTTCAATATTTGCTTCTGGTATTACTTCTCCCTCAGTATATTCTTTCGTATCATCCACAAGTACCACAGCATTCGCCCACTCTTTATTCGTGTAGTCATACCACTTTTTCCCAAGGGATGTTTTCTTTACTGTTCCATCACTTTCTATCATTACTGGCACTAAATTTGCACTTAATACTGGGTCGCACCCATTTAATGCTTCTTCTTTATATACATAAAGACTTTGCTTTGCATTCACTTCTAAATGCACTGAATATTTTGTTCCCATTACACTCTCATCAGCTTCATAACTAAGCCACATTCTGAAAGTATAATTATATGTACTTTTCGCCGGAAGAACACCAGTTTCTAAAAAATAATTTCCTTCTTCATCTTGTTGTTCTGTCATTCCTCTTATCTTTTTGATATTATCTACATCTCTTGTATAGTAATAACGAATTACCTCTGCTGGTGTTTTATTTTCTACTTCGTCTTCCTTTAAATAGATGGTATATTCTAAATCTTCTGCTTCTTCATTCACTAACGAGAAGTTGTAAGCATCATTTTTAATTCCTGTTTCATCTAATACAGGAAGTGAATTACTGACCGTGATATTCGTATCATGTTTTGACTCATCTAAATAGACCTTTAATCCTCCACTTTCTAAAACATATTTCTTTTGTCCATATAAAATTTGAGAAAACAAGGCATAACTTGCTCCAATGACCACTAAAGATAAAAACACAAGAGTACTAACGATTACTCCTTTTTTGAATTTAGATTTCTTTTTTTCCCTATTCATATCCTTACTTCCTCCAACTTGATTATATTTTCTTTCTCTATCATAATTTGTAGAATTATAGCTTTCCTATGATAAAATCATTATAACGCAAAATTGCAGGTAGTACAAGTATCTTATTATTTTTTTCTTTCTTAAAATCTCCATACAAAAAGCAAGAATTTTTTCTTTTGTCTTGCTACCCCCCCTTATCTTTTAACGATTCAAATCACTTTGCTTAATAATGAATAAACTTTTTTCTTTGTAAAATGCATAAAATACATCAGCTAACTTTACGCCTTCGCTTTCTAAAGTCTTTTTAATCCATTTACTATCTTTCTTGATTTGTTTTACGGTATCTTCCTGAATTTCTCCATCTAGTACTAAAGGAAGAGGATAATCCCCAAATTTTCCTTCTTTTTTCTTAAAAACGCCCGACTTTTGCAGTTCACTATATTTCAAATTGTATTCTAACCCAGTTAAATT
>CAJUNG010000065.1 GCA_910587725.1 uncultured Bacilli bacterium
AGTGGTTAAGAGAAGACTTTAAACGTACAGGAATTCGAATTGGACGCGAAGAAGGACGTAAAGAGGGACGTGAAGAAGGTCACAAAGAGGGACGTGAAGAAGGAAGTAAGCAAAAAGAAATACAACTTGTCCAGTCTATGTATAAAAATGGAGTGAAAGTTAAAGAAATTGCCAAGATTAGTCAATTGTCTGAAGAGGATGTACAAAAGATAATCGAAGAATGATTCTGTAATTAAATCAAACATAAGCTACCTTAAGATGAATTTAATTGTAGAATAATAGTAGTTGTGAAAGAAAAAAAGAATGTTCATGATAATACTTTTCCTCAATCAATAGAAATCAGATAGACTTTTCATATTTCAATTAAAGTGAAAATAGAAAATGGGAAAAAAATGAAAGTAATACTACCTATTTTTGAAATTTTTTGCTATAATAGTTATCGTAGATAGATGTGTCTGCTGAAAGGAATTAGATATATGACTGTCGATAGTATAATTATGATAATAAAAAAGATTATAGACATCTCTCTTGTCTGGATTTTATTCTATCAGATTTTAAAAAATATAAGAAATAACGTAAAGTTAAGCCTACTATTTAAAGGTGTAGCCATGGTGCTAATTTTAAAACTAGTCAGTGACTTTTTCGGCTTAAATACCGTAGGATTATTATTAGAATATATCATCATGTGGGGACCGCTTGCTTTAATCATCATCTTCCAACCAGAAATTAGAAATGTTTTAGAACAGTTAGGAAGAACTCAACTTCTTGGGCGCCATAAAGTCTTAACTGTCGATGAAAGAGAACGCTTAGTATATGAAATTGTGCAAGCAGTAGATTATATGAGAAAAGCACGAATTGGGGCTTTAATCGTCATCGAAAGAGACTATTCTCTATCTAATTATATTGAAAAAGCAAAAAAAGTTTATGCTGACCTTTCTAGTGATTTGTTAATTTCCATCTTTTTCCCTAACAATCCACTTCATGATGGTGGGGTTATTATCCAAGGAGATAGAATTACCTGTGCAGGAGCAGTATTTCCGACAAGTAATAGCAGTAAAGTAAATAAACGTTTTGGAACGAGACATAGAGCAGCCCTTGGGATTGTTGAAGAAACAGATGCCATTAGTGTTGTGGTAAGTGAAGAAACAGGACGTTTATCCGTTGCCGTAAAAGGAGAAATTTTCTATAATATTTCACTAGATGATGTCAGAATGATGTTAATTGACGAATTACGTCCAAAACAAGATGATGACTATTTAGATGAAGTATCTAGTGAGGAGGAAGAAGCATGAAGAAATTAGAGCGATTCTTTCTATCTGTTCTATCTTTCCTAGACAGAATATTAATCACACCAATCACCAAAATTATTATTAATTTATCCGGTTTTATTAAGGATAATGGAAAAGGATTAGAGCGTTTTGTCAATAAAAAAGAAACCTTAATTGTCCTATCTCTTATCTTTGCATTAGCAGCATTCGCAGTAATTGAACACAACTCTAATATGATTATCAATAATTCTGCAGAAATCTTATATAATCAACCAGTTAGTGCAGAATACAATGAAGAAGCTTACGTTATCGAAGGTCTTCCTGAATTTGTAGATGTAACTATGGTTGGACAACGAGCAAAATTATATCTTGCAAAACAGCATGCATCTAATTTAAAGATTTCAGTAGACTTAAGAGATTTAAGTGTAGGAAAACATCGAGTTGCCTTAAAAATCAATCAAGGTGTATCTAATATCGATTATAAAATTGACCCATCAACAGCAACCATCGTAGTATATGAAAAAGTATCAGAAACAAGAGAATTAAACTATGATATCTTACACCGAGATAGCTTGGACTCAAAACTAGTAATCAAAAATATTGATTTAAGCAGAAATGATTGTATTATTAAAGGAGCAGAATATAAGATATCTTCTGTTGCTACAGTAAAAGCATTAGTGGATATCAATAATATTGCTAATCCAAAAGCAGGAACCTTAACATTAAAAAATATCCCTCTAATCGCTTATGATGCAAGTGGAAATATTGTTGATGTAGAAATTGTTCCAGGAACAGTGGATGCAAATATAGAAATATCATCTCCGAGCAAAACTATTCCAGTAAAAATTGTACCAGTAGGAGAATTAGCCTTTGGTAAAAGTATTAAATCAATGGAATCTTCCCTTCCAACTATCACCGTTTATGGTGACCAAGACGTTTTGGACTCTTTAGAGTATGTTCCAATTAATGTAGATGTTTCAGGATTATCGACGAATAAAGAATTTAATTTAAATATTGAAAAACCATCAGGAATTCGTGATATGAGTTCTAAAACCATTAATGTCAAAATTATTATTGATGATGAGATTACTAGAGAATTTTCAGGTATTCAAGTAACGACGATTAATTTAGATACTTCGAAATATAGTGCCCAAGCGGGAAGTAAAGAAGATAGCACAGTTACGGTCATTGTAAAAGGTAGTGCTGAGGTAGTTAATGCGATTACAGAAAAAGACATTAGTGCAGTTGTCGATTTGCAAGGTTATAATGCACCTGGAGAATATGATGTGGAAGTAAAAGTAAATGGAACTGATGTCAAAGCATCTTATGAATCAAAAACGAAGAAGGTAAAAATTAGCATTAAAAGATTAGAAAATCGAGATCAATAAATAAAAAACTGTCTAGAAAAGTAAAAATCAGACAGTTTTTTTATTGGAAAAGCGAACAAAAATTCTGATATTGACCTGGGGAGGGGGTATTCATGATAGAATATTCATAGGAGAATCATATAGATGAAGAGGATGAAGTACTATGGATAAGAAAAATAAGTTTGTCATTTTAGGTGTTGCTATACTCGGTGCTATTTCTATTTTTATTGGCGCAAGTTTCGCTTTTGGTGCCTTCTTTCTAAATTCTACGAGAAAACATATCATTAAAGCAGCAGATATGGATGTGGTATTAGAAGAAAATAGTGATGGGATTAATTTAGTAGAAGCAGTACCTGTTTATGATGAAGTAGGAATGATAGGAGAGTCATATGACTTTCGTTTAGTCAATAAAGGGGGAATTCCTGCCACCTATCATTTGAAATTGAATGATATTACCGATACAGAAAATAAGTTAAACCTTAGTGATATTAGAATTGGAGTTACAAAGAATGGAGTCACAAAAATAGAAAGTGTTTCCAATCTTCCATTAAACAATATGATTGACGTTGGTACGATTTCCCAAGGAGAGACGATAGAATATCATTTACGCTTGTGGATAAGAAATGGAGTATCCGATATGTCAACAATTGAAGGGAAAAGTTTTAAGTTGAAAGCCGAAGTAGAGTTAACGGATGCTAAATTTTTAGGGTACTTATCTACTGCTAAACAAGGAAGCTATGTTTCGTATGTAGGAAATAATGGATGTCGATTAAATGGATCCTCAACCAATGGAACAGGAAATGCCGAAAGTGGAAATTCTTGTAAAGGGGATAATGCCAATGGTGGATGGTGTTTAAGTTCTTCCAATAAATTTAAAACGAGTGGATGGAGAATTGCTTATACAGAAGACAACCGAGCATATTTAATTACTGGAGGTAGTCCAGAATGTAATTCAATCGTAGCATCTACAGGAAATACGCATTATATTAATTTTGCGAATAATCAATCTAGAAAGTACTGTAATAAAAATTATGTTGATGGAGATTGTAGC
>CAJUNG010000066.1 GCA_910587725.1 uncultured Bacilli bacterium
TGATGTTGTAACACCTTGTGATACCCCGTCTGCTCTGCAGCGGGGTGGTTCATTCAAAGAATGTTATTAAAATCGACAAATTTTTCTTATTTTTCAGAAGAAAAGAGAAATCTTGTGTTAAAATACTATAGTGATATTTCTACAGGACTTGTTTCGAAAGCAAATCAAGAGATTGGTTATTCTTGTACTGAGAATCCAGTCGTGAAGAAAAAATAGCGAAGGAGTGAATTTATGGCAGTAAAAAATATTGATTTGTTACATTTAAAAAAATATAGACGACAAGAGAAAGAACAATATAAGGATATGGAAAAACAATATTTAGCTTCTGTTTCACATAATGAAATAGCGGCGAAGAAGGCAAAACAATGTTTAGCCCTTGCTCAATATGCTTTTGATTTCTCTTTAGAAAAACCTTACATGGATTATATGAAATTATATGAAATCTATCAAACGGGAAAAGTTTCTAAAATTTCATTTTATCTTCTTTTAAGAGAAATATTAAATTCTATTGGTGGTCAATCTTATGAAATTTTAGGTTTTGATTTACAAAAAGAAATTCCTAATTATCCAGCGTTAGGTAAAGTAGATTATTTGATGCTTGTGGAAAAAGATTTTGCTTCACTTTTTGTTCGTGAATTTACTTTTTTCGAAGTGCGGGAATTGATTGCTAGATATTTTGCTAATCAAAGAGAAGGATTAATTTCCTCTTCTACGCACGCTTTAGAATTTGATAATTTTCTTTTAGGAACCGTAGATGCAAGATTGATTCCCGTTATTTCAGGAAATCCGATATTTGCGGTTTCTAATCAGGATGATAATTTTTCTAATTGTTTGGAAGAGAGTTTATCTTATATTAAACTTTTTGGCTTTGATTATGTGGATTCTCCGGTAGATGGGATTCGCGAAAAAGTATACCAAAAGCAATTTAGAGAAGATAATTAACAAGATATCCACAGAAGTTGTGGATAAAAATCAGGGGGATGGAAAACAATGTATCTTACAAAGGCAGAAAATTCGTATTTAAAAAAAATCTATGCACAGACAAAAGCTTTGCATGATGATTATAATGAGTTACTTTTGTTGGAATTAGAGGGAAAAAGACAAAGTTCAGAATATGTTGAAAAGATGAAAAATCTTTATCAAAAAACAATGCAAGAAAGAGAATTATATCTCAATCTTTCTAATATTTGGAATTTTGATTTTTGTAAATATCTTGAGAGTACTTGTGGAGAAATTTTAGATTCATCAGAAGCGATTTATGGTTGTAGTGTGGAGCATACAATCATCAAAAGAATTTATTTTCAACTTCAGTTTTTTCAAATTGTGTGTGAAGTAGACTTACAGGAAGATGAAGACGATGAGGTGTTATCTTTTTTAGATGATTCTCCACAGCAGGTAATACAGGATGTCCTAACTTCAGATTGTTTTTTTCAACAGCGACAGATTGATTATACGAAAGTATTGGCCTCTATCTTAGAAAGTGAAATGACTTTATCTGTACAAGAACTAGATATTTCTAAAATTTTAAAGGTTTTCTATTATTTTTGTTTTTCTCATCCTGTTTTGGAACCAACTTTATTTTCTAATTATTTTTCTTTCCCGTTTCCTTCATTAGTGATTGATGAAGAAGAACGAGAAGAACGGTCTAGTTTTTTCTTTTCTGAGGCAATGGAAAGTTTAGAAAATGTTTTTCGTTATGATGATTCTAGTTTAGGTGATGTTGACTTTATTTTTGTTCTTTGTTCTTTTTTGGCGCTTTTCTATTTTTTAGAGGGTGAGGAAAAAGAAGTCGTTCAAAATGCACTGAGAGCAATGGAGTATGATATCGGTGTTCATCAAGAAAAACTCTTTGATTACGTGACGATTCGTTTAAATCATGTAGAGTTAGATAAAGAGCTCATGATAAAAAATAAATTTAAATTGAAAACTTTTCGTGAGTAGATTTTTAGGGGGATTAGAAATGACGAATGTTGTTTTGGCTTATTTTGATTGTTTGGTGAGTTTAGAATTGGAGATTTATTATCTATATGTGGAACTTGCTATTTTAGAAATTAATGGTGAAATTTATGGTGAGAAATGGAATGCCCTAATTTTAGATTTAGAACAAAAGTTATTAGAGGAAGATAAAAACTATCAAGAATTGCTTTCGTTTCAGCTTGAAGAATTGTCTTCTTCTGTACAAGATATACTTTCTACATTGGAACGAGTTAAAAAACTAGGAAATTTAGATGAAAAAGACCGTGTATTAGAAACGGTTTTTGTAAGAATGCAGAAAAAATCAAATCAATATTGTTCTGTTATGCAAGAAACATATAAGGATTCTGCCTCTTCTCCTTTAAACAATTTTTCTTTGCCAAAATCTTTGGAAGATAGAATAAAAGATAATCCCGATTTAAAGATGGATGAAGATTATATGAGAGCAGTTTCTTGTTTTTATGAAGAAGCTATAGAACAAGTAGTTT
The DNA here is from genome assembly GCA_910587725.1 of uncultured Bacilli bacterium. Lineage (GTDB taxonomy): Bacteria > Bacillota_I > Bacilli_A > RF39 > UBA660 > MGBC162581. The sequence goes on from CAJUNG010000066.1 coordinate 2,463, forward strand.
CTAATGACTCTTTAAAAATTGAATTAATTTATCAAAAATATTTTCATTGCTTTATGGAAGCTATAGACTTGTATGGAATTACTCATCAATTTTCTTTTTCTCTTGTTGAAAATCCGCCAATTACTAATTTACAAAAATTGAATTATTCTAGTATTTCCTTTTCAAATGCGATGAAAACGGTAACTCAGTTATTTTCTTTTTCAGATAACGATATTTGTGATGGAATGTTTATTCAGTTGTTTGTTTTTCTACAAAGTTCACTTTTATTTTTAACAAAAGAAACTTTAGATGATGTTCAAGTAGAGTTATTTCGATTTAGCTTGCACTTAGATGATGATAAAAAAGAAATATTAGAATTGATTAGGGGAGCTGTTTTAAAAACGCCAGATATTCAGAAAAAACAATATGAATATTCTTTAAAATTTAAGGAAGATGATTGCTAAGAATTTAAACTTGATTCTTAGCATTTTTATTTGATGTACATTTTTAAGAACATAAAACTTTTAATTGTTTTTGTTATTATGTTAAAATGAATTTCCTCAAGGACAGTTAAATAGCAAAGGTGATATCGCTAAGAATAAAATGACGTGGGCTTACTTTCTTGATTAACGTTATCTGATATAGTTGTTAAATCTATTTTTCGGATAAAAACTATTTTGAATGGAGATGAAAATGTTAGACATCTCTAATTTTTCTTAGTTTACAGTACAAAGTGCGAAAAAAAGGTCAGTTGCAAAAGTAAAATCCACTTTGAAGAGGTAAATTCTATGGAAA
>CAJUNG010000067.1 GCA_910587725.1 uncultured Bacilli bacterium
ATGTTGTAACACCTTGTGATACCCCGTCTGCTCTGCAGCGGGGTGGTTCATTTTTGTCACAAAAGAAGTAGCGTGGGTCATAAGTAAACTCTTGTGCACAACGAATATAAATATATCTTGCTTTTTCTTCTAGTGTAAAATCTTTTCCGGCCATTTCTTTGGCTAGTGTCTCTACTAAATTCATTATTTCCAACCCCCTCGGAATATGCTACACATTATATCACAAATGTTTGTATTTGTCAATCTTTTTTTGTATAACTTATACTAATGAAAGGGCTGGAGTAAAAATTTGATGAATAGTAGAAGCGCTTTTTTGTTAGAGATGAAAGAATTTCTTCTATTCATAGGGAATCGAACTTGCCAAAGGATTGTAAAATCAGTTTGTAAAGTGTAAACTTGAGGTTTGTGAGATAGCATTCAGTAAAAAGTAGAAATAGATTTCCTCTTTTTGTTCCTTTTAGGGAAACGTCATGGAAAAAATCTTAATTTTTTACACTCTTTTTCATTTTTATTACTTATTCTTTGCCGAGTTTTATAAATTATATTCTTTTTCACTTTTTGTTTACCTAGAATGACTATCTACATAATCATGACTAATTTTTAAAATCTTTGTTTTTTCTTTTCTTTGATTAATTCGTAACCTTAGTTAAGAAATTTTTGCGAAATAGTTTGAAAAAACCCTTTTATTCTTGTATAATATTCTTATAAGAATAGAAGAGGTGAGTGAATTGCCAAGTGGAGTTATTTTATTTATTGTTACTTGTGTTGTTTTAGCAGTTATCATTGTTGCCGTTACCTTGGTTCTTATACAAAGAACGCGTGTTGCTAAGTTAAAAGAAGAAATTGCTCAATTAGATAAAGAAAAAAATTTAATTGTATCGATGCCCGTGATGAGTGAGCTTGCTAAAGTCGATGCGATTTTAAAAAATGAAAAATTAGAAGAAAAATTTCATGAGTGGCAGAAACGTTTTTTTCGTATTAAAGATGAAAGAATCCCTGAAATTAATGATATGATTATTGAACTTGATTTATTTTCTTCAGCGAAAGACCAAAAAGGATTACAACTTCAACTTGCGAAGTGTGAAATTGAGGTTTGTAAAGCAAGAGAAGCCGTCGATGAATTAATGGATGAGATTCGTGAAGTAACGCTTAGTGAAGAAAAATATCGAGATATCATTATCCGTCTTAAAAATAAATATCGTGGATTTGTACAAAACTTTGAACTTCATAAGAGTGATTATGAAGGAATGGAGACCGTTTTAGCATTACAATTAGAAAATATTGAGAAAAGATTTCAAGATTTTGAAAATGCTATGGAAAAAAATGAATATGATGAAGTGGTTCATATTGTAAAAGCATTAGATACGATGATTGACCATATGTCAATTGTGATTTCTGAGGTTCCGAATTTACTACTTCTTTCTAATAAATTGATTCCAAAACGTCTTGAGGAGATTGAATCAATCTATCAAGAGATGACGAGTAAGGGATATTATCTTGAATATTTAAAAATTGATTATAACATTAAAGAAACTAAAAAACATTTGAAAAATATTCTTGACCGAATGAAAGTATTAAACTTAGAAGATTGCATGTTTGAACTTAAGACGATGCTAGATTATTTAGATGGGATTTTTAATGATTTTGAGAAGGAAAAGCTCTGTCGTAAACTTTATGAAGAAGTCAATAGTGATTATGAAAAGCGACTTAGAAAGACCAATCGTATTGTTTCTGACATTTATTTACAGTTAGATGATATTAAAAGTATGTATCATTTGAAAAGTAAAGATATTCAAGGAATTGATCGGATTAAGGTTCGTCTTGAGAAATTAAATTCAGATTATGAAGAGACTTTAGAAAATAAAAATAACATTAAGATGTCCTATTCAAGATTAGTCAAAGATATTGAAGAAAGTTCAGGTGTTTTGAAATTAATCGAAGAAGACTTGGACGATGCATTAAAAAATCTTGGTAGTATGTACGATGATGAGTTGCGTGCTAGGGAACAATTAGAAGAGATTGAAGATTTATTAAAACAGTGTAAAGTTCGTATTCGTATGTATAAACTTCCGATTATTCAAAATAAGTATTTTGTTGAGTTGAGTGAAGCAAATGATGCGATTTTGGAAATTGTTAAAGAATTAGAGAAAAAGCCGATTGTAATCAAGATTTTAAATACTAGGGTAGATACTGCTCGTGACTTAGTGTTAAAACTTTATAATACGACGACCGATATGATAAAAAAAGCACAATTGGCAGAAGAATCTATTGTTTACGGAAATCGTTACCGTAGTATTTCTGATGAATTAGATCGAGCACTTATTGCGGCAGAAGATTTATTCCAGAAGGGAATGTATCAGGAATCTTTAGACATCAGTGTTGCTGCGATTGATAGAATCGATGGAAAAGTTCATAAAAAGTTATCGAGAGTTTCATAAAAGAAAAAAAGCTTCTATTCAGGAGCTTTTTCTATGTGTGTTTTTACTTCAATCATCCAAACACTTCTTTTTTCTTGACAAAATGAGGTGGGGGGGGGGTATGATAATTAATGTAGTAATAAATAAGGAGTCAATATTATGGGTGGTAAAAGAAAAAAAATCGCGAAAATCACCGTATTTATTGGAATTATTTTTATTCTATTTATCAGTGTATCTTTCGCGTTCATTAATGTAACCTTAAAAGGAAACAAAAAACAAGTAATTACGGTAGGAAATTTATATTTAGAGTTAGAAGAAGATGAG
>CAJUNG010000068.1 GCA_910587725.1 uncultured Bacilli bacterium
TAAAACGATAAATATCTATTTTTCCTTTGCAAAGAAGGTCACGGCTTTTTTTAATATTTCATTGGTTTCTTTTAATTTCTTGTTTTCCTTTTCTAATTGATTAATTCTTTCTTGAGGAGAAATGTAATCTGGATCAAAGCAATGATTATCTTTATTATAAGCTGTAATCCAGTTTTCTAAAGTTTTTAAAGGAACGTTAAATTCCTCTGCAGTTTTAATGGTAGAGTGATGATTTAGAATAATCAATTCAGTAATCATTTTTTTGAAATCTCTGGAGTAAGATTGAGCCATAAAATCACATCCTTTCTGAACAAATATTTATTCCAATTTGCCTACTTGACAACAGGAACTTAGAGTGAATCCTGTTTAAGGTAGCCAAGCTAAAAATAAATTTTTAGCTTAGCAAAAGCATTACGGATTCACTCTGCCTATTGATCAAGTAGTTTTCTCGGCATAAAAATTTGTTCTATTTTATCATAACAACTACGAAATTGATACCCCCTGAAGTAGTTGTCTAATAAATATACTAACATCCTTTGTCGATAGAAGTAAAAAAATATTGACGGGGGGGGGGGATAATGTTATACTAAATTTAGGAATAAGATAGTTTTCTAAAAAGATGTCATAAATGTTGTTAGATTATGTTGCTTGGTGCATAAGATGTTTTTTTGAAGTGGAGGAAGTTAATTATGAAGAAAAAAAATATGCAAATTGCAAAAATTGCTGTGTTTGTTACTAGTCTCTTTATTATATTTTTAAGTGTAACTTATGCATTTATTAATTTAACAATTGTAGGAGATAAACGACAAGTAATAACTGTTGGTGTTTTGGACTTAGAATTAGAGGAAGATGAAAATAATTTATTCATTACCGATGCCTTACCTATGTATGATGAAGTAGGTATGATACAAGAAGCTTTTACCTTTCGTTTAATTAATCAAACGTCTCAAAATACTAATTATGTTTTGAAATTGGAAGAAGTAGTGGTTGGTTCTTCTCTAGCGCGAGAGGATGTTAAGTATGGACTTACTAAAGATGGCGAGGTTAAAATCGATTTATTATCTAATGTTGAAGATGGGATATTTGATAGTGGAATTATAGGTGGAAATCAAACGATTGAGTATTCTTTGAGACTTTGGGTGAGAGAAGACATTACTAACATTGAACAAGTAAAAAATAAGAGTCTAAGATTTAAAATTGCAGGAAGTGTAACACAAATGATTCAAGAACCTCCTAGAGTAGTAGCGGATGAATTTTTTGTCGAAGAGAATTTAGGTGAAATGTGCGGTTTATATGATGATGGTGTAGATACTTTTTTAGTTGGACAATGTTCTAATAATTATGTGTGGTATTCTGGGAAGCTTTGGAGAATTGTACTTAAAAATAATGAAACTGGTGCAGTAAAAATGATAACTGATAATGGAATGACTGCTATTGCATTTTCTGGTCGTGTTAGTGGAGATACAACGATTTTTGATAATAGTTATATGCAGAGTTGGTTACAACAAGAATTTTTACCAACTTTACATGATTATGAGGAATATTTAGTAATGGATAGTGAATGGGATGCAACTAAAGTTAAAAAAACGGATATTATTACAAGGCCAGTTGGGGAGACAAAAGTAGTTTCTAGTGTAGGATTATTAAATCTTTATGAATATTATACAACGTATGCTCATTCTGAAGATAGAGCAACACCTTCAACCGGTTATTTAAATAATAAAACACTTTGGTGGTTAATTACTCCTATAGACAAAACGTATATTTGGAATGTTAACATAACAGGAGAATTTAACACAGGTATAATACCTAAATATTTTGAATCCGTTCGTCCAGTAATTAATTTGAAATCAACTATTCAAATTTCCTCTGGAAATGGAACTATATCAGATCCATATCGTTTGGTAGGTGATGAACGGGAGGTTGTGAATGGAAATACGTTAATTGCGACTCGCTATAGTGGTGAATATATCATTTTTAATCATACATTATATCGTATTGTAAGGGTAGAAGATGGTTTTACAAAAATAGTTTCCGTAGATGTTCCCGAAGGTTTAGTAAATCTTGATTATTGGGGATATGGTGTTAGCTCTGGTACTATAATAGGTTTTAATTCTGGTGTAATAAAATCGACTCTAGAAAGTTATTATCAAAACTTGGATGAGGTTACAAAAATGATGATACAATCAAATACTATTTGGTATCCTGGTGCTTATGGATATGGGGCTACTTATGATTATAATAGACTTGTGTGCACGTATTCCGCGAACAAAAAGTCTACAATTGATTGCGATAAAGTAACAGATTCTATTGTTACTAATATTGCTCTTCCACGCTTAGGTGAACTTTTTGCAACACAGATTACTAGAGGAGAAAAAACAGATTGTTTACTTTTAAACCCTGCTGGAAAATCATCGGTAGGTTACATAGCTTATTCTGGAGGTATATCTTCTTCTACGAATAAAAAAGCTAATGTACGGCCATCGATGTATTTGAAATCAAATGTGGTTATAGCAAGTACTAATACAGGAGATGGAACCTATGAACATCCGGAACTTAAACACTTTTGAAACTCAAAAATTTCACAAACCATTATAAAATGGTT
>CAJUNG010000069.1 GCA_910587725.1 uncultured Bacilli bacterium
TCAATGTTATATACCTATCTTGTTAAGATAGTCTATATATCGTTTGGCGTGGGCTTGTTTATCATTGAGTTGTGGGTGTTTGGCGATACCTCTGAACTGTGATATTCAAGTTCCCACGCTTTTCTCATTGTATAATACTATCCAAAGGGAACAGGGTAGATAAAACGATATATAACTACGAATCAGACATTAAGAAACAACTTTTGCTACTATCTTTTAAGTAGCCAACTCAATTTTTGAGCAGCTTATACTACAAATTAAATTATTAATGAAAAATTTTACAGAATATGAAAACATTTAGATTGTTTGCGACTTTATTGGTTATTGCTTTATGTGCAGGTTTTACTTCTTGTAGCGATGATGATGAAGATGAAAATCCGTTAGTAGGTGTTTGGTCTTATACGTGGGGAGGTGGAAACAAAGAAATTGTTACTTTTAAATCAGACGGTAAAGGAACTTGGGAATCTTATGATGTGTATGATGATGAGTCTAATACAGAATCATTCTCTTATACATTTGACGGTAGTACTAAGTTGGTTCTTGATTGGGGAGATGATGACCCTGAAACTTATACAGTTGAAATTTCTGATAACAGCTTGAAATTAATCGAAGAAGGAGGGCATACAGAAACCTTTACTAAACAATAATAGGAATTAACAGCATAGTGCTAGTCTTGTTAGGCTAGCATTTACTCCTTTACTGTTTTTAAATGAATGAAATAATGAGAAATAATTATATTGTATTTATTAGTAGCATTGTATATGCGCTTCTTGTATTGATAGGTTGTGGAGATGATAATCCTGTCAACGATTCAAGAGAGGAAGAAAGCCATGATGTTGAGACTATATTAATACCTTTGGGAGAAAGTGAAAGGTATTTTGAAAAAGGAATCTGTTTTACCTCAAATAATGAGGAGAAAACTTTAACTTTCGAGACTAACAAGAAATGGAATATTACTATACCAACTAATATAGAATGGTGTACTGTTTCCTCTAATAATGGAGTAGCAGGTACTGTATCACTGACGATAAAAGTAACAGAGAACACATTTTATGATGAACGTAATGCTATATTAACTTTGAAAGTCGGAGAAATAGAAAAAAGAATAAAGATTACTCAAAAACAGCAAGACGCACTTTTAGTATCATCAAATATTTTTGAGTTGGATAAATCTAACCATATAATTGATGTTGAAGTAAAATCGAATATAGAATATGAAGTCATTATTCCGCCAGCATATCAAAGTTGGATTGTTCAAAATAATAAATCTCGCTCTTTGTCTAGCAATATTTTATCATTTACTGTACAGTATAGTTGGGAATATGATAAACGTGAAGGGGAAATTATAATTCGAGGAAATGATAAATCAGAGACAATACATATTTATCAAACAGGAGAAGGAATGTTACTTACTTCAGCTAAGTATTTAGTAAGTGATAGTGAAGAAATGATTACTGTTAGAGTTAAAAGTAATTTTGATTTTAAGGTAAAATTACCTGCTGTGGATTGGATACAAGAAGCATCACATACTCGTGGAATATCAAGTCATACTCTTTATTATACTATCAAACAAAATACAACGGATAAAATTCGCTGTGCAAGTTTACTATTTTATGATGAAAAAAGTGATGTTAAACGGGAGGTGCAGATAATACAAGGTGGTAAAAATCGGATAGAAGGGGGAAAAGCTGTCATATTCTTAAGTGAAGGAGGGACATTAAGTAATTATATTAGTGATGACAAAAAGAATGAAATAACGGACTTAACTCTTGGAGGTTATGTAAATGGTGATGATATGTTGTTTGTTAGGGAGATGTCCCGAACAAATGTATATGGTGATGAGTATGTAACAAACGGAAAGTTGACTAAGCTTGATTTGTCTAATGCATTTTTTGTTGGTGGAGGGACATATTATATACATAATCATCAACAGTATACTACCAAATCCAATACTATACCTATTAGATTATTTCACAATTGTAGGACTTTGCAAGAAATAGTCCTTCCTGATAATATAACCAAAATAGAAGAATATGCTTTTTTTTGTTGTACTCAGTTGTCGAAAATTAATTTACATGATAATATTTCAGAAATAGGTAATGCTAGTTTCCATAAGTGTACATCGCTAAAGACAGTGAAGTTACCGTCTAATTTAAATAAAATAAGCAAACAGCTGTTTATTTCGTCGGGAATAAAAGATATTGATATTCCAGAGGCTGTGACTACTATTGAGACAGAAGCGTTTTTGGGCTGTGGTCTAAAAAAAATAAATATAGGTTCAAATTTAAAGAATATAGGGTATAATATATTTTGGGGGTGTTCTGCTAATATTGAGGTACATATAAAAACTCGGATTGCTCCATATTCCGCAGCTTCTATTTTTAATTCTGACCAAGCTAAATATACTAAATTATATGTTCCTAAAGGGTGTTTTAATTCTTACAGTACTACTTCTCCTTGGCGTGAGATAAGGAATATATATGAAGAATAATCGTCATCGATAAAAACGTAATCATTCTATTTTCCGCCACGACAATTTTATCGGCTGTTTTTCAGCCGATA
>CAJUNG010000070.1 GCA_910587725.1 uncultured Bacilli bacterium
CTTGACGTCTTGTCCCATTAATCGTTACATTAATAAACGCATAGGTTACACTTAAGAAGATAATAAAGATACTTGTTAAAAATACAGTTATTTTCGCAATTTGCTTTTTATTTTCTTTCTTCATTTTAATCCCTACTCTCTTTGATTTGTTCCCCCAGCTATCTTAAAATGGGAAACACCTTTTTATTAGTTTCACCTGTTTATGGGGCAAGAACAACACGGAAGGAAATGTGCGTACCCACTCCACCACTAAAGTAGTGGAACGCAAAGGCGCCGGACTCGACACCGTTGTTCCAATACCCACCGCGCACGAACCAAGGGGAAACAGGGCTGACGAAGTACGCCACGTCTCCATACCAGCTTGTTCGATATCTTGAACTTCCATCGGGGTCCTTTACTGTTCCAAATGGTCCCATTTCTCTTGTTGCATCCCCAAGTAATCCTGTTTGGTACTTACTAGCATCAACTTCTGCATTAGAATACTTATCATAGTACTTCTCCCATTTACTGTTTGTAAAGAAATCACCATAAATACTAGTTAACTCACTACTTCCTCCTACGGCATTTGCGTTAATATTATATCCCATCACATATTCCCATGCTCCACCGCTCGTATCATAAATTCCGGTGATATTTCCAGTTGTACTTGCAGTATACCCGGTTGGTGTATTATAGGGTAACGTAACATCACTAGTCGTTCCGTTTAAATTACCTGGAATACTTGTTCCATTAGTATTATATCCCAGAGTTGGTTCCGAAATAGAGGCATATCCAGTCTTATATGAACTGTTGTTGTTATTTCTTACACTCATACTACTTCCATATTTCGAGTGTTGTAAGTATGCTACTGCTCCCCATTCGGTGTTTTTCATCATATGACTTTCATCACTTCTTAAATAATCGTAACTTGCCTTGAAAGCATTCCCAACCGTAATATTTCTCCAGCTATAAACATCTGGTTTTATCTGTAGTTTTGCCGAATCACTTGAATTGATTTCTGCTTCGATAGTCGTTGTTGCTCCTTTATATCCTGTCTCAAACTTTCCTATCCAAAATCCATTCGTATCGAAACTTACAAATGCGGGGTGTGTTAACCAACTTCCTGTTGTTGTTCCACTTGATATAGCAGTATCCTTATTTTCAAATTCGATTTCGATTTCTTGTACTCGATTTTCTAAAGTTGTCGCTCCAGTATAAACGGTATCGTTAAATACTTTATACTTGTATCTCGGAATCCAGACAAAATAACTTTCAATATTTTCTTCAGGGATTATCTCATTATCTGCATAATTGACAGACTTATCTAACAATACTACTGCATTTGCCCAAAGCTTTTGTTCATAAGAGTACCATTCTTCATAGATGCTTGCTTTATGGACTGTTCCGTCATTCTCAATCGTTATAGGAACTAGGTTATCACTTAGTACTGGGTCTGTTCCATTTAAAATAGATTCTGCATAAATTTCTTTAGGAATTTGCTCTGCATTAACTTGAATTCTGAATCTAAGACTTTTACCTTGAATTAACTCATTATCGATAACCGTATCTTTTATCCATAGACGAAGATTGTATTCAATCGTTTCATTACCACCAATAAGACCTGTATCAATCACTAAATTTTCTAAAGCATCTAAAGAATAAATCGAAGTTTCTCCATTTTTTGTTAACCCTAATTTGACATCACTGAAAGATAATCTTTCACCAGTCGTAATATCTTCTAAACTTAGGACGTAATTTGCTTTTTCATCCGAATTATTGATTAAACGAAAATCAAACGACTTACTTAGCATCCCTACTTCATCATAGACAGGTAAAGTATTATCAATCGTAAAGTTATCATCTTCTTCTAAATCGATATTTAAGTTTCCAACAGTAATCACTTGACGCCTTGTCCCATTAATCGTTACATTGATAAATGCATAAGTTACACTTAAAAAGATAACAAATATACTCGTTAAAAATATCGTAATTTTTGCTATCTGTCTTTTCTCTTTTCTATTCATAAAAAACCTCTCTATTTTATTGTACTCTCACCGGACATAAAAACTTGTAGAATTATTGCATTCTATTCTACTGCAGTACATTAAGATAGTACTATTGTATCATAAATAACTCACCCATTCAACCAAGAAAAAAAGGAAATCTTAGTTTCCCTTCTCCTCAAAATAGCTTTTAATAACTTCCCAATCAGAATATGGTAAATATTCGTCCCCTACTGCCATGTAATTATCGACACCCTTACCAGCAACTAGGACAATATCCCCCTCTTTGGCGATAGAAAAAGCTCGGAACTTAAACACTTTTGAAACTCAAAAATTTCACAAACCATTATAAAATGGTT
>CAJUNG010000071.1 GCA_910587725.1 uncultured Bacilli bacterium
GCTTGAATTAAAATAGAAGTTCCCGTGTAACATAAAAAGATGAAAATTTTAGGACTCAATGCCCATTTTTTTCATTTTTTTTCAAATTTTTATTCCATTTTTAGGAAAATGTGGTAATATATGTGTTCGTAGGGATTTTTATTGCATCAGAAAAAGTGTACGTACTTATATCTTTTCGCGATTAAGTTCCCGCACATTAGAGATAAAATATCTCTCGGAATATTATTTATGGCTTGTTTGCCAATGAAAAAACGGAAGGTGATGCTTCTGTTTTTTCATTGAATTAGTTTAGGTCTTTTAGAACAGAAATAATCCACTTTAGTCTATCAACAACACTGTAGTTGAACAAGGTAGAAATATCTTCTTTAGACATAGATGTACTTTTTATCATCTGATAAATGAAGTCCTCAAAAAAGGAGGTGTCAATTAACATAATTTCTAAATCTTGTATTAAATCATTAACCGTAATTTCTCCTAGAACCGGATGTGTGGTAAGTACTTTATCTTTCACTGTCATCACCACCTAAGATATCGTTTCGATTTAAGGTAACATCATCGGGTTTTATGCACTTAGAGTTTAACCTTTTGATTAGCTCAGGATATTTTTCCTTGGTTAGATTGTAAGGTGTTTTGTTACCTAAAATATCCCTTGGAATATTATTTATATTATCTTCTAATTTTTTGATATCTTGTTCCGTCAAATTTTGAAAAGAAGTCTTTTTCGGTAAAACATATCTAATGTATTCGTGGTTCTTTTCTAATTCTGCTTTTTCTTCTGGTGAATTGGGATGACAATAATATACTGAACATAACTTTTCACCTGTATCAAAATCAATCTCCATGTGAATTGGATCATAAAACTCAATGCCATTGTCCGTTAAGATGACATTAACCATTTTTTTATATAATTCAGTTCCTAGAATAGATTTTAATTTTGTAAATTCACTATTAACGTGTTCTACATCCTTTTTATCTAATAATCTGATAATCATAAAGTTTGTTTCCACTAAAAGAAAAGTCATTAAACATTTGGTATCTTTGCTGGTACCAATCACAGTGTCTAGTTGCCAGATATGAAGCTTTTTCTCCGCTTCTATTTTTTTGAGAAAATCCTCAAAACGTCTTCCTTGCAGAAGAGATAAATCTCTCTTGTTTTTTTTACTTTTCTTGCTTTTTCGTTTTTTGTATTTAACTTTTCTGGGTAAATCCAAGTTTCTTAGAGATATAATTTCTTCATTCACATACTTATAAAATGTTGTTTTAGAAAAGGATAGAAGATCTGGATGATTGATGTAAACCTGATTCACACTTTGTCGTTTATTCTTTATTAGTGGGACTATATTTTTATTAATCATATTTATTTCTTCTGGTGTAATATCAATTCCAGTTCTGGCTTCTACTAGAGATGCCTCGTAGTGTTTTTGAGCCTCTTTTGCGTTGTAGTACAGATGATATTTGGAACACGAACTTTTATTTTTACAATGGTTACAACAATAAGGTGGATGACTTAATTTTTCACATCCCTTTATTGCCCGATTGATTCCTGTTTTACTAAACGGTAGGAAGAATTGATTTTTAATGATTCTATTTCTTCTAATTTCCTTTGAAATGGTGGTTCTGTCAACATGAATGGAATTACCGATATAGGTAAAATCAAATCCCTTATTTAAGAGATATTCTATAGTATTTCTTTGTTCTTTACAAAGGTGGGTATAATTTGCCATGATTTTTTCACTCCTTTAAATAGCAAACAAACCATAGTTTCATATTTTATAACAAATATCCAATAATAGCAATTTTTTTAGTTGCTTGGACTTTGCCACAAGCAACTAGGGTTTATCGCTTAAGGTTCCGAAAAAGGAACAAAAAAAAAGAATAATGATTTCATTACCCTTTTTCGTATACCATTACCTGCTGCTCTGGTTGCTCCCCAGCATTGCCATATCCTTCAAGTAACAAGTCCATTATATCGCAATAGTTATTTCATTTTTAACACTTAATTCCCGTTTGTGATAAAGCGGGAACTTACAATTTTATTTAAAG
>CAJUNG010000072.1 GCA_910587725.1 uncultured Bacilli bacterium
CGGGAGTTTATCACTTTTTAAATAGCAAATCTTCGTAAACCGTTATAAAATAGGTGTTTTTTTGTCAAATTTTCCATTTTTATATTGCGTACATTGGTCGTACATTGTATAATAGTAATATAGTGAGGGATTATTATGAGGCTAAAAACAGTAAAAACAAAAAATACCATTCAATATTCTATCATTCAAGATGTAACAAATAATGGAAAAAGAACTACAAAAATTTATGAGAATCTTGGAACAATAGAAAAAATCAAGATGCGTAGTGGTGATGAAGATCCTTTAATATGGGTTACGAATTATATTTCTGAATTAAATCAAAAAAATAAAGATTGCCAACTTCCTGTACTAATCAAAAAGTATCAGGCAAGGCAAATAGAAAAAAATGTGCAAGCTCTATTTAATGGTGGATATTTATTTCTCCAGAATATTTATTATGGTTTAAAATTAAATACAATTTGTAATGAAATTACGGATAAATATCAATTTAAATATGATTTAAATGAAATTCTTTCCAATCTAATCTATGCTAGAATTATTTTTCCTTCCTCTAAACTAAAGACTCTAGAACTATGCAAAAATTTTTTTGAACAACCTAATTTTGACTATAACAATATTTTAAGAGCACTTGAAGTTATCTCAAAAGAAGCGGACTTTATACAATCGCAGTTATATATTAATAGCAACAAATATATGAAAAGAAATAATCGAGTCTTATATTATGACTGTACTAACTTTTTCTTTGAGATAGAACAAGAAGATGAGTTACGAAAATATGGAAAATCAAAAGAAAATCGACCAAACCCAATTGTTCAAATGGGTCTATTTATGGATGGAGATGGTGTTCCTCTATCTTTTGAAATTACCCCCGGAAACACAAATGAACAGGTTACATTAAAGCCATTAGAGGAAAAAATTATTCAAGATTTTAATCTCTCTAATCTTGTCGTTTGCACAGATGCCGGACTTTCTTCCACCGCAAATCGAAAATTTAATAATACAAATTCCAGAAAATTTATTACCACACAATCCATAAAAAAATTGAAAGAGCATCTAAAAGAGGACGCCTTAAATTTAACTAAGGGATGGCATCTTCCAGGAGATTCTAAAGGTTACAATATTTCTGAGTTAAGAACAAATGAAAAATTAATCATGCAATACAAGGACAAGATATTTTATAAAGAGAGATGGATTAAAGAGGACGGAATCGAACAACGATTAATTGTTACCTATTCTACAAAATATCAAGAATATCAACGAAATATTCGAAATAAACAAATTGAAAGAGCTAGAAAATTAATTGAAAAAAATCCTAAGAAAATAGGAAAAGCAAAACAAAATGATCCGAAAAGATTTATCGAAGTAACAAACACTACTTTGAATGGAGAAGCAGCTGAAGAAATACATTACACGATTAATCAAGAAATAATTGACGAAGAAGCTAGATATGATGGATTATATGCTGTTTGTACAAACCTTGAAGATTCAGTTGAAGAAATTATTAAAGTAAATCATAGAAGATGGGAAATTGAAGAATCCTTTCGAATCATGAAAAGTGAATTTGAAGCAAGACCAGTTCATCTGTCAAGGGAAGATAGAATCAAAGCACATTTTGTCACTTGCTTCTTGGCACTTGTTATTTACCGTTATTTAGAAAAAAAGATGGATGAAAAATACACTGCTTGTGAGTTAATAGAAACCCTTAGGAACATGAATTTTTTAAAAGAAGGGCCCACTGGATTTTCACCTGTTTATACAAGAACTGATTTAACAGATGCTCTTCATGAAAATTTTGGTTTCAGAACAGACTTCGAAATCATCACTGAAAAAAATTTCAAAAAAATTTTTAAGCAAACAAGAAACTAGAGAATGTACGCATTTTTTGTAAAACAAAAAATCTCCTAAAACCCTTATAAATAAAGGAATA
>CAJUNG010000073.1 GCA_910587725.1 uncultured Bacilli bacterium
TTTGTATGACGGGCATGTCATAAATCTAGGGTGAAAGTCCCAAGAGGCGTATTTGTCGCGAACTCGATAGCAACTTGCAAAGCGTAAACCAGTAATGGAGCGTGAAAAGAAGCAATAGCGAAATCGTGGCTCTATGAATAAGAACTTGATATTAAGGCTTATTAGATGGATAAGTTGCCAAAACACAACAAAGTCCAAAAGACAAACGTAAATCTAATGGGTAAATCAAGAGAGTAAACGAGGAAAGAGTTATGGCTTATCCCGTGAGGTCCTATAAGCGAATAAGTAGTAACAACGAATTATAGGAAATCAGCAGAGGTCATAGTAGGAGATTTTTTTTCCGAAGGACTAAACAATTTATAAGACTATGGAAGTCTTGAAATCTCTTGTAATTAATCAGAATAAATAAAGATGAGAGGTTGGGCGTATCCCAATGGGTAATCCAAAAGATGGTGTTACAAGATAACGAAAAGAAAGGAAATAGACAAGCTATGAGTGAAGATATTATCACAAAAATACTTGACCGAAACAATTTAAATGAAGCTTTCAAAAATGTAAAAGCAAATAAAGGAGCAAGTGGAATTGATGATTTATCCATCGAAGAAACTGCGAAATACATCAAAGAAAATAAAGCTACAATTGTTTGGCAACTGTATAATCGTAAATATCAACCACAACCAGTACGTAGAGTAGAAATAGCCAAGCCAAATGGTGGAGTACGAAAATTGGGGATACCAACTGTTTTAGACAGAATTATTCAACAAGCAATGGTGCAAGTAATGTCTACAATGTTCGAACCATATTTTAGTGAATATAGTTATGGTTTCAGACCTAAAAGATGTTGTCAACAAGCAATAATGAAAGCACTAGAATATATGAACGATGGATACGAATGGATAGTAGATATTGACCTTGAGAAGTTCTTTGACAATGTACCACACGACAGATTATTAAGACTTGTAAGTGATGTTGTTAAAGATGGAAATGTTGTTTCTTTGGTAGATAAATTCCTTAAAGCAGGAGTAATGGTCAATAGTAAATATGAAGATACAAAAATTGGAACACCGCAAGGTGGTCCGTTATCTCCATTACTATCCAACATTATGCTTAATCCACTAGATAAGGAATTGGAGGCTAGAAATCTATGTTTTGTTAGATATGCAGATGATACAATAATTTTAGTAAAAAGTGAAAAAGCTGCAAACAGAGTAATGACATCAATAACAAAATTTATTGAGAATAAGCTAAAACTCAAAGTTAACATGACTAAAACAAAAGTATGTACACCTTGGGATTTAAAATACTTAGGTTTTGGATTTTGCAAGATGAAAAAATGGGAATGCACACCACACAAAGATAGTAAAAAGAAATTCCAAAGGGAATTAAAAAGATTAACAAATCGAAGTAAAAGTATGTCGCTAGATAAAAGAATTGAGCAATTAAACTGGACTATCAGAGGTTGGGTAAATTATTTTAGGATTGGGAAAATGAAGAAATTTCTAGAACACGCAGATGAGCACTTACGTGCAAGGATTAGAGCAATTATCTGGAAACAGTGGAAAACGCCGAAAACCCAAATAAAGAACCTAGTCAAATGTGGATTTTCATTAGATAGTGCAAAAGGATTAGCTTATTGCAGAAGAGGATATACATTTATAGCACACTCACAAATTTTACAAATGGCTATATCAAAAGAAAGATTACAAAAACCAAATAATAATCTAAAACGCAGAGGATTAGTCTTTGCTTTAGATTATTATCTAGCTTGAAATTAAACTTATGAATTGAACCGCCCATTGCCGAACGGCACGATGTGGTGGTGTGAGAGGGGATGAAAATTTTATCTATTAAAATTTTCTACTCTACTCGATT
>CAJUNG010000074.1 GCA_910587725.1 uncultured Bacilli bacterium
ATAAAGTGGAATTTACTTATTCAAAAATCAAAGGTGGAAATTACCTCTTCAAAATAGTATAATATGGAGTCGGTGGTGCTTATATTAGGAAAAGAGGTAATAAAAAATGAAAAATAAGCACATATCCTTTGATGAAAGATTAGAAATAGAAAAAGGATTAAAAAACCAAAAATCATTTAAAGAAATTGGAAGAACAATTAATAAAGATTGTACTACTGTTGCAAAAGAGGTTAAAGCTCATCTACAGTTTAAACAAGTTGGTGCAGTAGGAAGACCATTCTGCGATTGTGTTTATCGAAAAAAATGTGAATTTCGAGAAAAAGGTACAAAATGCAATCCAACATTTTGTGGACATTATAAAAAAGAAGAGTGTCCTAAACTAAAAAAAGCACCTTATGTATGTAATGGTTGTCCCAACAAAGCTTCTTGTACGCTTGGTAAACAAATCTATGATGCAATATATGCACTAAAAGAATATCAAGATACTTTAGTTGGAGCAAGACAAGGAATCACTTATAATGAATTAGAAATCAAACGTCTCAATGAAATTTTAAAACCATTGATAAAAGAAAAAGGACAATCCATCCATCATGCGTATATCAATAATAAAAATTCTATCATGTGTAGTGAAAAAGAGATTTATCATCTAATAGAATTAGGAGTCTTGGAAGTAAGAAATATTGATTTACCTAGAAAAGTCCGTTTTCGAACAAGAAGCAAAAAACACACCGCTCATAAAATAGACCCTACTTATTTAGAGGGAAGAAGTTATTCAGATTATCTAAGCTTTATAAAAGAAAATCCTGATACTAATATTATTGAAATGGATAGTGTAGAAGGCGTTAAGGGTGGAAAAGTACTGTTAACAATTCATTTCGTAAATTGCTCCTTTATGTTAGCATTTCTTCGTAAACATAATGATGCCCAGTCTGTTATCGATATATTCAATCATTTGGAATCAATTTTAGGACTCAACATCTTTAAAAAGCTATTTGTAGTGACTCTTACAGACAATGGAAGTGAGTTTTCTAATCCCAAAGAAATAGAAACTAGTATTTTAACGAAGGAAGCTAGAACAAAAGTATTCTACTGTGAACCAGCTCATCCTGAACAAAAAGGTTCCTGTGAAGTGAATCATGAATTAATTAGAAGAATTCTTCCAAAAGGTACTTCTTTTGACAATTTAACTCAAGAAGATATCGTTAAAATGATGTCTCATATTAATTCCTATAAAAGAAAAAAACTAAACGATTGTTCACCCTTACAATTGTTTAGTTTAATCTATGGCAAAGATATTGCCAATAAACTAGGAATGATAGAGATACAGCCAAATGAAATCAATCTATCACCCCATCTTATCAAAAAAAGATAAGACATTACTAGTTTACAATCTCGAGGTAAGAAAGCTTTCTTTTCTTTCCACTTTCTTTAAAAGAAAGTGCCCCTCGGGAGAGTCACCGGAGGTAATATAAACCCTTGCTGGCTTCTTTGTTTCCTTTCTTTTCCACAAAAGAAAGGAAAAGCCCGCCCGGCTTTAGGGCATATTATAATATAAGCACCATCCCATCATTAATAATGCTACCATAAGGGATGGAGTTTTGAAATTCAAAAAAAATTTCAAAAGGCCATTTTCCTTTCGTGTGCAATAAAATAGGGGTTTTTGGTCCTTATGTGCTCTATTTTACATCTTTTTCTTCAAAAAATCTAGTATTTGTTTTCCCTCGAACTAGGAAAACTCACTTTCCATAGAATTTACCTCTTCAAAGTGGATTTTACTTTTGCAACTGACC
>CAJUNG010000075.1 GCA_910587725.1 uncultured Bacilli bacterium
AAATTAAGAAAATATATAAGCCAAAAGGAAAAAAATTCAAAAAATAGTGGATTTTTCTCCTTTTTTGGTGTAAAATACAAGCAATTAACTGAAAAAAGAGACAAAAAGGGTATCCTCCGGTAAAAGTTGCGTCAAAAAATTTTTTTTGAATTTTAAAATGCAACCCTTGATTTGGCAGATTGATGATGGAGCTTATCTTAACATATTGTCTGCCGACGGCTTTCCTTTCTTTTATGGAAAAGAAAGGAAACAAAGAAGCCAGCAAGGTTGTTTCTTACCTCCGGTAGCTCTGCCGAGAGCTAACTTTCTTATAAGAAAGTTAATTAAGAATTTTTAAATATTTTTTTAGTTAATGTTACATCATTAGATGAAATTTCTATAATTCCTAATGATTTAGAGATTTCTTCGCCATAGACAAGATTAAATATTTCTATTGGTTTCTTGTCGTTTAATTTGGCTCTAGAATATGAATTGATGTGAGACATCATTAAACTAATTTGTTCTTGATTGTATTCATCAAATGATTCACCTTTTTCAAATATCCGGCGTATCATTTCATGATTTACTTCACATGCTCCTTTTTCCTCAGGAGAAGAAGGGTCACAGTAGAATATCTTAGTTCTTTGATTTCCATCCTTATCATATTCTATTTTTGTTGGATCAGAAAATTCAGTCCCATTATCCGTTAAAATGATAGGAAATAGTTTTTTAAAGTTGTCGAGTCCTACTTTTTCTTGAATTTCATCAAATATGTCAATTACCGACTGAGCTGTGTTTGCATCTCTAATAAAAGAAAGCATAAAGGAAGTATTTTTAAAATGAATGGTTAATAAAACTTTTCCTCCTTTGGTTCCTTCTACCGAATCCATTTCAACAACAGCTACATCTGGGTGTTTTTCCATATATTTTAGAAAATCTTGATAGGTTCTACCAATTCTACATTTTTTATCAATTTTAAAATGTCTCTCATTTTTTCTTCTAATCCTTCTACGAACTTTTCTTGGCATATCGATGTTTCTGACTTTTAGTAATCCCAAGTCTACCAACCTATAGATTTCCTTTTCTGAACAAATCATTTTATCTAAATTATTGATATAAGCATGGTGAATAGATTGTCTTTGTATGGTTACTAAAGGATATAAAATACTATTCATATAATCTAATTCTTTGTTACTAAAAGTAGTTCCACTTCGCGTTTCTTTCAGCATCTCTGAATATTCCCTTTGTGCATACTCTGCTTTATATAAATATTTGGTTAATGTACAATTCATTCTATTTTTACAACCATTACATACATAAGGTGGTTTTAAAAGTAATGGGCATTCTTCTTTTTGGTATTCACAACATTTTTGTAATGGGCAATCTTTTCGAATGGAACATCTTGTTCTATAGATGCAATCATTAAATTTTCTTCCATATGCTCCAGTATTTTCTACTGTATAATGATTTTTTATTTCTCTTGCAACAGTAGTACAATTTTTCTCTAACTTTGCTGCTATTTTTTTAAACGATTTATTATTTGTTATCCCTTTTTCTATCATAAGTCGTTCATCATACGATAAGTGCTTGTTTTTCACTTTTCATCTTCCTTTCACGAACAAGCTCCATCGGCGACATATTATACTATATTTGTCTATTTAAATGCAATCTTTAATTTTTACTAACTAAATGCAACTCCATATA
>CAJUNG010000076.1 GCA_910587725.1 uncultured Bacilli bacterium
ATACTTCTTTGTTCCTCTTAAATTTACCAGAAAGTATGCAAAACTTGTTCCTAAGACAAATCCAATAATTAATAGTAACAAGATTAATATCCTTTTTTTCTTCATTAAAATTCCTACTTTCCTAGTTTATTACCCCCTGCTATCCTGGAAAGCAAAGGGATACTTTTTTATTATACTTTACTTATTTTATGGCATAAGAACGACTCGGAAAGAAACATGCGAGTATATATTTCCACCATTGAAGATAGCAAATGCAAAAATTCCAGAAGTTACACCATGACTCCACGTTCCTCCTCTGCCAAACCAAGGATAATCAGGACGAACAAAGTTTGCCAAATCGGAGTACCAACTAATTCTATTTTTTGCGACGTTATCTGGATCCATTATACTAGCAAATGGTCCCATCTCTCGTGTTGCATCCCCTAATAATCCATTTTCATATTTTGTATTATTTGCTACTGTATTAGAATACTGATTATAATATTTTTCCCATTTACTATTTGTAAGGAAATCACTATAAATATTGGTTATCTCACTATTTTCTCCTACGATATTTGCATTAATATTGTATCCCATCACGTATTCCCAAGACCCACCTGACATATCATAAATTCCACTGATATTTCCAGTTGTACTTGCCGTATATCCAGTCGGTGTATTATAGGGTTGTGTAACATCAGCAGTCGTTCCATTTAAATTACCTGGAATACTTGTTCCATTAGTATTATATCCCAGAGTTGGTTCCGAAATAGAGGCATATCCAGTCTTATATGAACTGTTGTTGTTATTTCTTACACTCATACTACTTCCATATTTCGAGTGTTGTAAATAAGCTACTGCTCCCCATTCCGTATTTTTCATTAGATGTGATTCGTCACTTCTTAAGTAATCATAACTGACTTTAAAGGCATTTCCAACAGTAATATTCCTCCAACTATAGGCATTTGGTTTTATTTGAAGTTTTGTACTATCGTTAGAATTTACTTGAGCAGTATCTGTTGATGTCGCTCCTTTATATCCGGATTCAAATTTTCCTGCCCAGAAGCCGTTCGAGTCAAATGAAGTAAATGCTGGGTGCGTTAACCAACTTCCTGTCGTTGTTCCATTCGATATTGCTGTATCTTTATTTTCAAATTCTACTTCGATTTCCTGTACTCTATCTTCAATTTCTGTTAGACCAGTGTATACGGTATCATTGAATATTTTATATTTGTATCTTGGTATCCATACAAAGTATGACTCTATATTGTCTTCTGGAATGACTTCTCCATCTTCATAAGTTACTGATGTATTTTCAAGAACTACGGCATTGGCCCATAGTTTTTCTTCATAAGAGTACCACGTTTCGTAAATATCTGCTTTATGAACTGTTCCGTCATTCTCAATCGTTACAGGAATTAAGTTATCACTTAGTACTGGGTCGGTTCCATTTAAAATAGATTCTGTATAAATCTCTTTAGGGATTTGTTCTGCACTCACTTGGATTCTGAATCTTAAACTTTTGCCTTGAATAATTTCATTATCGGTAACAGTATCCTTTATCCATAGACGAAGATTATATTCAATCGTTTCATTACTACCAATAAGACCTGTATCAATCAGTAAATTTTCTAAATCGCTTAAAGTAGAAATC
>CAJUNG010000077.1 GCA_910587725.1 uncultured Bacilli bacterium
ATTTAATAATTAGCCATTGACAAATTTCATTTTCTAAGATAAAAATATCTTATGTTAGTTATATGAATTTGTCAATGTGCTCTTTTCTAAAGCATGTTGATAATTCATTTTAACATGCTTTATTTTATCGATTAACTAGTAATTTTTTGTACTAGCTAATTTCAAATCTGTCTGGGAAAAAAGTATGTAGTTCTGAGATAGTAACACCCCAATTTGGATATCTACTTGTCCATTTTTCTGTTATTATTTTCGTAGATAAATACATACTTTTTTCTAATGACTGCACAGTTGGGAATACTCTTCTTCCTTTGTTTAGTTTCTTGTAGCAGTTATTTAGACTCTCAATCGCATTTGTTGTATACATGATTTTTCTTGTCTCTGGTCCATACTTGAAAAATGGTTGTATGCTATCCCAATTATCTTTCCAGATATCTAAAGATACTCGTCTTGCTTTCCATTTCTCTTCTAGTTCCATTAGATTGTTATATGCTATTTCTTCTGTTGATGCTCGATAAATTTGTTTCAAATCTTTTGCTAATTCCTTTCGGTCTTTATATGATACATACTGCAAAGTGTTTCTTATGATATG
Source organism: uncultured Bacilli bacterium (assembly GCA_910587725.1). Classification (GTDB taxonomy): domain Bacteria; phylum Bacillota_I; class Bacilli_A; order RF39; family UBA660; genus MGBC162581. Next base: position 590 of record CAJUNG010000077.1, read on the forward strand.
GACAATACACCTCTGAAATTCTGTCATAGGGAAGATGTTTCCGATTGCATCTTTCAATCCTTTTAATCCATCTGCACAAAGAATTAAAATATCTTTTACTCCTCGATTTCTTAGTTCATTTAAGATATTACACCAATACTTGGCACTTTCAGCATCTCCTATGTAAAATCCTAAGATTTCTTTCTCTCCACTCATGGTAACTCCTAATGCTATATACACTGCTTTCTTTGTTACAATTCCATCTTGTTTTACACTGAAATATGTTGCATCTACGAATACGATAGCATATTGTTCTTCTAATTGTCTCTTTTGCCATTCTCGTATTTCTGGAATAACTTTATCCGTGATTGCCGTTACCATATCTGGTGTTACTTTCACTCCATACAATTCTTGCATTTCTTCATAAATATTTTGATTTGACATTCCTCTTGCATACATTCGTATGATTTTTTCCTCAATGCTAGAAATATCTTTTTGCCCCTTCTCTACTACGATTGGTTCGAATGTTCCTTGCCTATCTCTTGGTACATTTAATTCAATGTCTCCTTCTGAAGAATGTACTGTCTTTTTTGAATAACCATTTCTGTAGTTTCCACTATCTTCAACATATTCATTTTTTTCATAACCTAAATGTTCTGTTAATTCTGCATTTAGCATTTCCTGGATAGTATCCTTAAACAGGTCTTTTATTGCATCTTGAATGTCTGTTACATTCTTTATTTCATTATCTTTGATAAATTCTTGAATTAGTTTTTTTCTTTCTTCACTTATTTTTTCTTTTTTAGCCATACGAAAAGCCTCCTTATGTTTTTATTTTACCATAAGAAGGCTTTTTC
>CAJUNG010000078.1 GCA_910587725.1 uncultured Bacilli bacterium
GCCCTAGTAAGTTCATTGAATTATCGTAATCGATTAAAACGTTTTGCTAATACCTTCATATAGTCTTCTACTGTTCCACTTCGGTAAGCCTTTGTTTCTTGCTCAAACACATCTACTAAAGAATCATAATTTTCCCAATCTTTAATTTTATCAAAGAATCTAACCATTTTCGGATATACCTGTGTTTGACGAGTAATTTCTAAATAACGTTTTAAGAGAGTATAGCGAATTAAAGAATCAAGACTTGCTAAGTTGTAACTGGCAAGACGAATTTTATTATCGCCATCGGTATTATTTTCGATTTTCCGAAAATTTCCTATATCTACGACATACAAATGACTAGAATAAAACCCATTTACACTTAAATCTTCAAGACGAACATCAACACTAGTAAACAAAGAAACATCTTCCTTCATCAAACATAAATCTTCTCTTATTGTATCTAGCTGTGCATTAAAAAGGGTTTCTTTATGTCCCATAAAATCCATGACATATCCTCGGTAACAATCGTCTTCACCATAAAGTGCATCTTTTTTAGGAGTTAAAATTCGTTTAGAAGGAATGGTTGAAAAATAAGTAATTTCTTCCTCAGACATATGGATTCTATTAGAAAAAACTTTATAAATCTTAAGGGCAAGTTTACCATAACGATAAACTCTGACTTCACATCCTTCATCTAACAGATAAAAATCTTTTTTAGGAATCAAATTACCATTTTTGCCAATTTTATAATTCATCAGAATCTTTAATACCTCCTTTTTTTGATTAGTATTAATACAAAAAATGTAATTTCACTATAAAAGTCTTTATTTATGGGTATGAGTGAAAATTTCTAATAAAATTTTACTACTAATTTACTACTTTTTAATAGAATTCAAAATCAGAATTAGGGAAATATTCCTTTAATATTAGTTGCGTGTATGATAAAATTAATATATGAAATTTATAGGAGATTAGATATGGATATTTTACAAATTCACAATATTTTAAATGATATTTATAGTAAAGCCGAAGAGCTTAATAGAAAAATTAATAATTTGAATTATAAAACATCTCTTCAGTCATATAATAATCATTTTATAAGTATAGATGGAAAATACTATAACCAAAAATACTATATGCCCGTAATATCAGTTGAAAATAGAGGGGACATTTGTTTTAATATAAATTCAATTGAATTTGAATTTTATGTTACAAAAGAACAAATAACTCATATTGATTTAGAACATTTAATAAGTGATTATAAAAA
>CAJUNG010000079.1 GCA_910587725.1 uncultured Bacilli bacterium
GGGAAAATATCACGTGTTATTCATCTAATTTATATTAACTGGTTTTCAGTAAATACTGAAACGTTCTCTCCCAGGTAAGTTGGATGTAGAAAGGAAAAAGGTTATGTCAATCAAAGATGAGGATATAGATAAATTAATCTATAATGAAGGAATTAATCCTAAACCTCTAAATCTAATACAAAAAGCCATTAAGAAAAATAAGGAACCATTAAAAGATGGAATAACTTATGATGGTGTATTAGTTAGAGTTGAAAGTTTTGAGACTAAAAAAGGAGTTCCAACTTTATCTTACGTTTATGATGTAAACGGAGTTGAAGTTTCGGATATGTACTATTTTAGTATCTATTCTATTCAAGGTAGTATAGATAGATTAATAGAAACTTTAAAAAAGTTTGATTTCGATATTAACTTACAAACAGCCAACGAAGGTGTAGAATCACTAGCATATTTTACAAAATATCTAGTTGGTTCAAAAGTTAAGTTGATTCAAACTACTAGAGAAACTGAAAAAGGTAGTTATCCAAACTATACGATTTCAGAAGTTACTAAGTTAGTTTCAAAAGAGGATTAATAGTAGAAGAGGGATAAATAGAATATCCCTCTATATCTACTAATAAATATTATGAAAGGAGGTAAAATTTATGATTTTTGATAATGGTACTAGTTGGGGAAATGGTCCTCGTTACATAATAAGAGATTATTTAAATCAATGTCGTAACAAGAAATCTTTAAAATATAATTTTCGTTTAGTTGAGTATTTTGGACGATTCTATTTAGAAGAGGAGTTTGATGAAGATGAACGATACACTAATGAATTTGAATATAGTGATTATATTGAGTTATCTCCACTTGAAAAAGAAATCGAGAGGAGTCGTAAACATAATGTTGAAAATGAAACAACAGCAAGAAAAAAGGTTCGAGATTTCTTAAATGGTTATCAAGTAACTGAACAAGAATTAATGAGTTATTTCGATATTGTAAAACGTGGAAGTATTTATTTTTTATCGGAAGACTTAAATTATTAATGA